>NZ_AUKR01000002.1:0-437019 GCF_000424845.1 Streptomyces sp. TAA040 | reverse complement strand
AGCGGGAGCATCGGATACCTCCGTCCTCGCAGGCCGCGCGGATCTGGTATCCATATCAGGAAGCGCCGCAGGTCAGCGGCATTCTGCAGGGCGACGTGAGGGTTCGGAAGGGCCAGTTTTCCCAGTCCGGCGGGCATGGGCGATGATGTTTGGGCAGGCACGGTCTCGCTCGGTTCTCATGGGTCTTCGACAACCACATGATCACCGACGGCCGTGCCTGCACTTCTTTCCAGGGACACCCCGCCACACACCGGTACATGACGTCACGTCACACACGAGACCGACGAACCGGACCGATCCTGTTCGTGCAATGACCCTGGGGGCGGCGGGGATCGTCGGCCCACTGGGATCGGCAGTCGGCCGGATCGTCAGCGGCTGCGGAGAGCCACTGCACACCGCGGCGAGTCATCATCTGCACCGGAGTCCACCTTGATTCGGTCCTCGAACGGCCGGTTGGCCGCCTTGGATCGAGCATCTTCCGGCGACCTGTGGGCTGGGCAGATGACGCCAGGTGACGAGAGGGGACGCAGGCCACGCTTCACGCGTCACCCCACGTCACCCCAGCGCTCTACTGCGCGTTCGGTCGACTCGTTCCCTGTGAGTCATCGACTCCGTACAGTCATCATGGACGGGAGCACCCAACGCCGGGGCAGGGTGATGAGGACGAAGCCGGTACAAGAGACGGGTTCGCAGATTCGTGCAGCTCGTAAGGAGCGTGGCTGGGGACAGTTGCGTCTCGTGAGCGAGATGCGCCGTGTGGCTGTGCGGCAAGGTGAAGCACTGCCGACGGATGCCAGCGTGAAGCGCCGCCTTGCGAGTTGGGAGAACGGGCACAGCACGCCGGACGAGTTCTACGGGCGGTTGCTCGGGGAAGCGCTCGGACGGAGTCCGGCCGAGTTGCACCTTGTTCCGGCGGATGAGGAGCAACTGCCGCGTGCACCCGGGTATCCATCGAGCCCTGGTGCGGCGATTGACGCCCTGGGTGAGCTGTGGCGGTCTGACTTACGTGACTATGAACCGCTGGTCCACTCGCAGCCGTCGGAACCGGCGTGGGATGAAGCGTCGGTTCGCTGGTTGGTAGCGCCCGAGCCCGTGCGGCTGCCGGAGGGGCGAAGCGGCGGCCCACGGGTGGGGCTGGCCGATGTCGCCGCCGTCAAGACGACGAGCGACATGTTCGCTCAGCTCGATGACCGATTCGGGGGCGAACATGCACGGCATGCACTCATCCAGTATCTGAGCCGCGACGTGGCGGCACTACTTGACGGCCAATACACCGAGTCGGTGGGCAGGGCACTCTTCGCGACGGTTGCTGAGTCGACGCTGCTTGCCGCTTGGATGTCCTACGACGCGGGGCATCACGGACTCGCCCAGAGGTACTTCGTTCAGGCCCTGCGCCTGGCCCAGGACGGAGGAGACCGGCGCCTTGCCGGCAGCATCCTGTCGGCGATGAGCCACCAGGCCACGTACCTGAGCCGGTACACCCATGCCGCCACGTTGGCTCGTGCAGCCCGTATGGGGATCTCCGGTGTGGCAACGCCGACGCTCAATGCCCAGTTCCACGCCATGGAGGCCCGCGCGCTCGCCCGGACCGGTGACCACCGCGCGTGCGAGCTGGCACTCTCTGAGGCGGCTCGTGCGCTGGACAGCCGTAACAACAGCGACGAGCCGGAGTGGATCACGTACTTCGACGACGCCGAGTGTGCTGCGGAAGCCGCACACTGCTTCCGAGACGTCGACCACGCTCGCCGGGCCGTCGAGCACGCGGCGAACGCCATGAGCGGCACCCACGTCCGGAGTGACTTCTTCGCAACGGTCGTACTGGCCGACGCCCACGTCCGGGCCGGAGATATCGAAGAGGGATGCAGGGTGGCACTCGATGCTCTGGATCTCGGCGCGCAACTGAAGTCGGCCCGGTGCGTCGGCTACCTCAGGGAGTTCCGCCAACGGCTAGCGACGGTCGGACAGGCAAGGGTCCTTGAGGACTTCCACGAGCAGGCAGCGGAGCACCGCATGTGGCTGGCCTCTGATGCCAAGGCCGCCCAGTAGTCGACGTCAGAACGGCTGCCAGCCGCGTCGGCTGCCGTCCGTGCGCAAGGACTGGAGGCGGCGGGTGAACTCTTCCGCAGACCGGGCATCGGTGCTGACCTTGTGGCCCAGCCAGATGGTCATCATCAGCTCACGCAGGTCGGCCAACGCCGAGTAGCCCGGCCAGTTCAACAGGTCGAAGCCGTAGTGGAAGACGAAGGACTCGTATTCTGCCCGGGTATGCCAGCCGAAGCGCTCGTAGTAGAGCGCGGTGAGCACGAGATCCCACTCCCGTTGCGCGAGAGCGAAGCCGTCCAGGTCGATGAGGATGGCGCGTCCGCTTTGGTTTCGGATGGCGTTGCCGACGTTGGCGTCCCCGTGGACCATGCCGAACGGGAGAACGAAGTCCAGCTTGTCGTACTCCTTGAGTAGGTCGGCAGCGCGCTGTTCCAGGAACGTCCGGTCCTCCGCGGAGACGCCGTCGAGGCCCTGGAGGGACTGCCACGTCTTGGCGGCAGGGTCGAAGTAGGGGAGCCGCAGCGACTCGGGTTCTTCCAGCCAGTGCAGGCGCCGCAGCAGGTCGGCGAGTTCGTCCAGGCGCGCGTACTCCTCGCGGTCCTGCGCGTTCTCCCAGAAGGTGACGACCCGGCCGCCGACGAGTAAGGGTTGCTCCACGCCCGCAAGAGCACGAGTGGCGGGAAAGTCCTCAACGGCCAGCCAGCGGGCGACCTGCACTGCTCGGTCCATCTGATCCCGGACGGATAGCTCTCGGGCGATACGAACGATCACGGGGGAGGTGGCGAGACGGTAGACGGCGTTCGATCCGAGGCGCAGCAACTGGGCGCCTGCCGCATCGAGGCCGGTCGAACGACACGCCTCCGCCAGCACGGCTTCCGCGCTTTCGGCCGTGAACTCTGCTTCGCTGTCACGTTCGTCATCGCCCCGGACCATGCAACCGACGCTACCGTCCGCGAGCCGGAGCCGACAGGCGATGTGCGTAGTAATGGCGTGATGATCATGCCCGCATGGCTCGACGAAGCCGGTTGCGCCACAGGTCAGCCTCCCGTGAGCAGCGTGGCTCACCTGGGCTCCGGAGCCGTGTGCGCAGGTTCGAATCCTGCCGGGGGCACTTCGCGGAGATCAGCGTAACCGAGCGGCTGACCTGTGAGAGTGCCGCGTATGAGGACCCGGACTCAGTCCCACTGAGTCCGGGTCCTTTTCGTTGTCCGTCGCTGATGGCGAGTGCGCGGCGAGTGAGTTCTCCGTGCGTGCTCAGGGCGCGGGTACGCGCCGGTGCCCACTCCACCGCCTTCTCGATCCTCCTGTTGGCGAGCCCTCTGTACCCGTCGAAGCATCCCTCGTACCGGCAGTGAATGGCCTCCGGAGAGTTCCCCGCTCGGCGTGCGACCTCGGCCACCGGTACGTCGGCGTTCAGCCGGTTGGTGATACAGGTGCGCCGCAGGTCGTACAGCCTGCGAGTGAGCGGCGGAGCCGCCCTGTTCGGAGGGGGAGTCGTCGACCGGCACTCGTGCCGGACTCTCCGGCAGTCGGACCGCGCACGCCGCCACCGACCGGACGTTGACGCGCAGATCCGTCGCCATCGCAGTGCTGACCTCGCGGCCCGGCGACGCTCGGCCGCCGGAGCCGTAGCCCCTCGCGGAACCGATGCCGTTCGGAGATCGGCCCGCTTCCCCGCGGACACCGCACGCCCGGGTGATGCCGCATAGGACGACCGTCCGTCAGCTCCCTCGCCTCCACACACCAACCTCACTACAGCTCACTGCACGTGACCTGTACAGGAAGCAGCACGCGCGGCCTTGACGAAGGCCTCGATCAATCTCGGGTCCTTGACCCCCGGGTGCTTTCGACCCCACTGGACACGTCTACGCCCCAGGGCCGCGTGGCCCGAACGGCCCCAGCCACGTTGTCCGGCGTGAGACCGCCGGCCAGGAGCCACTGGCCACCGGGAGACCGGAAGGTCCTCCGGGCCCAGTCCCAGGGGATCCCGGCACCCGGTGTGGCCGCATCCAGGAGGAGGAGGTCCTCGCCCATCTCTCCGCACCGCGGTACGGGCTCGCAGTACGAGGTTCCCCGGACAAGCGTCCATCCTCCTGCGCTGAGCTCGGCGAAGTGGCTCCGCTCCTCGTGTCCGTGGAGCTGTATGGCCCGCACGCCGGTGAGGGCGGCCAGGGACCGGACGTATTCGACTGGCTGATCGCGGAAGACCGCCACGGTCATCACGTGCGAAGGAACCCGCTCGACCAGGCGTACGGCGGTGGCGGCGTCCACTCGCCGGGGGCTGTCGGCGAACACGAAGCCGATGGCATCGACCCCGGCTTCCACCGCGAAGTCCACGTGGTGTTCGGTCCTGAGCCCGCAGAGCTTGATGAACAGGGGATTTCGCATCGACGTCCCTCTACGGTTCCGCCTGCCCCGAAGGCATCCTCATGAGCCGGGGGCGTGGGCAGGAAGGTCTGCAGTCAGCGGCTGGCGAGGGCCAGTTGGATGCCCAGGCCGAGGAAGGCCACGGCAAAAGTCCTGCGCATCCAGGCCAGCACCTTCGGGCGGGAGATGACGTGGTCGCGTACGGCCGAGGCGAATCCACCGTAGATCACGAACACCACAAACGTCATGATCATGAAAACGGCCGAGAGTTGGAGCATGTGCGGCAGCGAGTTGGTGCTGTTGGCCGGGACGAACTGGGGCAGGAACGCCAGGAAGAACATGGACAGCTTCGGGTTGAGGAAGTTGATCAGAACGGCGGTCCAGATGACGCGTACTGCCGAACCGTCCTTCGTCTGGTCCTCACCCTCAGTGTCGATCTTCATCGCTCCCTTTTCGCGCAGGGTCTGCCAGGCGAGGAAGAGCAAGTAGGCGACGCCGGCCCACTTGAAGCTTTCGAAGGCCAGCGCGCTGGTATGGAGGATGGCGGCAAGACCTGCGACCGCCGCAGCCAGATGCGGAACGATACCGAGGGTGCAGCCGAAGGCTGCCACGGTCGACATGCGGAGCCCGCGTGTCAGGCCCGTGCCGACGGTGTACACCGCCCCGGTGCCCGGGGAGACCACGATGATGAGGGCAGTGATGAGGAATTCAACACTCATGTAGGGGGCTCCCTTGATGATGGGCCGGGCCTGCGGCGTCAACGACGGCACTACTGAGGTCTTCTCGGCAACGTGACGGTTGCGGTGCGTGACCGCGTGCGGGGTGAGCCGGACCGCGTCGAGTGACCAGCCGTCAGATAGGGGTGAAGCCCCTGGTAGGAACAGGTCTGCGAAGATCAAGTTCCGTACGGCCAGAGGCTTCACACGTTGACCAGTATCACCTACACCGCCGTGCTCGATGTCGGCAGGGAGACCGCCGAGACCCTGGCCCGGCTCTTGTGCGAGCGCACCGCGACCGGCTCGGCACCCGCAAGAACACCCGCGCCCTGGGCGTCTTCAAGCAGGGGATCCTCGTCCTGCGGTGGTTCGTCGACGGAACCCGACTGGCCCAACTCGCCCGGGACAGACGGATCTCGGTGCCGACCGCCTACCGCTATCTCCACGAGGGGCTGACCGTGCTCGCCGACCACGCCCCGGACCTGGCCACCGCACTGGAGCGGGCGGCGGCCGCCGGGTACACCCACCTCAACCTGGACGGCACTGTCATCCGCACCGACCGCGTCGCCGCCCCCGGTCCCAACGGGGCAGATCTCTGGTGGTCCGGGAAGCACAAGCATCATGGCGGGAATGTGCAGGTCATCTCCGCCCCGGACGGCTGGCCGCTCTGGGTGTCCCCGGTCCGCCCCGGCCGCGAGCACGACACCACCTGCGCGCGCACCCACGGCCTGATCGGCGCGCTGAACCGGCTCGCCGCCACTCTGGACATCCCGACTCTGACCGATCTCGGCTACGAGAACGCCGGCGACGGCTTCCGCCACCCGGTCAAGAAGCCGCAGGGCGGCGAACTCGGCCTCGAACAGCAGACGTTCAACAAGGCGATCCGTGGCATCCACGTCGTCGCCGAGCGCGCGAATGCCCTGCTCAAAGTCACGTTCAGGGCTCTGCGCCGGGTCAGCCTCGACCCTGGCAGCATCACCCGGATCGCCCGAGCCGCCCTCGTCCTGCTCCAGATGGAACACGGCCGCACCACCTGAACGAAGAGCACAAACCGTCACGAGACGTCACCGAGAAGGGTTCAGTGGAAACAAGTCATGGCCACAAGGCGCCGCAAGACCCTCGTGGTCTGCGCCGACTGCCACGACCACATCCACCAGCGGGAACCTTCCCAGCTCACGCAGTAGTCACCGGAGAGCCGGATGCCTGGAAAGCGGGCCCGTCCGGTTCGGAGGGAGGCCGCGCGGAAAAGGACCAGCACAGCTGGAACCTCGCCGCGCGGCCGACCCTACCGAGACCGCGAAGTCCGACTGCGGCCCGGACCACTACGAGGTCCGCACCTGGGACGCCTGGCACCGCCACATCACCCTTTCCATGGCCGCCCTCGCCTTCCTCACGATCACCGACACCCGCAACCGCCACCTCCAGGAGCCCGACGGACACGACCTGTTGCCCGCACCGGCTGACCCTGCCCAGGCACCCGAAAAGGGGACCCGTCGGGCCGCGTTGAAGAGCTGATCCGCTACACCGCCGAGGAGATCCGCCGCCTGCTCAACCGGCTCGTCTGGGCCACCACACCGCCACCACCGGCGATCGTGATCATCCAGTCACGCTGGCGCCGAACCCACCAAGCACGCGCACAACGCTGCCACTACGCCACCCGCGACAAGCGAGATCGCGAGTCACGGCTGTAGGACCTGTGGGTGATGCCGCTCCGCCCTGGGGCTTTCGCGGGGGAGTCCGGCGGAGCCCGGAATGTGCGTGCAGCATCACCTATGCGCCGCAGTGTCGAACTACTTCTGCCCTTGTGGCTTTTTGTCTTCCCGTCGAGAAACCGGTCTCGCGGAATTCGTGCGGATGTGCCTGCCGGTCCGCCGGCTCCGTGGCGGCCGGCTCCGGATACGGGCGACCGGGGGCCGGGACGGGGGCGGTGCACCGAGGGAGGCGAGAGCCCGGAGGTGGAGGGCCGTGAATGCGGAGGCGGATGCGCGGGGCGATTGCCTATCGACCACCGACGGCCGGGGCAACAGGGCTCTCGGCCAATCTGCGGGCTGCTCCGTGTGTACGGTCCGTCCGCCTGTCGGTCCGCTCCGGTTCGGTCGGCTGTCCCTCGGTGTCCGATCGGATTACCGCACGTAGTCGTGTTCTTGCAGCGCTCCCGGGTCGGGCCTACAGTGATCGCTGCGAGTGGCCGGAGGCGGTGCTGATCACACCGCCCGAATCGTGGGCAGTCGAGCGAACGGGCGCATTGCCGTCGTTAACGGGGGATCGAAGTGAAACTGTCAGCGGACACACATGGTGATCACGAAGAGGCTCCCGCCTGTTGCGGAGGTCTCAACATCCCTCCGTGGGTGCGCGATATCGACCTGTCACTTCTGACCGAGCGCGAGCACGAGGTTCTTGCCGCACTCGGTGAGTGCCGGTCCAACACGGCGATCGCGGAGCGTCTCTTCATCACGGAACGGACCGTGAAGAAGCACGTGACCAGCGTCTTCATCAAGTTGCAGATCACCTCGCGGACGGAAGCGGCCGTCATCGCGATACTCAGAAGCTGCCTTGAGAGGTGCCCTTCAGGACACTGGCGGCCCTTGCCGGAGACATGACACCTTCGCCGAGTCAACCTCAACCACAGGGGAGAGCAACTGTGTCAGCGACAACCTTGGTACCGGAAAACATCACCGAGGAATCGGTGGAGAAGAAGGCCGTGAGTTCCTGCACCAATGCGTCGATCGGCGCGTACGTGGCGGCGACCACGGCGCCGGCGCGGGCCGTCGCGTCGATCAGAGCGAAGGTCGACCGGGGTCTCGTGCGCTACGACGCCTGGTTCCTGATCTTCACCGCCGTCATTCTCGGCCTGGGTGCCACCATCTTCGCCGGGCTGGTGATCTGGTGCGTGGTCTACCAGAACAAGAGCTTCACCGGAAGCTGGTCCTTCAAGGACTTCGGCCTGAAGGTCAGTGCCGAATGCGTGTAGCCGCCTGACGGGCACAAAAGCCAGGTGCTCGGGAAGCTCCTCCGGTGCTGTACGGACTTCCCGGGCACCTGGCCTCGTTTCGGACTCGGTAAAGGAACAAGCGACAGTGTCTCTCCTGAATGTCAACGACGTCAGCTACTCCTACGACGGTATTGTCAACGTCCTCCTGGACGTGTCCTTCACGGTTGAGGAGGGCTCGATCGTCGGTCTTGTCGGCCCCAACGGCTCGGGCAAGTCCACGCTGATCAGGAACGTCTTCGACCTCGTGCGTCTCCAGTCCGGGTCCATCCGCATCGGCGGCCATGCACACGAGCGCCCGGAGGCGAAGCAGTTGGGCATGTACCTGTCCAGCAACGACTACCTGCCGGAGTTCCTCACCGCCCGCGAGTACCTCTCCATGATGGGCAGCCTGTTCGACCTCGACGTCGATCACGACGAGGCGGCGGCGCTGTTCCGCAGGTTCTCCATGGACAACCGCTACGACGACCTCATCGAGGACTACTCGCACGGCATGCGCAAGAAGACGCAACTGGTCTCCGCGCTCGTCATGCGCCGGCCGCTGACCGTCATCGACGAGACCCTCAACGGCATCGACCTCGAGGCCCAGCACCTCGCCGAGAAGGAGTTCCGGCGGGTCCGCGAGTCCGGCCGCTCGATCCTGCTGTGCACGCACGACTTCGCCGTACTGGAGCGACTGGCCGACCGGACCCTGTTCCTGGATCTGGGGCACGTCGTGTACGACGAGCCGACGAGTGAACTGACCGAGGAGCACGGGTCGCTGGCCGCGATGGTGTTCGACTACCTGGAAGCGTCCGAGCGATGAGGGCCGTACGCCTGAGGCATTCCGCCGTACTGGCCCGGATGCTCCTCGTCTTCTTCCGCCGCCGGGTGTTGCGGGCCGGAGTCCTCAAGGCCGCCCCGGTACGGGTGTTCGTGATGGTGGCGGCGGTGCTGCTGCTGGGCGTGATGTGCACCGCCGCCTACTTCTTCCTGCGGCCCCTGGCCGACGAGGCGGCCGTGTGGCGGCTGCTCTTCGACACCTCGACGGTCTCCCTCCTGCTGTGGGTGCAGATCGCCTTCCTGCTGGTGAAGGTGCTGTTCATCAACGCCGAGGGGATGCTGCGGCTCAGCTACCAGCTACCGGTGACCAACCGCGAGCGCTCGGCTGCCTTCCTCATGTACGAAGCGGCGATGACCGCCGTGGTCGCCGCCGCCGGCCTGGTCTCGCTGGCGGTCAGCGCGCTGATCCTGCTCGGCCCCTCCGCGACCGGGTACATCGTTTCCTCGATCGTCCTCCCGGTCCTCCTGACCTACCTGGCCCTCTCCGTCCTCTACCAACTGCTGACCCGGCTGTGGATGCTCGTGGGGCTCAGCAGGATGGCGGGTATCCTCAACGTCCTCGTGATGTTCGCCCTGCTGGCGTTCTACTCCGCGCGGATGCCGCCGATGATCCAGGACGTCTCCGGGGCGTACCTCCGCAAGGAGACCGCGTACACCTGGGTCACCTCGGTCTCCTGGGGGTGGAACGAGATCGGCCCCCTGCCGACCCTGGCCGCCGTTGCCGCGGTGTCGGCCGGGCTCGTGGCACTCGCCTTCGCGCTCGCCCCGAACCAGCACGTACGGCAGTCCCGCTACCTGAAGCTTCCCGGCAGCGAGCGGCTGCGGGGTGTCCTGGGACCCTACGACTGGTGCCTGCTGCGCAGCGCGCAGACCGTGGCCGCCGCGGCGATGGCGGTCGCCGTGTTCGGCTACCTGCTGCTGGCCCACCCGACGATGACGCCGATGTGGGGCCTCGCCGCCCTGTCGTTCGGCGGGCTCTACCAGTTCACCGCCACCCAGCCGCTGCGGACGCTCCCCGGCGCCCGCACCTCGGCCTGGGCGGTCTACGGACGGCTCATCCGGGCGCAGTTGGTCCTGCTCACGGTGTTCGCGGTGCCCGCTCTCGCCCTCACCACGGCGATCCACCCGGACCGGATCCTCGTCAGCGGAGTGGCACTGGCCTCCTGCGCGGGCGGGGCGGTCATGACCACGTGCATCAGCATCGTGTTCCCGGCGGAGAAGGACAACCCGTTCTCCGTGTTCCTGGGACTGTCCGTGGTCATCATCGTTCTGGGCCTGTCGGCGATCGGGCTGGGCATGCTCAGCCTTCCGCCGTGGGCGGTGATGGCCAGCCTCGCCGGGGCCGCCGCCGCATTCGTCTGGTATGCGGTGCAAGGAATTCACACGAACGAGTCGAGGAGAAGGAATGCTCAAGGCACAGTCGGTCGTGAAGGCCGCCGCAGGGGCCGCGCTGATCACGCTGGTCACCGTGGCGGGGACCTTGCTCGTCCTCATGTTCTCCACAGGAACTGACGAGTTCGGGGAGCGGAAGGCGTTCTTCGGGTCGATGGTCTTCGAGACGGTGGAGAAGGAGAACGGTGCCACGGGCATCACCACCGGTGTCGACAACCCGATCCCGATCATCGTCCTCTTCCTCGTGCTCACTGTCGTGCTGACGATGGTCCAGGTCGTCTACCGGGGGTTGAAGCAGCGCCGTGAGCAGCTCCTCAGCACGATGTCCGGCACCTGAGTTCACAACCGCCTCCGTCGGCCGCGCGGTGGCCGCGCAGGTGTGGCCGCTGCTGGTGTTCGCCGGTCTCCTCCAGGCAGTCGCGCTGGCCTGGATGGCACGGTCCGGGGACGCGGTGCCGGCCGAGATGGCGTGGGTGGTGCTGGCCAAACCGGCCACTCTGGGGCTCGTGCTGCCGTTCGCCCTGCACGAGTCGGCGCACGTGCTCGTCCTCAAGCGGATACCCACGGTCACCCACCTCGCGATCGAGCGGACGGCCTGGCGCACCTCGGTGGTGGCGGAAGGGACGATGACCGCGCGGCAGACGGCGGCGGTGGCCCTGGCCGGGCCGGCCGCCTGCGTCGCGGCAGGGGCGGTGCTGTGGCTGCCCGGCCTCGACCGGGCCCTGGCCTGGTGGTACTTCGCCCACCTGCTGTTCCTGCTGCCCTTCTTCGGCGACGGCCGGGCGCTCTGGCACGCCTTCCGCACGAGGCGGCGAGGACCGGGGGGCACGGCGCACTGAGCCCCCCGCTCGGCCGCGGCCCCGAACTCCCCTCCCGCCCGCGACCCCCGGCGCCCCGGTCAGGGCGACGGGGTACCGGCGGGGGGCGGGCCGTCCTCCGGCGCGGCTTCCCGGGCGCCCTCCCGGTGGGCGGCGGCGGTGGTGTCGGCGTGGGCGAGGGCGCTGGGGGTGCGGCAGCCGACGATCGCGGGGGCCTCCTGGACGAGTGTGTCGTCGGTCAGTGCCGCGACCATGAACAGCGCGAAGTCCACACGGCGGGTCAGGTCGTCGGCCAGTACGGGATCACCCACGTGCCGGCTCCAGACCGGGAGGCCCTGGCTCTCGCCCTCCTCCAGGCTGCTGCCCCGCACCACCGTCCACCGGGCTCCGCTGGCGAACACCCGGCGGCAGGCCTCCACCTGGTCGTCGATCTCGGCGAAGCGCAGGAGCTTGGCCACGCGGGTGGCGACGCGGACGCCGAGGGTGAACATCCGTGAGTACCGGTCCCGGCCGTCGCGGGTGATGTGCCAGCCGCAGGAGAAGACCAGGCGTGCGTCCGGGTGTGCGTGGTCGAGCACCGCCTGCGCCGTGCCGGAGGCGTACTGGCGGACGCCCCAGGGCACCAGCACCGTCAGTACCCCGTCGCACCCGGCGACGGCGCGCCGGATCACCTCGGGGTCGTCGGTGTCGCCGGGGACGACGGTGATGCGGTCCGCGAACGCGTCCAGCTTCGGCACGCTGCGTTCCCGGCACACGCCGACCACCTCGTAGCCGCGCTCCAGCGCGTGCCGGACCATGTACTGCCCGAGCTTCCCCGAGGCTCCGATGATGCAGACCTTCTTGATGTGCTGCGTGCCCATGGCATGTTCCCTCCGCCGGAGTGTCGACCTTATGGTGTAAGGCACGTTAACCTTACCCTGTAAGGCGGTCAAGGGGAGCGGAGGAACGCGTGGTGCGAGGCGGCGGAAAGGGCGGGCGCGGAGCTGCGGGGCGCACCCCGCTCAGCCGGGAGCGGGTGGTCCGGGCGGCGGTGGCGGTGGCGGACGAGAAGGGGTCGGCCGCGCTGAGCATGCGGGCCATCGCGCAGCCGCTGGGGGTGGAGGCGATGTCGCTCTACCATCACGTGGCGGGCCGGGAGGACGTGCTGGACGGTATGGTGGACGCCGTCTTCGGCGAGATCGACCTGCCGCCGCACGGGGCGGACTGGAAGAGCGCGATGCGTCACCGCGCGCACTCGGTGCGCGCGGCGCTCCGGCGCCACCCGTGGGCGATCGCACTGATGGACTCCCGTGCCCGTCCCGGGCCCGCGACCCTGCGCCACCACGACGCCGTCATCGGTGCCCTGCGGGCGGCGGGGTTCTCCGTGCCGATGACCGCGCACGCCTTCTCGCTGATCGACAGCTACCTCTACGGCTTCGTGCTCCAGGAACTGAGCCTGCCGTTCAGTGGCCCTGCGGAGCGGGACGAGGTCGCGACCGCCCTGGTGCGTGAGATGCCCGCCGACGCGTACCCCCACCTCGCCGAACTCGCCACCGAGTACGCGCTCAAGCCGGGTTACGACCACGGTCAGGAGTTCGTCTTCGGTCTCGATCTCATCCTGGACGCCCTGGACCCCGACGAGGCCGGCTGACGGGCCGGGACGGTGGGCCGCTGTCGCGTACCCGCCGAATCCGCGCCTGTGGGGCGCGGCTTGGGCGGGGCCCCGCTCGCGGGGGCCCGCTTGTCACACCCTCCCCGACCTGGTTAGGTTAGGCTTACCTGATCGACGGGGAGGAGCGTGCATGCTGTCCCGGGATGCGGGGGTCGCGGGTTCGGTGGCACTGGTCACCGGCGCGGCCCGGGGAATCGGAGCGGCCGTGGTCGAGGGCCTTGTCCGGGAGGGCGCGACCGTCGCCGCCGTCGACCTCGACGAGGAAGGCCTCGCGGAACTCGCGGACCGTTCCTCCGGACAGGTCCTCCCGCTCGTCGCCGACGTCGCCGACTCCGCCGCGGTCGCGGACGCGGTCGGCCGGGCCGAGCACGAACTCGGGCCGCTCTGCGTGGGGGTGTCGGTGGCGGGCATCCTGCGCCCGGGTCCGCTGTGCGAGACCGCCGAATCGGACTGGGCGGACACCTTCGCCGTCAACGCCACCGGCACCTTCCTGGTGCTGCGCGAACTGGCCCGCCGCATGGTGCCCCGCGGGAGCGGGGCGCTCGTGACAGTGGGGTCCAACGCCGCAGGGGTGCCGCGCACCGGCATGGGCGCGTACGCCGCGTCCAAGGCGGCGGCCGTCATGTTCACCCGCTGCCTCGGGCTCGAAGTGGCCCGGCACGGGATCCGCTGCAACGTGGTCTCGCCGGGTTCGACCGACACCGCGATGCAGCGTCAGCTCTGGACGGGCGAGGACGACCGCGACCGGGTCGTCGAGGGCACCCCGGAGGAGTTCCGGGTCGGTATCCCCCTCGGCCGCATCGCCGAGCCCGCCGACATCGCCGACGCCGTGCTGTTCCTCGTCTCCGACCGGGCCCGGCACATCACCATGCAGAACCTCTTCGTCGACGGCGGCGCAACCCTGCGCGCCTGAAAGGAATCGCCGACGTGTCCATATCCGCGCTGGTGCGCCCCAGCCCCGTGCACCGGGCGGCCGATCTGCTGGCCGCCTACCTGCCCGGCTCCTTCTACTTCTCCTCCGCGCGGGGGACCCTGCTCGCCGACGGTGTGCACGCCCGGGTCAGGACCGGGGGCGCGGCGAAGGCGCCGGCGGCGGCCGAGGCGCTCGAAGCGGCCGCGGCCGCGGGGCTGTCCGCGCCCGTGGTCGCCGGTGCCGTGGGCTTCGCTCCGGAGTCGGCGGCCGGCCTGGTGGTGCCCGCCGTGGTGCGGCGGGCGGGCGCGGCGACGGGGGTACGGGCCCCGGCTGCGGAGTCCGGGACGGTGTGGTCCTCCGCGCCGCGTCCCGAACCCGCGCGCTACGCCGAGGCCGTGCGGCGGGCGTTGGAGCTGATCGGGGACGGCGGGCTGCGCAAGGTCGTCCTGGCGCGCTGCCTGGAGCTGACGGCGGACAGCCCCGTGTGGGTGCCGGCGCTGCTGGCCCGTCTGGTGCGGGCCGATCCGGCGTCCTACGCCTTCGCCGCCGACGTGACGGCGCCCGGCGACCCCGCGCCGCGCACGCTGGTCGGGGCCAGTCCGGAACTGCTGGTGTCCCGGCGCGGTACCACGGCGGTGGCCAACCCGCTGGCCGGTTCGGCTCCCCGCTCGGGGGACCCGGCGGTGGACCGCGAACGGATCGCCGCGCTGCGCCGGTCGGCCAAGGACCTGGGCGAGCACGCCCACACCGCGGATCGGGTGGCGGAGGTGCTGGGACGGTTCTGCGTCGACCTGGAGGTGCCGGACCGGCCCGAGGTGGTCGGCACGCCGACGATGTGGCACCTCTCGACCCGGATCACCGGACGGCTGACGGCCCCGGCCGATCCCGCCTGCTCGGCACTGGGCCTGGCCGAGGCGCTGCACCCGACCCCGGCGGTGTGCGGGGTGCCCGAGGAGGGGGCGCGCGCGGCCATCGCCGCCCTGGAGCCGGAGGATCGCGGCTACTACGCGGGCATGGTCGGCTGGACCGGGCTGGACGGCGACGGCGAGTGGGCGGTGACCATCCGCAGCGCCGAGGTGTGCGAGCGCACGGTGCGGCTGTTCGCCGGCGCCGGCATCGTCGCCGGCTCGGACCCGGAGGCGGAACTGGCGGAGACCACCGCGAAGTTCCGCACGCTGCTGGGCGCGCTGGACGCGCTGGAAGCGGCGGAAGCGGCGGACGTGGCGGACGTGGCGGACGTGGCGGACGTGGCGGACGTGGCATGAGCGCGGACCACACGCCCTGGCCGCCGGAGGTGGCCGCGCGCTACCGGGCCCGGGGGCACTGGCGGGGGCAGACCTTCGGCGCACTGCTGACCTCGCTGGTGGCCGCGTACGCCGACCGGACCGCCGTCGTCGGCGGGGACACCCGGTGGAGCTTCGCCGAACTGGACGCCCGTGCCCACCGGATCGCGGCCGGCCTGCTCGGGTCCGGGCTGGTGCCGGGTGACCGGGCCGTGCTGCAACTGCCCAACGTCCCGGAGTTCCTGCCGGTGGTGTTCGGGATGTGGCGGGCGGGTGTGCTGCCGGTGTTCGCGCTGCCCGCCCACCGGCACAGCGAGCTGCGGCACTTCGCCGAGCAGAGCGGGGCCGCCGCCCTCGTCACGACCGGTGTGCACGAACGGCACGACCACGCCGCGACCGCCCGTGCCGTCGCGGCCGAGGTGGACTCCGTACGGCGGGTGCTGGTGGTCGGCTCGCAGGAGTTCGACGCCCTGGCCGCGACCGCGCCGCGCGAGCTGCCGGACCCCGACCCGGAGGGAATCGCCTTCCTGCAACTCTCGGGCGGGAGCACCGGGTTGCCGAAGCTGATCCCACGCACCCACGACGACTACCTGTACAGCGTCCGGGAGAGCGCCCGGATCTGCGGGCTGCGTCCGGACAGCGTCCACCTGGCCGCGCTCCCCGTGGCGCACAACTACCCGCTCAGCTCGCCGGGTGTGCTGGGCGCACTGCACGCGGGTGCGGCGACGGTGATGGCGCCGCGGCCGGACGCGGACACCGTCTTCCGGCTGATCGAGGCGGAGGGCGTCACGCTCACCGGGGTGGTGCCGCCGCTGGCCGCGGCGTGGGTGCAGGCCGCGGCCCGCACCGAGCGGGACCTCTCCTCGCTGGAGGTGCTGCTGGTCGGTGGTGCCAAGTGCGGGCGGGAGCTGGCCGAGCGGATCGGTCCCGCGCTGGGCTGCCGGCTTCAGCAGGTGTTCGGGATGGCGGAGGGACTGGTCTGTTACACGCGCCTGGACGACCCGGAGGAGGTCGTGCTGGCTACGCAGGGCCGTCCGGTCTCGCCCGACGACGAGCTCCGCGTCGTCGACCCGGACACCGGGGAGGACGTGCCGCCGGGCGAGACCGGGGCGCTGCTGACCCGCGGCCCCTACACGATCCGCGGCTACTACCGGGCCGCGGAGCACAACGCCGCGGCCTTCACCCCGGACGGCTTCTACCGCACCGGTGACCTGGTGCGCCGTACGACCGGCGGGCAGGTGGAGGTCGTCGGACGGGCGAAGGAGCAGATCAACCGGGGCGGCGAGAAGGTCGCGGCCGAAGAGGTCGAGAACCATCTGATGGCCCACCCGGGCGTGCTCGACGCGGCGGTGGTCGCGGTGCCGGACCCGTACCTGGGGGAGCGGACCTGCGCCTGGGTGGTGCCCGCCGCGGAGCCCGCCCCCACCGGGCCGGAGCTGCGCCGCTTCGTGCGCGAGCGCGGGGTGGCCGCGTTCAAGGTGCCGGACCTGGTGCGGGTGGTGGCGCTGTTCCCGGTGACCGGTGTCGGCAAGACCAGCAAGCGCGAGCTGAGGGCGGCACTGGCCGCACTCGCGCGGAAGGAGTGATGAGAGTGCCCCTGCCCGAGATCCGGCCCTACCCGCTGCCCGCGGCCGGTGAGCTGCCCGCGGGACGGGTCCGGTGGCGGCCCGATCCGGCCCGGGCGGCGCTGCTGGTCCACGACATGCAGCGCTACTTCCTGGCGCCGTTCGCCGGTGCGCCGGTGCCCGAGGTGACGGCGCACACCGTGCGGCTGGTGGAGGCGGCCCGGGAGCGGGGCGTCCCGGTGTTCTACACCGCGCAGCCGGGCCGGCAGGACGCCGCGGACCGCGGGCTGCTCACCGAGTTCTGGGGCGACGGCATCGGCGCGGTGATCGACTCCGATCCGGCCGCCGCCGACATCGTCCCCGAACTGGCCCCGGCCGAGGGGGACTCCGTGCTGGTGAAGTGGCGCTACAGCGCCTTCCAGCGCAGCACCCTCGCCGAACAGCTCGCCGCGCTGGGCCGTGACCAGCTGCTGATCACCGGTGTCTACGCGCACATCGGCTGCCAGGCCACCGCCGTCGAGGCGTTCATGCGCGACGTCCAGCCGTTCCTGGTGGCCGACGCGGTCGCCGACTTCTCCCGCGCACGCCACGACGAGGCGTGCGCGTACGTCGCCCAGCGGTGCGGCGTCGTGACCACCACCGCCGACGCGCTGTCCGCGCTGTCGGCGCCCACCCCCCGCAGGAGCCGTCCGATGACCCCCACCCTGTCGCCCGAGCGGGTCCGCGCCGACGTGGCGGAGTTGCTGGACTGCGACCCCGCCGAACTCGCCCCCGAGGAGGACCTGGTGGACCGCGGTCTGGACTCGGTGCGGATCATGACCCTGGTCGAGCGCTGGCGCGCCGCGGGGGCGGAGTCCCTGGAGTTCCCCGACCTGGCCGAGCGCCCGGAGCTGGGCCACTGGACGGCGCTGCTGGCGGGCGGTCCCGCATGAGCCGCGTCGACCACCGGCACCGGCACCTGGAGCGGATCGCGGAGGTCCGGGCGGGGCGCAGCCCCGAGAAGGTGGGGTACCCGATCCGTGTCCGGCGGACCGAGGTCCTGCGCACCGCTGCGGTCGGCACCGGTCTGCTGCGGGTGACCCTGGGCGGGCCCGGGGCCGAGGGCTTCGAGGCCCACGCGCCGGACGAGCACGTGAAGCTGCTCTTCCCGGAGCCGGACGGCTCGCTGCGGCTGCCCGAGCAGGACGGGACGATGCTGCGCTGGCCGCGTCCGGCGCCCACGTCGCGGGAGTACACCGTGCGCCGTCACGATCCGGCCGCGGGGGAGATCGACATCGACCTCGTCCCGCACGAGGGCGGGCTCGCCTCGGACTGGGCGCGGTCGGTGCGGCCGGGTGCCGTGGTGCATGTGGCGGGTCCGCCCGGCGGTCTGATCGTCCCGCACGCCTACGACCGCTACCTCCTGGCCGGCGACCTCACGGCGCTGCCCGCGATCGCCCGCCGCCTGGAGGAGCTGCCCAGGGACGCCAGGGGAGGGGTGGTCGTCGAGGTCGCCGACGCCGGGCAGGAGATCGCCCTGGACGCGCCGGAGGGCTTCGAGGTGCGCTGGCTGCACCGCGGCGACCGCCCGGCGGGTACCGGCGACGCGCTGGCGGAGGCCGTGACGGCGGTGTCCGTGCCCGCGGGTGAGCGGGTGTACGTGTGGGCGGCCGGTGAGGCGGGGCAGTTGAAGCCGCTGCGCCGCTGGGTCCGGGACGCGCTGCGGCTGGAGCGGGCCGACCACGACATCTCCGGCTACTGGAAGCGCGGCGTCGTCGACTTCGACGAGGACGGCCACTGACGCCCGGCGTCCCGTCACCGCGGGTGCGGTGACGGGACGTCATCCCGCGCACCCCGCCCGGGGGCGTGACCGACCGGACCATCAGATAAGGTAAGGCTAACCTAAATAGAGCAGGTGGATCCTGCTCGACCGAAGGAGTTCCCCATGTCCCTGCGCAGACCCTCGGGCCTGATCGGCGCCCTCGCCCTGACTCTGGCGCTCAGCGCGTGCGGCTCCTCGCCGGAGAGCGGTTCGGACACCGCGAAGACGGACGAGACCCGGGTGTTCACCGCGGACAACGGCAAGATCACCATCCCCGCCGACCCGCAGCGCGTGGTCGCGACCGGATACGCCGTCCCCGCCCTGATCGAGGCCGAGGCGCCGCTGGTCGGCATCTCCTCCTGGCAGCGCGGCGAGCCGATGATGACGAAGGAGGACCTGGCCACCTACGAGGACCTCACCAAGGTGGCCGGCGAGCAGGCCGCCGAGACCAACTACGAGGCCGTCGCCGAGGCGGACCCCGACCTGATCGTCATCGGCGTTCCCGCCCCGGTGCTCGGTGACATCGACGTCGAACGCCTGGAGTCCATAGCCCCGGTGGTGGCCATCGGCCCGACCGTGCCCTCCGCCTGGCGCGAGCTGTCCCGCAAGCAGGCCGACGCCGCCGGCGCGCTGGAGGAGTTCGACGCCTCGCAGGAGAGGTACGAGGCCAAGGCCGCCGGCCTCGCCGAGAAGTACGAGGACGTGCTGCCGGGCCGCGCGGTGGGCCACGTCGGCACGTACGGGGAGACGGCCAAGGGCAGCTTCCAGCGCGAGTTCGGTGGTTCGTGGGGCACCAACGTCGCCGAGGACCTCGGCGCGGAGTACTACGGCGAGGTGAAGGAGGAGGGCCCCGGCTCGGCCTCGGTGAGCGAGTACCCCTCCGTCGAGGAGCTGCCGGACTCGCTCGGTGAGGCCGACATGATCACTTATTCGGTGGCCGCGGACGGCAGCGTCCCCGAGTCGGTCCAGTACGTCATGGACTCCAAGCTGTGGAAGAACCTGCCCGCCGTCAAGGACGGGATGACCTTCCCGATCCGCTACACCGAGGCCGCCACCTACGGGCAGGCCGTGCAGACTCTGGACGCGATCGACGAGTCGTTCGCGCCGCTGCTGGACCGGTGACCGCCGCAGGCCGCGCCCCCGGCACGGCCGGTGCCGGGCGCGCGGTTCCGCACCTCGCGGTGCTCGTCGGCGGACTCGTGCTGCTGGCGGCGGTCGCCGTGCTGAGCATCGGCATCGGCGCCCGCCCGGTCCCGCCCGCGGAGGTGCTGCGGGCGCTGCTGGACCCCCGGGGGACCGACGACCACGTCATCGTCCGGGACGTCCGGGCGCCCCGCGCCCTGCTGGCGGTCGCGGTCGGTGCCGCGCTGGCCACCGCGGGCACGCTGATCCAGACGCTCGCCCGCAACCCGCTGGCCGAACCGGGCATCCTCGGGGTCACCGCGGGCGCCGGGTTCGCCATCACCCTGGGTTCGGCACTCGGCCTGTCCGGTCAGGCGGGTGAACTGGGCCTCGCGGTCACCGGATCGGTGCTCGCCGCGCTGCTGGTCGCCGCCGTCGGGCAGCGCTCGCCACTGCGCCTCGTACTCGCCGGCGTGGCCCTGACCGCGGTGCTCGGCGGCCTCGCGCTCGGCATGCGGCTGATCCTCCCCGACGTCTTCGACGTCTACCGCTTCTGGTCCGTCGGCTCCCTCGCCGCCCGCGAACAGGCTCCCCTGGCCCTGCCGTTGGCCGCGATCGGTGCCTCCCTGCTCGGCGCGCTGCTGCTGAGCCGGGCACTCGACGCACTGACCCTGGGGGAGAGCGTGGCGCACACCCTGGGAGCCGGAGTGGCCCGGACCCGGGCCATCGCGCTGGTACTGATCACCGTGCTCAGCGGGGCCGCGACCGCGGTCGCCGGGCCGATCCTCTTCGTCGGGCTGATCGTGCCGCACCTGGCCCGGCGACCCGCGGCGGGCTCGGTGCCGTGGCTGCTGCTCTACACGATGGTGCTGGGCCCGATCCTGCTGCTCGTCGCGGACATCGGCTCCCGGGTGCTGCTGCCCACCGGCGAGGTGCCGGTGGCCGTCGTCACCGCCTTCCTCGGCGGCCCGATGCTGATCTGGGCCGTCCGCCGCTACGGGGCGGGGGCGCTGTGAGCACACCCGTACCGCACCCCGTACCCCGCACGGTGATGCTCGCCGCCGTGCTCGGCGTGCTGATCCTGGCCCTGGGCCTGCTCGGACTCTGCTTCGGCGCGTCCTGGTCCCGCCCCGGCGAGGTGCTCGCCGCACTGACCGGCGCGGAGTACTCCGTGGTGATCCTGGAGTGGCGGCTGCCGCGGGTGCTGGCCGGGGTGGTCTTCGGCGCCGCGCTCGGTGTCGCCGGAGCCCTCTTCCAGAACCTGACCCGCAACCCGATGGGCAGTCCGGACGTCATCGGCCTCGACGCGGGCGCCTACACCGGCGCCCTGATCGCCCTCACCGTCCTGTCGGGCACCTCCGCGCAACTGGCCACCGGCTCGGTGCTCGGCGGCCTGCTCGTCGCGGCCGTCATCTACCTGCTCTCCGCCGACCGGGGCTTCTCCGGACTGCGCCTCGTGGTGATCGGCATCGCCGTCAACGCGATGATGACGGCGGTCAACTCGTGGATCGTGCTGCGCGCCGAACTGGAGGTGGCCATCGCCGCCGTCGGCTGGAGCGCGGGCTCGCTCAACGGCGTGGACTGGGGCGGGCTGCGGGTCCCGTTCGTGCTGATCGCCGTGCTGCTGGTGGTGGTGGCCGCACAGGCCCGGGCCGTCCAGCAGACCTCGCTGGGCGACGCGGTCGCGGTCACCACCGGCGTCGGACTCGGCCGGCTGCGGCTGCTGACGGTGCTGGTGGGCGTCGGCTGCACCGCCACTGTCACCGCGGTGGCCGGACCGATCGCGTTCATCGCCCTGGCGGCCCCGCAGATCGGCCGGCGGCTCGCGGGCGCGCCCGGGGTGCCGCTGCTCCCGGCCGCGCTGACCGGGGCCGTCCTGCTCCAGGGCGCCGACCTGATCGCCCAGATGCTGCTGGCGCCCACCGCGCTGCCCGTCGGCGTCGTGAGCACCGCGATCGGCGGCTGCTACCTGATCTGGCTGCTGACCAAGGAGGTGAGGCGCGCATGACCGCACGCCTGACAGCGCGGGACCTCACCCTGCGCTACGGCGACCGGGTGGTCTCCACCCGGCTCAGCCTGGACGTTCCCGACCGCGCCTTCACCGCCGTCGTGGGCCCCAACGCCTGCGGCAAGTCGACCCTGCTGCGCGCCTTCGTCCGGCTGCTGCGCCCCGAGGCCGGGCAGGTGGCCCTCGACGGCCGCGAGGTCGGGGACTACCCGACCAAGGCGCTGGCCCGGGTGCTCGGCTTCCTCCCGCAGGACCCGCTGGCCCCCGAGGACATCAGGGTCCGGCAGCTGGTGGCCCGGGGGCGGTTCCCCTACCAGTCGCTGTTCGCCGTGCGGTCGCCGCAGGACGAGGAGGCCGTCGCCGCGGCGATGGCCGCCGCCGGGGTCGCCGACCTCGCCGACCGGCCGGTCCAGGAACTCTCCGGCGGGCAGCGGCAGCGGGTGTGGACGGCCATGGTCCTCGCCCAGGAGACGCACTGCCTGCTGCTCGACGAGCCCACGTCCTTCCTGGACATCACCCACCAGTACCAACTGCTGGGCCTGCTGGCCCGCCTGCGCGACGAGGGCCGGACGGTGGTCGCCGTCCTGCACGACATCAACCAGGCGTGCCGCTTCGCCGACCACCTGGTCGCGATGAGGGACGGCCGGGTCGTCGCCGAGGGCCCGCCCGCGGACATCGTCGACGCCGCACTGATCAAGGACGTGTTCGACCTGCCGAGCGTCATCGTCCCCGACCCGGTGACCGGCACCCCGATGGTCGTCCCCACACTCGGAGGAGAGTGAATTGAGCACCGCAAGCGTGTCCACGGACGGTCTGCTCGCCCTGACCGGTGCCCAGGAGGGCATCTGGAACGCCCAGCGCCTCGAACCCGACTCGCCGTACTACCTGGTCGGCGACGTGATCGAGATAACCGGGGCGGAACCCCTGGACACCGGGGCGCTCGCCGAGGCGGTCCGGGCGACCACCGAGGAGGCCGAGACCCTGCGGCTGCGGGTGCACGAGACGCCGTCCGGGCCGCGCCAGACGGTGTCCGGGGAGCCGGTCGCGCCGCCCGAGGTCGTCGACGTCAGCGACGCGGCCGACCCGGCCGCCGCGGCCCGGGCGCACGTCGAGGCGGAGCGGGCCCGGGCCGCCGAGGCGTGCCGGGGGATGACGGACCGTCCGCTGTACGCACGCACGGTGATCCGGCTCTCCGCAACGGAGGTCTGGTACACGCAGCTGGGCCACCACCTGGTCTTCGACGGCTACACCGCCGCGATGCTCGCCCGCCGCACCGCGGCCCGCTACACCGCCCTGGTGCGCGGCACCGAGCCGGCGCCCCCGCCCTTCGGCCGCTTCGCCGACCTCGTCGCCGCCGACCTGGCCTACCGGGAGGGCGGCCGGTCCGCCGAGGACCGCGCCTACTGGGTCGACCGCTTCACTCCGCTCCCCGACCTCGTCACCACCGCCGGCGACGAGGGGCCGCCCGACCGCACCCTGACGGCCCGTGCCGCCGTCACCCCGCAGGAGACGGCCCGGCTGCGCGCCTTCGCCGAGAGGGAGCACGTCACCTGGGGCGAGGCGCTGATCGCCTGCTACGCCGCGTACCTGCACCGGACCCTGGGCCCCACCGACGTGGTGTTCGCGCTCCCGCTGATGTGCCGGACCGGCTCCACCGCCCTGCGCACCCCCGCCATGGCGGTCAACGTGCTGCCGATGCGGATCGCCGTGCACGGCGGGGACGGGCTCGGGGAGCTGAGCCGCCGCGTCGCCGCCGCCATGCGGGAGACGCGCGCGCACCAGCGGTACCGCGGCGAGGACCTGCCGCGCGACCTCGGCGTACCCGGAGCGGGCGCGCTGCTGCACGGCCGCGGCATCAACCTCAAGGCCTTCGACCTGGCGCTCGACTTCGCCGGGGCCACCGGAGTGATGCGCAACGTCGCCGGCGGCCCGCCCGAGGACATGGGACTGAGCGTTCTGCCCACCCGCGACGGCGGCCTGCTGCTCGGCTTCGAGGTCGACGCCCGGACCGACGACCAGGCGGCGGTCGACGGCAGGCTGACCGGCTTCCGGGCCCTGCTGGCCGGGCTGACCGACGGACTGCCGGTGGGCCGGATTCCCCTCGCCGGCGGTGCGGAGCCGCTGCCGACCGCCTGGACGCCGCCCGCCGTGCCCGGCACCCCGCTCGACCTGCCGGCCGCGTTCGACGCCATGGCCGCCGCCGACCCGGGGCACACCGCCCTGGTGTGCGGCGAGGAGCGGCTTTCCGCGGCGGAACTGGCCGCTCGCGTCCACCGCACGGCCCGCGCCCTGCGCGCCCGCGGGATCGGGCCGGACGCGGTCGTGGCGGCCGCACTGCCGCGCACCGCCGACGCCCTCGTCGCCCTGCTGGCTGTCCTGGACGCGGGCGGCGCGGTGCTGCCGCTGGACACCGCGCATCCGCCCGAGCGGCTGCGCGCGCTCCTCGACGACGTCCGCCCCGCGCTGGTGCTGACCGCCGGGGCGGTGGACGGACTGCCGTGGGACACCCTGCGCGCCGAGGCGGCCGACCTCTCCGGCGCGCCGCTGCGGCCCGGGGAACTGGCCGCGCCCCGGCACCCCGAGCACCTCACCCACGTGATCCACACCTCCGGCTCCACCGGGCGGCCCAAGGGCGTCCTCGGCCGGGCCGGCGGCCTTGCCGCGCTGCTCCACCACCAGCGGGCGACGGTCGTGGCGGAGGCCGAGCGGACCGCGGGCCGACGGCTGCGCGTCGCCCACACCTACTCCCTCGCCTTCGACTCGGCGTTCGACCACCTGGTGTGGCTGCTGTGCGGCCACACCCTGCACCTCTACGGCACCGAGACCTCCCGCGACGCCGACGCCCTGCTCGCCGTGTACGAGCGGGACGGCATCGACGTCGTCGACACCACGCCGTCGATGGCCGCGCCCCTGGTGGAAGGGGGGCTGCTGGCCCGGCGCCCCGCGCTGCTGGTGCTCGGCGGCGAGCCCGCGCCGCCCGCGCTGTGGAGGCGGATCGCCGCCTCCGGCGTCGCCGCCCGGAACATGTACGGACCGACCGAGGCGACCGTGGACAGCACCACCGCGCCGATCACGGGCGACGAGCGGACGATCGGGCACCCGCTCGCCGGCACCCGCGCCTACGTCCTGGACAACGCGCTGCACCCGGTGCCGCACGGCGGGTCGGGCGAGCTGTACCTGGCCGGGCCGCACCTGGCCCGCGGCTACCTCGGCCGGCCCGGTGCGACCGCCGGGCGTTTCGTGGCGGACCCGTTCGGTGCGCCGGGGGAGCGGATGTACCGCACCGGCGACCTGGCCCGGTGGGTGCCCGGCCGCGGTCTCGCGTACCTGGGACGCGGCGACGGACAGGTCAAGATCCGCGGCCACCGGGTGGAGACCGGGGAGGTCGAGGCCGCGCTCGCCGCGCTGCCCGGGGTCGCCGCGGCGGCCGCCGCAGTGCGTTCCTCCCGGCTGGTCGGCTACGTCGTACGGGCCGCGGTCGGTGCGGAGTCCGGCAGCGGCCCGTTCACGCCGGAGGACGTGCGGGAACGGCTGGCCGCGCGCCTGCCCGAACCGATGGTGCCCGCGGCGGTGGTGGTGCTCGACGCACTGCCGGTCACCACCCACGGCAAGCTCGACCGCGCGGCCCTGCCGGCGCCCGCGGTGACCGGCGGCGGCCGCGGACCGCGCACCGAGCGGGAGCGGCTGCTGTGCGCCGTCCTCGGGGAGGTGCTCGACGCCGAACGGGTGGGCGTGGACGACGACTTCTTCGCCCTCGGCGGTGACAGCATCACCGCGATCACCGTCAGCAGCCGGCTGCGGACGCACGGCCTCGCGCTGCGCCCGCGGGACCTGCTGGCGCGCCGCAGCCTGGCCGCGCTCGCCGCCTCCGCCGAAGCCGCCGACGACGCCGCCGGGCCGGTGGACGAGCCGGCCGGACCGGTCCCCGCACCGCCGATCGTGCGCGGCCTGCTCGATCCGCACCCGGACGCGGACGTCGTCGCCGGGTACGCCCAGTGGACCGCGCTGCGGGTCGAGGGCCTCGCGTACGACGCCCTGACCGCGGGTGTGCGGGCTGTGCTCGACCGGCACGACGCCCTCCGGCTGCGGGTCGGGGACGACGGCCTGGAAGTCCTGCCCCGGGGCGCGGTCCGGCCCGCCGTCACCACGCACGCCGTCCCCGCCGCCTCCTACGGGGTCGCCGCCTCCGAGGAGTTCGCGGCGGCGACGGCCCGGCGGCTGGCGGGGGAGCTGGACCCGCGGACGGGCGACCTGCTGCGGGCGGCCCTGCTCCGGACCGGCGGCACCGAGCCGGACCGGCTGGTCCTCGTGGTCCACCACCTGGCCATGGACGGCGTCTCCTGGCGCGTCCTGCTGCCCGACCTGCACACCGCCTGCACCGGCGGCACCCCGGAACCCGTCGGCTCCTCGTGGCGGCGGCACGCGCGACTCCTCGCCGAGCAGGGGCGGTCCGGCGCGCGGCGGGGCGAACTCGACCACTGGCGGGGCGCGCTCGGCTCCGCTACCCGACTGGGTGCCCGCCCGCTGGACCAGGAGCGGGACACCGCCGCCACCGCCCACCGGTCGGTCACCCTGGCCTCGCCCGCGACCACCGAGGCGCTGCTGACCACCCTCCCCGCCGCCTACCGCGCCGGGGTGGACGAGGTGCTGCTGGCCGCCCTGGTCCTCGCCCTCCGGGACCACGCCGCCCCCCGCGACCCGGGCGAGGGCGCCCCCCGCGACCCGGGCGAGGGCGCCCCCCGCGACCCGGACCGCGGGCCCACCCCCGACCGGACGGGCGCGCCGCCCCCCGACGCGGTGACCGTGACGATGGAGGGCCACGGCCGCGAGCACCTCGACCTGTCCCGCACGGTCGGCTGGTTCACCAGCGAGTACCCCGTCCGCGTCCCCGCGGCCGGGGACGTGCGGCAGGTGCTGCGCGCCGCGAAGGAGGCCAAGCGCGGCGTCCCGGACGGGGGCGTCGGCTACGGCGTGCTGCGCACCCTCGACCCGGTGGCCGGCCCCGAACTGTCCGCCACCGCGCCCCCGGACGTCCTGCTGAACTACCTGGGGCGGTTCGCCGCGCCGCCCGGCACCGGGTGGCGCCTGCCGGAGCGGGACGCCTTCGCGGTGGTCGAACCCGGGGCCAAGGCCCTGGAGCAGGTGCTGGCACTCAACTGCTTCGTCCACGAGGAGGGCGCGCCCCGGCTCGCCGTCGAGTGGACCGCCGCGACCGGAGTGCTCGGCACCGGCGAGGTCGCGCGGCTCCAGGCGGCCTGGGACGCGGCCCTGGCGGCGCTGGCCGACCACGCCCGCCGCGCGCCCGGCGGACTCACCCCCTCGGACCTGCCGCTCGTCGCCCTCGACCAGGACGCCCTCGACGCCCTCGAACGCACCGGTCGCGTCGAGGACGTGCTGCCGGCCACTCCGCTGCAACTCGGGCTGTCCTTCCACACCCTGGCCCGCGAGGACACCGACACCGACGTCTACGTCGTCCAGGCCGTGACCACCCTGCTCGGCGCGCTGGACCCGGAGCGGATGGCCGAGGCCGCGCGGGAACTGCTGCGCCGCCACCCGGCGCTGCGCGTGCACCTGGCACGGGCCGGGGACGAGGTCGTGCAGGTGGTCCCCGCCGACGTCGCCCTGGACTGGACGCGGGACGACCGCTTCGAGGAGGCCGCCCGTGCCGCGCTGGCCCGCCCGTTCGACCCGGCGCGGCCGCCGCTGATCCGCTTCCTGCTGTCCCGGGTCGGCCCCGGAGAGCACCGGCTCGTCCTCACCAACCACCACGCCCTCCTCGACGGCTGGTCGATGCCTCTGGTCGGCCGCAGCCTGCTGGCCCTCTACGCCGAACTGGGCGGCGGCCCCACCGCTCCGGCCGGGCCGCCGCCGGGGGAGTACTTCCGGTGGCTCGCGGGCCGGGACACCGGTGCCTCGCTGGAGGCCTGGCGGGAGGCGCTGTCCGGCGTGGACGGCGCGACACGGCTGGCACCCGTGCGCACCGGGGTCGCCGTCGAGCGGCCCGAGCGCGTCACCCTGGACCTGGGCCGCGAGTTCAGCGAGCGGCTGCGCGGCTTCGCCCGCGCACACGGTGTCACCCTCTCCACGGTGTTCCAGACGGCCTGGGGCCTGCTGCTGGGCAGGCTCACCGGCCGCCGCGACGTCGTGTTCGGCTGCCCGGTCTCCGGGCGGCCCGCCGAGGTGGACGGCGTGGAGTCGATGATCGGACAGCTCGGCACCACCGTCCCGGTGCGCGTCCGGTACACCCAGGACCTCACCGCGCGCGAGCTGCTGGCGCGGGTGCACGCCGAGGGCCTCGCCCTGGCCGAGCACCACCACGTCGGTCTGCCCGCGATCCAGCGGGCTGCCGGGGTCGGCGAACTCTTCGACACCATGCTGGTGATGGAGAACTTCCCGCTCTCCAGCCGGAACCGTACGACGCTCGCCCCCGGACTCGACCTCGCCGGGGTCGAGATCACCGACGCCACCCACTACCCGCTCACCGTGATCGTCATCCCGGACGACGCGATCACCGTCGGACTCGGCCACCAGCCGGGCGCCTTCACCGCGGCGGAGGTCCGCGACCACGGAAACCGGCTGCTCCACCTGCTGCACGAGATCGCCGACGACCCCGAACGACCCGCGCTCGGCATGCCGCTGCTCGACTCCGAGGAGCGGCAGCGGATGCTGCGCCTCGGCGTCGGACCCGCCCCCGCCCGTGAGCGCGGCCACTGGCTGGACGAGTTCGCCTCCTGGGTGCGCCGCAAGCCCGATGCCGAGGCGGTGGTCTGCCGGGACCGCAGCCTGAGCTACGCCGCACTGGACCGGCAGGCCAACCGGCTCGCCCACGCGCTGATCCGGCGCGGCGTGCGGCCGCAGGACCCGGTCGCCGTCCTGCTCGGACGCGACGTCGGGATGACGGTGGCGCTCTTCGGCATCGCCAAGGCCGGTGCGGTGTACGTACCGATGGACCCGAGTCTCCCGCGGGAGCGGCTGGCCGGCATGCTCGACGGCGTCGCCCCGGCCGCCGCCGTGACGACCGGCGCCGAACTCCCCGGCGCGTCCGGGGTCCCGGTGCTGCGGCTGGACGACCCGGACACCCTCGCCGAGCTGCCGGACACCGACCCGGCCGAGGCGCGCTCGGGCCTCACCGAGGACGCGCTCGCCTACGTCATCCACACCTCCGGAACCACCGGCACGCCCAAGGGCGTCGGGGTGACCCACCGCGGCGTGCCCGACCTGATCGCCCTTCAGGAGGAGATCGTCGGTGTCACCGAGCACGACCGCTACCTGCACTTCGCCTCGACCGGTTTCGACGTCGCGTTCTGGCAGACCATGGTGCCGCTGCTGTCCGGCGGCACCTCCGTCATCGCCCCCGAGGAGGTCCGCGTCCCCGGCGACGAACTGCTCGACTACCTCGTCGAGCACCGGGTGACCGGGGTGAACCTGCTGCCCTCGTTCCTCGCCGCCATGCCCGACGACCGCACCGTCGACCCGGAGGTGTTCTTCGTCGTCGGCGCCGAGCGCCTCGACCCGGAACTCGCCCGCCGCTGGGGCACCGGCCGCCGGGCGCTGTTCAACGCCTACGGCCCCACCGAGGTGACCATCAACGCGGTCACCTGGCAGTACGACCCGGACGATCCGGGACCGCTGCCGATCGGCCGCCCCGACCCGAACGTCCGCGCCTACGTGCTCGACGGCGGGCTCCAGCCCGTCGGCACCGGCGCGACGGGTGAGCTGTACCTCGGCGGGCCGAGCCTGGCCCGCGGTTACCTCGGCCGCCCCGGCCAGACCGCCGCGGCGTTCGTCGCCGACCCGTACGGCCCCCCGGGCGAGCGGATGTACCGCACGGGCGACCTCGTGCGCTGGCGGCCGGACGGGCAGCTCGTCTTCCTCGGCCGTGCCGACCACCAGGTCAAGATCCGCGGCTTCCGGGTCGAACTCGGCGAGGTCGAGACCGCCCTGACCCGCCATCCCGAGGTGCGCGCCTGTGCGGTGCTGCTGCGGGAGGGCCGGCTCGTCGGCCACGTGATCCCCACCGACGGCGCCGACCCGGACCACGAGCGGCTCCGTGCCCACCTCGCGGCGCGGTTGCCCGACCACATGGTGCCGAGCGCGTTCGTGACGCTCGACCGGCTGCCGCTCACCCCCAGCGGCAAGCTCGACCCCGACGCGCTGCCCGCCCCCGAGGCCCCCGCCGCCGTCCGCCGCGAACCCGCCACGGCCGCCGAGGCGGTCCTCCTCGACGTCCTGCGGGACGTCCTGGGCACCGACGACCTCGGCCCCGAGGACGACTTCTTCGCGATCGGCGGCGACAGCATCGTCTCGCTGCAACTCGTCTCCCGGGCCCGCCGCCGTGAACTCGGCCTCACCGCGCGGGACGTGTTCGAGGGGCGGACCGTCGCCGGGATCGCGGCCCGGGCCCGCACCCTCGACGGCGAGGCGGCCCCCGCCGTGGGTGACGCCCCGCTCACTCCGGTCATGCGGGACCTGCTGCACCGCGCGGGCAGCGCCGCGGACGGCTTCTGCCAGTGGGTGGAGGTCTGCGTCCCGCCGGGTGGCGACGAGAAGTCCTGGCAGGCCGTGCTCGACACGGTCCTGGCCCGTCACGACGTCCTCCGCGCCCACCTGGCCGGGGACGTGCTCCGCATCCCGCCGACCGGTGCCGTGACCGGCGCCCGGGTGCTCACCCGCGTACCGGCCGGGGACGACCCGCGGGCGGTGGCCGACGCCGGGACCGCCGCGGCTCGCGCGTCGATGGACCCGCGCACCGGCCCGCTGCTGCGCGCGGTGTGGGTGGACGCCGGACCGGACCGGCCGGGGCGGCTCGTGCTGATCGCCCACCACCTGGTCGTCGACGGGGTCTCCTGGCGCATCCTGCTCGACGACCTCCGGCACGCCTGGTCCGGCGGCTCGCCGGCCCGGCACGGTCAGTCCTTCCTCGGCTGGGCACGCACCCTGCGCGAGGCCGACCGCCGCTCCGAACTGCCGCACTGGCGCCGGACGACCGCCCCCGGAGTGTCCGCCCGGCCGCTGGCCCGGCCCCTCGACCCGGCACGGGACACCGTGGCCACCGCCGCCCACCACGAGTTCCGGCTGGACACCGAAACGACGCGCGCCCTCGTCGCCGCCCTGCCCGCCCTCCACCGCACCACCCCGGACGCCGTCCTGCTCGGCGCCCTCGCCCGCGCCGTGCGGGAATGGCGCGGCGCACCGGAACTGCTGGTTGCGCTGGAGAGCCACGGCCGCCCGCCGCAGGTGGATCTCTCGCAGACCGTCGGCTGGTTCACCGCCGTCCACCCCGTCCGGCTCGACCCGGACGAGGACGTGCCCGCGGTCGCGGAGCGGTTGCGCGCCCAGGGGGACGGGCTCGGCCACGGCATCCTGACCGCCGCGGGGCTGCTGGACCCGGTGGTGCCGGAGGTCTCCTGGAACTACCTCGGCAGGTTCCCCGGCGCCCCCGCCGAGGAGACGCCGTGGCAGGCGCCCCCGGACGCCGACCCGCTGGGCTCCGGCGGCACCAAAGAACTGCCCCTGGCCCACGCCCTGATGGTCAACGCGCTGGTCCGCGAGGACGCGCTCGGCGTGCGGATCACCTGGCCGTCTGCGCTGTTCACCGCCGCCGAGGTCGAGGAGCTGGCCGCGCACCTGCGCACTGCGCTCCTGCGCACCGCGGCCGCCCCCGGCCTCCGGGCCCTCGGCGGCGGACGGCCGGTCGCCGAGGTGCAGCAACTCACCCCGCTCCAGCAGGTGATGCTGCGGCACTCGCGCACCGAACGCCCCGACCCGTACACCGTCCAGTCGGTGTTCTCGCTCGCCGGCCCGCTCGACGTCGCCGCCCTGCACGCCGCGGGCGGCGACCTGCTCGACCGCCACCCCAACCTGGGCGCCGTCTTCCCCGACGACCTGGCGGTGATCCCGCGGGCGCCGCGCCCGGACTGCCGGGTGTCCGACGGACCGGCCGCGGAGGTCCTGGCGGCCGACCTCGCCGAGCCGTTCGACCTCGCCGAGGGCCCGCTCCTGCGCCTGACCGTGATCCGGCACGGACCCGAGCGCGCCGACCTGGTGCTCACCAGCCACCACCTGCTCTCCGACGGCTGGTCCGCCCCGCGCATCCTCGGCGAGCTGTTCGCCCTCTACACCGCCCGGGTCACCGGCGAACCCGCCGGTCTGCCCGACCCCGTGCCGTTCGCCGACTACCTGCGCCGCCGCGCCGAACAGGAACCGGACCTCGGCGCCTGGGCCGCCGAACTGGACGGCCTGCCCGAGGGGGACCCTCTCGGCTGTGGCGAGCCCGGCCCGGCGTGGCAGGAACCCGCCCTCCTCACCTTCGCCGCGGAGCTGGTGGCCGAACTCGGCCGCCTCGCCGCGCAGCGCGGCCTCACCCGCAACACCCTGGTCCAGGGGGCGTGGGCGCTGCTGCTGGCCCGGCACTCGGGCCGCCGGGACGTCTGCTTCGGCGCCATGGTCGCCTGCCGTCCGCCGGAACTGGCCGGCGTCGAGGAGATCATCGGGCTGCTGGCCAACACCGTCCCGGTCCGGGCCCGGCTCGCCGGCACCCTCGCCGAGACGCTCGCCGACCTCCAGGCCCGGCAGCGGGCCCTCGTCGAGCACCAGCACGTCGCCCTGCCCGACCTGGAACGGCTGACCGGGCGCCGCAGACTGTTCGACAGCCTCGTGGTGTTCGAGAACTACCCCGTCGACCCGGACCGCCTCCGCGAACCCGCCCCGGGCCTGAGGGTCGTCGGCACCCGGTTCCGCGAGGCCACCCACCATCCGGTGACCCTGACGGTCATGCCGGACGGCGAGGGGTGGTCGGGCGTACTCGCCCACCGCGCCGGACCGGAGGCCGCGGCGTCCGGCGTGGACGCCGAGGGGCTCGCGGCGGAGCTGCTCGACCTGCTCCGCATGCTGGGGCGGCACCTCGACGAGGACGTGCGCGACCTGCTGGAGCGCCGATGAGCGCGGAGGCCGCACCGCGCGCCGAGCGGATCGACGGACGGCTGCTGCGGATCGCGTTCATCCTGGTCCTCGGCACCTTCATGGCCACGGTGGACGCCACCATCGTCAGCGTCGGCATCGACACCCTGGCCGAGGAGTTCGACGCGTCCGTCGCCGAGATCCAGTGGGTGACGACGGCGTACCTGCTCGCCGTCGTCACCGCCGTGCCCGCCTCCGGCTGGCTCGCCGACCGGTTCGGCGGCCGGCGGACGTGGCTCGCCGCCGTCGGGCTCTTTCTCCTCGGCTCCGTGCTGTGCGCCCTGGCCTGGTCGGCACCCAGCCTGATCCTGTTCCGGGTGATCCAGGGTCTCGGCGGCGGCCTGCTCCCGCCGACCGGCCAGGCGCTGCTGGCCCGCATCGCCGGCCCCGGACGCACCGGACGGGTGCTCAGCATCGTCGCCGTCGTCCCGCTGCTGTCCCCGGTGCTCGGCCCGCTGGCCGGCGGCTCGATCCTCGCGGCGGCCCCCTGGCCCTGGCTGTTCCTCGTCAACCTGCCGATCGGCGCGGCCGCGATCCTGCTCGCCCGCCGCCACGTCCCCGCGGTGCCGCCGGCCTCCGGGCGGACGGCGTTCGACTTCCGCGGAGCCGCGCTGCTCTCGCCGGGACTGGCCGTCCTGGTCCTCGGGCTGACCGAGGTGTCCCACGGCCGCGCCCCGACCGCCGCGATCGGCGTCGCCGCGGGTCTGGCGATGCTGGCCGGCTTCACCGTGCACGGGCTGCGGACCCGCCGCACCCCGCTGATCGACCCCCGCCTGTTCGCCCGGCCGCCCTTCGGGGCCGCCGCCCTCGCACTGCTCGCCCTGGGTGCCTCGGTGTTCGGCACCATGTTCCTGCTGCCGCTGTACCTCCAGACCGGCCGCGGCCTGTCGGCCTTCGAGGCCGGGCTGCTCCTCGCACCCCAGGGGATCGGCGCGGCGGCCGGATCGGTCCTGGTCAACCGGACCATCGACCGGATCGCCCCGCGGACGCTGGTGGTCACCGGCATCGTGCTGATCCTCGCCGGCACCGTCCCCTTCACCCAGCTCGGACACGGGCTGCCGGACGCCCTGATCGCCTCGGCCCTCGCCGTCCGCGGCATCGGAATGGCCATGATCGGCGCGCCCGTGATGAACATCGTCTACAGCCGCATCGCGCCCGAGCACCTCCCGCGCGCCTCCGGAGCGCTCAGCCTGCTCAACACCGTCGGCGGCTCGCTCGGCACCGCCGTCCTCGCCGTGGTCCTCCAGGAACGGCTGGCCGCGCGGGGCCCGGACCTCCCGCAGGCCTTCGCCGACACCTTCTGGTGGGTGCTCGGTCTCTGCCTGATCGCCGCGGCCGGTTCCACCCGGTTGCCCCGAACCCCCGTCAGGAAGCCGTGAACACCGTGAACACCGTGAACACCGTGAACACCGTGAACCGTGCGACCGCCCTGGACGCCCGTCAGGAGCCCGCGGGCGCCGTGGGGTGGCCGCTGCCCACGCCCGCCGAACTGGCGGCGGCCCACCCCCTGCGCCCGGCGGCGGCGGACGCCGTCGCCCGCCACCGGGAGACCGTCGCCGCCGTCCTCGACGGCCGGGACCCGCGCCTGCTGGTGGTCGTCGGCCCGTGCTCGGTGCACGACCCGGGTGCGGCCCTGGAGTACGCCGCGCTGCTCGCTACCGCTGCCGGGAGCCTCGCCGACGACCTGGTCGTCGTCCTCCGCGCCTACCTGGAGAAACCCCGCACCGTCACCGGCTGGCCCGGGCTGCTCACCGCGCCCGCGCCGGACGGCAGGGGCGGCCTGGCCGCCGGGCTCGCCCTCGGCCGGTCCTTCCTGACCGGCGCGGCGGCCACCGGCCTGCCCCTGGCCTACGAGTTCGTCGATCCCGTCCTCGCCCCGTACGTGAGCGACACCGTCGCGTGGGGCGCGATCGGTGCGCGGACCGTCGCCAGCCAGCCGCACCGGCAGCTGGCCTCCTGGCTCCCGATGCCGGTCGGTATGAAGAACTGCGTCTCCGGCGGTCTGGACACGGCCGTCGCCGCCGTGCAGTCCGCCGCGCACCCGCACACCCTCCCGGGCCTCTCCCCGGACGGGCACCTCACCGCCCTCCGCAGCACCGGGAACCCCGACGGCCACCTGGTGCTGCGCGGCGGCCCGGTCCCCAACCACGACCGGGCGGGCGTCGCCCGGGCCAGGACGGCCCTGGCCGCGGCCGGGCTCCCGCAGCGGCTCGTCGTCGACGCCTCGCACGGCAACAGCGGCAAGGACCACAACCGCCAGCCGGCCGTGGTCGCCGACCTGGCCGGGCAGCTCACCGACGGGGAATCCTCGCTGGCCGGGGTCATGATCGAGTCGTACCTCTCCGACGGCCGCCAGGACCCCGCCGGTCCCGCGGTCCGCCCGGACCTCAGCGTCACCGACTCCTGCCTCGGCTGGTCCCGCACCCGCCCGCTGCTCGACCTGCTCGCCCGCGCCTCCCGCCGCCGGTCGCAGACGGCGCGGCAAGCACAGACGGCGCGGGAAGCGCGAGAGGTGCCGGGCGCGGGGCGCGTGCGATGACGGCACCCCCGGCGCCGGACGTGCCGACCGGCTTCCGCAGCCGGACGGTCGTGGTCAAGTGCGGCGGCGGCGCGATGGCCGACGAGGACCTGCGGCGGACCTTCGCCGCCGACGTGGTGGAGCTGCGGCGGTCCGGTCTCCACCCGGTCGTGGTGCACGGCGGCGGGCCCCAGATCAGTGCCCTGCTCCACCGGCTCGGCCTGGAGGTCCGCTTCGAGGCGGGGCTGCGGGTGACGACACCCGAGGTCATGGACGTGGTCCGGATGGTGCTGACGGGCCGCGTCCAGCGGGAGCTGGTCGGACTCCTCGACCGCCACGGCCCGCTCGCGGTGGGGATGTCCGGCGAGGACGCGCACACCCTGACCGCCGTCCGGCGGCACGCCCTGGTGGACGGCCGGCCGGTGGACATCGGGCTCGTCGGCGACATCACCGAGGTGCGCCCGGACGCCGTGCGCGCCCTGCTGGAGCGGGGCCGCATCCCGGTGGTCTCACCCGTCGCACGGGGAGTCGACGGGCAGGCCCACAACGTCAACGCCGACCTCGCCGCCTCGGCCCTGGCGGCCGCCCTCGGTGCGGAGAAGCTGGTGGTACTCACCGACGTCGAGGGTCTGTACGCGGACTGGCCGGACAGCACCGAGGTCGTCGCACGCCTGACCGCACGCGAGGTGGAGAAACTGCTGCCGGAACTGGCGAGCGGGATGCTCCCCAAGATGGAGGCCTGCCTGCGGGCCGTCCGGGCGGGCGTGCGCACGGCGCACATCCGGGACGGACGGCGGCCGCACGCCGTGCTGCGGGGAGTTCTCGGCCCCGACGGCACCGACGGCACCGGCACCACCGTCGTCCCCGACGACGCGGACGCCCCGGGCTGAGCGGGGGCGGCCGGGCGCGGGTGCGGGCGGCCTTCCGGGCCCAGGCCCACTGCGGGGGTCCACTGCCGGGGCCGCCGGGCTCCCGCCCCGCGGCCCCGGTAGCGGACCGCGCGCGGTCAGCCCTGCCGGGCGACCAGGCTCGCGGGGCGCATGTCGGTCCAGTGCGCCTCGACGTACTCCAGGCAGGCCGCACGGCTGTCCGCTCCGAAGACGGTGCGCCACCCGGCCGGTACCTCGGCGAAGGCGGGCCACAGCGAGTGCTGGTTCTCCTCGTTGGTCAGGACCAGGAAGCGGGCCTGCGGGTCGTCGAACGGGTTGGTGGCCATGGCTGCGGTTCACTCCTTGCGGGTCCTGCCGGCGCTCCGGCACGGGACGGTCGTGGTGGGCACTGCTCAGCGCGCGGAGCCGATCCCGCCTGCGACCGGCCGTACCGCGGCGTCGTCGGCCCGCAGCCGGCGGTCCAGGAGCGAGTCCAGGATCTCGCCGACGCGGATCGCGGTGTTGGACAGCAGCGACGAGGTGATGCCGTGGGTGTGCTCGGTGCCGCCCTGGAGGTAGATCCCGCAGCGCAGCTCCGGGTCCGTCTCGATCCGGTAGTCGCGGGCGACGCGGACACGGCCCCGCTCGTCGCGGTGGCAGCGGCCGGCGACCTCGCCGAGGAGGCCGAGCGGGTCGGCGGGGTGGTAGCCGGTGGCGAAGACGACGGCGTCCGCGTCCAGGTGTGTCTCCTCTCCCGTGACCAGGGAGGTGACGGTGGCCCGCACGCTTTCCGGGCCCTCCTCCAGGGCGGTCAGCCGGGACGCGTTGAGGAAGCGCAGCCGCTCGGTGCCGAGGACCTTCTCCCGGTACGCCTCGCGGTACAGGTCGTCGATCAGGTCGATGTCGACCACGGAGTAGTTGGTGTTGCCGTGGTAGTCCATCAGCTTCCGCTTGACGCTGTCGGGGGCCGAGAAGTAGTCGTCCACCGCGTCGGGGTCGAAGATGCGGTTGGCGAAGCTGCTGTCGTCCGAGGGGCTGTAGCCGTAGCGGGAGAAGACGGCGCAGACCTCGGCCCCGGGGAAGCGGCGGTGCAGGTAGGCGACGTTCTCGGCGGCGCTCTGGCCGGCACCGACCACGACGAAGCGCGACGGCTGTCCCTCCGCCAGCCGCTCCACCCGGCCGAGCAGGTCGGAGGTGTGCCAGAGGTGGTCCGAGCGTTCGACGCCCTCCGGCATCCGCGGCCGCAGGCCCGTGCCGAGCACGAGGTTGCGGGCCCGGTGGACGACCACCTCGGAGCCCGAGCGCACCGTCACGTCCAGGTACTCCACCTCCAACCCGTCCTCGCACAGGACCGGTTCGACGGCGAGGACCTCGTGGCCGTAGGAGACCACGTCGTCGACCTTCGCGGCGGCCCACTCCAGGTAGTCGTGGAACTCGACCCGCAGCGGGAAGAGGTTCTTCTGGTTGAGGAAGTCGACCAGCCGCCCCCGGCTCTGGAGGTAGCACAGGAAGCTGTGCTCGCTCGCCGGGTTCCGCAGCGTCACCAGGTCCTTGAGGAAGGACACCTGCATCGTCGCGTCGTCGATCAGCATGCCGCGGTGCCAGCCGAACCGCGGTTGCCGCTCGAAGAAGTGGGAAGTGACCGCCTCCTGCCTGCCGACGCGCGCGTTGTGCTCGCTCAGGGCAAGGGCCATGGCCACGTTGGACGGACCGAAGCCGATGCCTATGAGGTCGTGGATCAGAGGTGCGTCGCCAGGTGGAACCTGAGACATGTCACTCCCATCGTGCGGGACGGCGCCGGCCGGGCGGCATGGAAACGGGCGGCCCGGGGCATGCCGGAGAGCAGCGACCCGGGTTCTGACTTAGGTGAGGCTAACCTGATCTGGTGGAGCCTGTCGACGGGGCGGCCGTGCCGTTCGCGGTTCAGGGGCCTGAAAGGGCGTGCCGTGCAGCGGTGTTGCGTAGTTAGGTAAGCCTTGCTTTACTTGCTGTCGGTCAGTTGCCCCACTCAAGTAGCTCCACTCGGGAGGAACCTTCATGCGGGTCGTCATGTTCGGATATCAGACCTGGGGCCACCGCACCCTGCGCGCGCTCCTGGACTCCGAGCACGACGTGGTGACCGTGGTGACGCACCCCCGGAGCGAGCACGCCTACGAGAGGATCTGGAGCGACTCCGTCGCCGACCTGGCCACCGAGCACGGCGTCCCGGTGATCATCCGCAACCGGCCCGACGACGAGGAGCTGTTCCAGCTCCTCAAGGACGCGGACCCGGACATCATCGTGGCCAACAACTGGCGCACCTGGATCCCCCCGCGGATCTACACCCTGCCCCGGCACGGCACGCTGAACGTCCACGACTCGCTGCTGCCCGCGTACGCCGGCTTCTCGCCGCTGATCTGGGCCCTCGTCAACGGAGAGCCGGAGGTCGGCGTCACCGCCCACATGATGGACGAGGAACTGGACGCCGGTGACATCGTCCTCCAGCAGGCCGTCACCGTCGGACCCCACGACACGGCGACCGACCTCTTCCACCGGACGGTCGAGCTCATCGCCCCGGTCACCCGCGGCGCGCTCGACCTCATCGCCTCCGGGCGGACCGAGTTCACCCCGCAGGACCGCTCCCGGGCCACCTTCTTCCACAAGCGCGCCGAGGAGGACATCCGGATCGACTGGGGCTGGTCCGCCGAGGACCTCGGGCGCCTGATCCGCGCCCAGTCCGCCCCGTATCCGGCCGCGTTCACCCACCATCGCGGCAGGCGCCTCGAAATCCTCTCCGCCTTCGTCTCGGAGGGCCGCTACGGCGGCACCCCCGGCCGCATCTTCTACCGCGAGGGCGAGGGAGTCGTGATCGTCGCCGGAGCCGACGCCCGCCGGGGCCGCAACCACGGCCTCGCCATCACCCGCGTCCGTACCGAGGACGGTCGCGAACTCCCCGCGACCGAGTACTTCACCTCCATGGGCGGCTACCTCACCTCCCACCCCTGAACGCCCCAGGGCGGCTCACCCCGCAGGGGGGCAGGCGTCACACGGCGCCCGCCTCCGTCAGGAACGGGCTCGGAGTCCCCGTCCACGACACGTGGAGGCTGTCGCGGGCGCGTGTGCAGGCCACGAAGAGCAGACAGCGCTCGGCTGCCAGGTCGGCCTCGTGCTGGAGGCGGTCCACCTCGACCGGGGTGACGGCCTTGGCGAAGGGCACGGCGCCCTGGCGGACGCCGATGACGGCGACACAGCGGAACTCCAGGCCCTTGAGGGAGTGCATGGTCCCGACGCGCACCGCCTCGGTGTTCTTCGGCGCGTCCCCGCGAAGCCGTACCGCCGCGACCCCGGCGTCCCGCAGTCCGGCAACGGCCTGGTCGCAGTTGCGGTTGAAGCGGGCGCCGACGGCGATGTCCGCGGCCGGGACACCGGCCTCCGTCCAGGCGCGCACCCGCGCGACGAGCGCGTCCAACTCGGCGTCCTCGGAGTCCGTGGCGCGCACCTCGGGGCCGTTGCCGTGCAGTGCCGACCGGTAGCCGATCAGCGTGTCGTGGCGGCCGTCGTCCTCCAACTGCTCGAAGGGACGTCCGAGCAGCAGCGCGGTGGACCAGGTCAGGATCTCGTGGGTGCTGCGGTAGTTCTTGCGCATCTTGGCCGACCTGCCGGTCACCCTGATCCCGAGGGCCTTGAGGGAGACCCTGGTGTCGTAGATGCGCTGGTGCGGATCGCCCGCGATGAACAGGTCGTCCGGGCGTTCCGGGACGGCCGCGCGCAGCAGCCGCCACTGCGCGGGATGGAGGTCCTGCGCCTCGTCCACGACGACGTGCCGGTACCGCGGGCCCTCCTTCGCGAGCAGGTCCGCCGCCTCCGCGCAGGTTCCCAGGTAGGTGCGCAGTCCGTCCGCCGCCAGCTGCGCGGTGAACTCCTCGACGACTCGCCAGACCGCCGGACGCTCGGCCGCGGGCAGTGCGCTGCCGCGTCCCCTGCGGTCGGCGGCCAGGTAGTCTTCGAGGCTGCGCAGGTCCTGGGCGAGGACGACGTGCTTGTACTCCTGGGCCAGGAACTGCCAGGTGGCCTCGCTCCCAGCGGCCAGCGCGGCCTTCGTCCAGCGGGCGTGCTCCTCGTTCCCGTACAGCGGACGGCACTCACCGCTGCCGGGCAGCACCCGGCCGGCGAACGAGTCGACGGTCGTCACGTCCACCCGCGAACGCAGCTCCTCGTTCTCGACAAGACCTTCGAGCCCGCTGCGGAGAGCTGTCACCAGGGAGTTCGTGTAGGTGGTCAGCAGGATGCGGTCCCCGTCGCGGAGGTGCCGCAGCAGGTGCCGGACGCGGTGCAGCGCGACGACCGTCTTGCCGGTGCCCGGCCCTCCGGTGACCTGGGCGGGCCCGGAGTAGGACGCCCGGTAGGCCACGCGGTGCTGTGAGGGGTGCAGGAAGATCCGCCAGGCGGCGAACGGCTTGTCGAGGATCTCGCGGAGCTCCTCGGAGGCGCTGACCAGCGCGATGCGGGTGCGGGTGCGGCGGATCGCGGTGTCGTAGTCGGCGGTGTCCACGGGGGGCGAGGACTGGTCGAGCGACCGCCCGGCCAGGCTGGGGGCGACCAGGTCGCGCCAGACGTCGTCGACGCCGAACCCCGCGGCCAGGTACTCCAGAACCTCTCGCTGGTCCTGCGGGAAGTGGGGTGCGAACACCTCCAGCTGTTCGAGGCTGGTCAGCACACGCGCCTGCCGGAGCGTGGTGGCGTCGATGCCGAGCGCGCCCATGTCGCCGTCGGACACCTTGGCGAAGAGCCGCCGGTCAGGAGCGGCGGCGATGCGCTCATAGGCGGGTGTGAGCTCCTCCAGCACGGTGATGTCGCGGATCTCCACCGCCTGCGTGACGGTGTTGATACTGGCCTTCTGCTTCACCGCCCAGGCGTTGGCCTTGTCGTGCGGCATCACCCGCAGCAGGACGAACGTGTCCCCGCGGTCCGGCGCCAGGAGCACGCCCCGGGTGCCCCGGTCGATGCGGATCGTGCGGATGTGCCTGTCGCGCGCACCGGTCAGGGACTCCAGGTTCAGCCCCGGGTCCTTGAAGAGCTGTTCCAGAGTGAGCCGCTCGAACTTCTCCCAGGCGTCGAACACCCCCTGCCGAACGGTGCCCTGGAGCTTGCCGAGCTGGGCGCAGAAGGAGATGTCGAAGGCGAGGTGCGGCATGGGCGGCAGGTGCTTCCTCGTGAGGGGCGGTCGTCAGTAATGGTCGGCCTCACCGTCGAGGACCGTCAACGCAGCTTCCTGCGTGCTGAAGCCGGTGACGATCCGTACCGCTTGCGCGGTCAACGCGCGCGAGAGCAGGCGTGGTGCGTACTCGGCCTCGGGCTTCCCCCGCTGGGGGAGGGGCGCACGGCGGTGCGTCCGGCACGGGGGCCGGTGGCCTCACTCCTCGGCCCGCGGATGTTCCAGAGCGAGGCGGACGAGGGCCAGGGTCTCGGCGATCTCGACGGTCAGCTCGTCCTCCGGCCCGAGGACCCGTACGAGGTCGGCGTGCAGGGGGACGAGCAGTGCGCCGGCCTCGGCGCTGCGGCCCTGCGCGAGCAGCAGCATGCCGATGTCGCGGCGCAGCACGAGGGCTTCCTCTCCCTCCTCGCCGTCGACCGACCGCACCATGTCGAGGACCGCGCGGAGCTCGGCCAGGGCGGCGGTGACCTCGCCCAGCTCGGCACGGCAACGCGCGGCCTGCGCGCGGCAGTCGAGCGCCTGCTCCCCGGCCGGCCCGGTGGTGCGCGCGTAGGCCTCCGCGAGCGCGTCGAACTCCGGCAGCGCGGCACGGACGTCGCCGCCCAGCAGGCGGCTCACCGCCCGCCGGGTCCGCAGCCCGAGCACGACCTTGTTGTCGGCTCCCAGGGCGCGCGCGGCGGGATCGACCACCTCGCCGACGACTTCCGCCGCCTGGGCGCAGCGCTCCTCCTGCATCAGCGCGTCGTAGTGGGCGTGGACCTCGCGGATCTCGGCCCGCAGGGTCTCCGGCATCGGGGCGGGAGCGGGGGAGTCGTCCGCGCCGCTCGCGGGCCGCTGCCCGGCCGCGCCCCGCGGTCGGGGCGCGTACGGGAGCCGGAAGAGGCCGGTCGGATCGGGCAGCCCGTGCGGGAGGGCATCGACGGGTAACGGCGCCGCACCGGGCGGGGGGACGAACGGAAGCAGGCGCTCGTACACCTCCTGCACGTCGGCGGGCCGGCCTTCGGGCTCCTTGGAGAGCAGGTGCAGGACGAGCGCCTCCAGCTCCCGCGGCACGTCCGCACGCAACCGGCCCAGGGGGGTGGGGGCGTCGTTGACGTGCCGGTACATCAGCACGTATTCGCTGTCGGCAGTGAACACCTTCTCGCCGCTGAGGAGTTCGTGCAGGACGCAGCCCAGCGCGTACAGGTCGGCCTGCGGTGTGATCCGCCCGCCGAGCACCTGCTCGGGCGCCATGTAGTGGTGGCTGCCGAGGGGGCTCCCGGTGGCCGTCAGTTTGGTGACGTCGGTGCGCAGTATGGCGGCGATGCCGAAGTCGAGGACCTTCACCGTCCCGTCCTGCGCGACGAGGATGTTGGCCGGCTTCAGGTCACGGTGGACGACCGGCACTCCGTGCGCGTGGGAGAGGACCGTCGCCACCTGGGCGAGGACCGAGGCCGCCCAGCTCACCGGCAGGCCGTGTCCGTCCGGTTCCCGGGCCGCGTCCACGCAGTCGGTGAGCGGCACCCCGTCGACGAGTTCCATCACCAGGTGCAGGTGCTCCAAGGCGTCGTCGAGCACCGCGTCGTACACCTGCGGCACGCCGGGGTGCCGGATGCGTGCCGTGACCCGCGCCTCGCGTTGGAAGCGCTTGACGAACTCCTGTCCGAGATCCGGTGAGGTCACGGACTGCCGGCGGATCAGTTTCACCGCCACCGGCCGGTCCAGCACGGCATCGTAGCCCCGCCACACGTCCCCCATGCCGCCGCGGCCGAGTGGGCCGAGGAGTTCGTACCGTCCCGCGATCGGCGTGTCCGCCACCGTTCCCCCGTCGCATGTCCCTCACCGGCGCCGCGCGGCACCGGCCCGTTCAGGTCGGGGACCAGTCTCGCGGTCGCGGTGATCGCCCGTCCACCGGTTCGCCTCCAGCAGGTGTATCAACCGGCCCGGTCGAGGTGTCCGGAGGTCGAACACCGCCACCGGCACCGCGCGTACCGATGAGGAGAGGGGCCGATCGGGCTGTGGGACAGGGGGCGAGCGCGCAGGTCCCGCGCTCCGCGATGTGCAGGCGTGGCTCCGCGCAGCCGTGGCGGCGGCCCTCGCCGCTTCGCGAGCGCCGGTCACGCGGGGGTCTGCTGCGGGGCTCGGCTCAGGCGGGGAGTTCACCGCCCTTGACGGCGCCGACGAACGACGACCAAGCGGCCCCGTCGAAGATGAGCGCAGGGCCGTACGGGGCCTTGGAATCACGCACCGGAACGCCCTCGGCATATCCGTCTGACACCTCCACGCATCCGCCCGCGTTGTTCTCGCTATGGCTGGACTTGCGCCAGGCGGGGAGAGTCGACGCGTCAGGGATCGTCTTCAACTTCGTACTCTTTCACGTAGGTGCGGATCAGATCGAAGGATTCATCGTCCGTGAGGGCCAGGGAGCGCACCGTGTCAAACCTCTGCGTCAGCTCAAGAACTCTTCTCGGCGACTCCACTGGTTCACCGGAGTCGAAGCTCTCGACTACGGCAATGGTCGCGCCATCGGGCAACGTGTGCAAGGTCAGGCTCCCCCCGAGCATCGGGTGCCCCCCTCGGTCGAAGGGGAGGACCTGCACGGTTACGTGCGAACGGACCGCGAGTCGCAACAGATGCTTCATCTGTGCAGCCATGCACGGTGGGTCACCGATGGGGCGCTTAAGTGCCGACTCGTCCATGATTCCCCAGTAATAGGGCGGTTCCTTGCGGTCCAGGATTCGCTGTCGCTTCACACGGATGGCAACGCGTTCGCTGATCTGTTCCTCGGATTCGCCCAGCTGGGATCTCCGGAAGGCCGCTCGCGTGTACCCCGGGGTCTGAAGAAGTCCGGGGATGACGCTGCTGTTGAAGACCTGGATGCGCCTGGCCTCGGGTTCCTTGTCAACGGCTTTCCGGCTGTAATCCGGAATCAGTGTGTCGTGGGCCAACTCAAGGAGTTCGGCCAGCACTCCGTCAGTATCGAAGAAGTGATCCAGCGTGTTGGCCATGGCTTCCGAAGGAAGCTGTTCCCCGAGTTCCACCCGACCCAAGTAACTGTGCGAGTAACCGCCCGCCCGTTCGGAGAGTTGGCGCAGGGACAAGCCCTTGCGCTCACGGAGCCGCCGCAGCCGTCTGCCGAGCCTGACCCGGGGCGTGAGCTTGGCGTTCTCGCTGTTCAACTCCACTCCACCGAACTCCTGTTCGGATCGATTCGCTGTCAACCCAGGGTATTCGGTGACAGTCCCGCCGTGTAACCGGCAGACCTCATCGGCAATATCTGTAAGGGTTGGAATGCGGTGCGTTACTACCCGTTCCATCGGGGTGCGCACACACGAGGTGTACGGAGGGATCATGAGTCAGCAAGCGGAGGATCGGCCCCCGGAGCGCCGGGCGGAAGTTGCGACACGAGCCGTCCGGCCGTTCCCGTCGAAGACTGCGGGGCGCGCGCCGAACCCGCACACGGCGAGTTCGGGCGCGACACGAGCGACGCCGACGTGTTGAAACGTCAGCACCGGCGACGGGAGTACCGCGGGCGACCTGCCGGACGTTCCGCTGCCGTGTCCTGCCGTGTCCTGCCGTGTCCTGCCGTGTCCTGCCGTGCGGAACGCGACGGCGGAGCCGGAGTGCGAGGCGCAGTCCGGCAGCGCGGACACGTACCGGGACCTGGCACGCGGGCTGCCGCCGGAACGTCGCGGACCGCATGGTCACGCCCCTCGGACGGGTTTCCGGCCGGACTCCCCTCGGCCGGCGTCCGGGGCGCCTACGAGTCGCCCACACGGGTGGAAAGTCACAGCCGATGGCGCGTTCCGGGGGGCGGCACGCTCGTGACCAGCAGCGTGGGCCGTATCGCCCGAAGACCCCCGGCCCGGCCGGTCATCCGCCCGCAAGGCCTGGACGGGTCGAGCCCCTGCCGGGCGGGCCCTGCACCGCATCCACCGTACGAATCGACCGAGGAGGAGACGTGCAAACGAGCCTCGCACGTACACAGACGACCGCACAGGCCCCGTGGGGACTGCGCCGTATGACCCCGCTGCGCAACGGGCCCCCTTCGCCCTGGCGGTACGCGGGCGTTGACCCGGTCACGCAGACCGGGCGATGGGTCGGGGAGGACGGCGCGATGACGCCGGCCGAACTCGGCAGGCACGGGACGAGCGTGAACACCTACCCGCCCACGCAGGTGGGCAAGGACGGCAAGGTGGACGCCGACTCCGGTCACGACGCGACGCAGGACTAGGGAAAGCTCCGTGGACGGACGCCCGGTGCTGGTCTGCACGCAGGACGAGGACGCCACCGCTGATCTGGTCATCGCGGAGTTGAACCGGCGCCGGGTCCCTGTCCTGCGCTTCGACCCTGGACGGGACTTTCCGGCCCTGTCGGTGCTCGCCGCACGCCTCGGGCCGGGCGGATGGGGCGGACAGCTCACTGTCGGCGACCGGGCGGCCGACCTGTCCGCCGTCCGCGCCCTGTACCACCGTCGCCCGAACGTCTACCCGACGGGCAGCGGCGAGCAGGCGGCCCGGTTCGCCGCTCAGGAGAACCGACGGGGACTGGGCGGGGTGCTGGGAGCGCTTCCGGGGTGTCTGTATCTCAGTCATCCGCAGGCCATCGCGCGGGCGGAGTACAAGCCCGCGCAGCTGGACGCCGCAGCACGGATGGGGCTCACGGTGTCGGCCACCCTGATCACGAATGATCCGGCGGAGGCCAAGGCCTTCTGCGCCGCGCAGCCGGCCGTGTACAAGGCCTTGCACACCGGTGCGTACGACCTGGAGGGCGAGCCCGCCGGTATCTGGGCCGCGCCCGTCGAGGCCGGGGAGATCGACGGCGCCGTCAGTCACAGCGCGCACCTGTTCCAAGCTCGGGTGCCCAAGGTGGCGGACGTGCGCGCGGTCGTTGTCGGTGAGCAGGTGTTCAGTGCTCGGATCACCGCGCCGCCCGGGGTCGTGGACTGGAGGGCGGAGTATCAGCGCCTCACCTATGAGTCCGTGGCCTGTCCGGAGGAGATGCGCGTGACGCTGGTGCGGTTCCTCGCCGACTTCGGGCTGAACTTCGGAGCCTTCGACTTCGCCGTGACCGCCGACGGCGCATGGTGGTTTCTGGAGTGCAACCCGAACGGTCAATGGGCCTGGCTCGAAGACGCGGCAGGACTGCCGGTCACCAGCGCAATCGCAGACCTGTTGGAGAACGGAGCGAGCCCTCATGACTGATCCCCTGCCCTCGGAGCGCCTGCGGGCCGACCTCGTGCGGCACCTGACCGAGTCCGGCGCACTTCGCAGCCCGGAGTGGGAAGCGGCCGTGTCGTCCGTGCCTCGTGAGGCGTTTCTCCCGCGTGGCTGGTTCGAGTACGAGGACGGCGGCTGGTACCGGCCTGTGTCCGGGCACGACGCGGCCGGACTCGGGCGGATCTACGAGGACGACACCCTCGTGACGCAGGTGGCCGGGGGCGTCTTCCCCGACCAGGTCGAGGGGCGCATCGCGGCGGCGCCCTCCTCGTCGTCCACCCTGCCGGGGCTGGTCGTGCGGATGCTCGAAGACCTGCGGGCCACCGAGGGAACGCGCGTCCTTGAGATCGGCACGGGCACGGGCTACTCCACCGCGTTGCTCTGCCATGTGGTCGGCGAGGACAACGTGACCACGGTCGAGGTGGACGCGGAGGTGTCCGCCCGCGCCGGGATGGCGCTCGGGGGCGCCGGCTACTGGCCTTCCCGGGTGGTCGGCGACGGCCTGGCGGGGTATGAGGAAGGCTGCCCGTATGACCGCGTGATCGCGACATGCGGCGTACACACCGTGCCGGCCGACTGGCTCGCGCAGACCCGGCCCGGTGGTGAGGTCCTGGTCACGGTCGCCGGATGGATGCACGCGTCCGAACTCGTACGGCTCACGGTCGCCGACGACGGCACGGCCAGTGGTCCGGTCCTCGGCGGGCAGGTGTCGTTCATGCTGGCCCGCCCGCATCTTCCGCCCCCGCTCGGGATGCTGCCGAACCTCGGTGAGAGCGACGCACTGCCCACGGTGTTCGGCGCGGACGTGCTCGACGACTGGACGGCCCGATTCGTCGCGCAGTTCGCCGCACCTCGCGCGCAGCGGTTCGCGCTCGAACGGGACGGCCGAACCGAACACGTCGTGATCGACGTGGACGGAGAATCGTGGGCGGTCGTCTTCTGGGACGGCGCACGGTGGAGGGTCCGGCAGGGCGGCCCGACGCGCCTGTGGGATCAGATCGCCGAAAGCGTCACACGCTGGCAGGCGGACGGGCGACCGACTGCCGATCGCATGCGGCTTCACGTCGGCCCGGATGGGCAACGGCTCACGTGGGAGTAGCCGACAACTGACAGCCCCCATGCGTTCCCTGGCCGCGTGCCGCGTGCCGCGTGCCGCGTGCCGCGTGCCGCGAGAGGGAGCGGTCGTTGCTCCCGCCGAAAGCGGCTGCCGGGTCGCGCTTCGGTGCGCGCGTTGCCGCTGGCACCCGGCGACCTGGTCGGCGACAAACCCTGGTCCGCCCGTGCGAGCCGCTCGGCAGCACGGTGCGGCGCTCCTCGGTCCTGGACAGTGCCGACCACGGGGCCGACGCGTGCCCGGGGTGGCGAGTGCGTTCGGTGTAGCGGGTGGGATCGGTGGGGTTGCTCGACTTGGCCCCATGACCTGCGTCTATGTCGTAGCGTGACAAGTAGTCACTCGCCGTCGTGTGTCGCTCGTACGCACGCGGCAGACCACGTGCACACGAAGGGAAGAGTGAAGGCCCATGCGGGACGAAGGCGGGACCACCGAGCGCGAACCGGAGCCGTTGGGGCAGCGGCCGGAGGACGAGCCGGGGCACGGCGTGGTGACGGCCTTCGGACGTCAGCTGAAGCTGCTGCGCACCCAGGCCGGCATGGACCGGGTGGAGTTCGGCAAACAGGTGGGGTATGCCCCGCAATCGGTGGCGTCGATCGAGCAGGGCCGCCGTATGCCTCAGCCGCACTTCATCGACAAGGCTGACGAGGTGCTGCGCGCGGGAGGTGTGTTGAGAGCCCTGAAAGAACTCGTCGCCCGGTCCCAGTACCCGGCCTTCTTTAGGGACATGGCTCGGCTGGAGGGGGAGGCGGTCTCACTCCACGTGTATGCGGCGTTGGCCGTGCCGGGGTTGTTGCAGACGGAGGATTACTCGCGTGCGGTGTTCACCATGCGTCGCCCACTACTGGACGACGAGACCATTGAAGAACGTGTCGCTGCGCGGCTGGCGAGGCAGCGTATCTTCGCGCGCCGCCCCCTGCCGACGTTGAGTTTCGTGGTGGAGGAATCGGTCCTGAGGCGTCCTGTCGGGGGTTCGGCGATCCTGCGGGAGCAGCTTGAGGAGATTCTCCGGGTCGGGCAGCGGCGCAACGTTGAAGTCCAGGTGATGCCGACTGCGCGCCAGGAACACTGCGGTTTGGCGGGGCCGTTCACCTTGATCGAAACCTGTGAGGGTCGGAGGATGGCATACGTTGAGGTGCAGCGTGACAGCCACCTGCACATGGAGAGAACGCTTGTCAGAGATGGCGAGGAGCAGTACGGCATTCTCAGAGCACAGGCGCTTACTCCGAGCGAGTCGCTGACCTTCATCAATAAGATTTTGGGAGAGACATGAGTGACCGGGTGACACAGGATGACTTGCCCGAGGCGGTCTGGTACAAGAGCAGCCACAGCAGTGGAGAGGGCGGTGAGTGCGTCGAGGTGGCGATGGCTTCCGCTTCGGTGCGCGTGCGGGATTCGAAGCGGTTGGACGGGCCTGTGCTGGCGGTCGGTCGTGAGGCGTGGGCCGGGTTCGTGGCCTTGGCCGTCGCGGGCCGTCAGGCGTAGCGACGGTCCGCGCCTGCGTGCACGGACGCGGTGCGCGCAGGCGCGGCCTGCCCCTACGCGGCGTCGTCCAACCCCTCCTCGCGGCGGATCATCCGCCACGCGGCGCGGCGGGCGCTGCGGTCGAGGCTGGATTTGAAGTTCCGGTCGGGGCCGAAGTACTGGCGGCCCAGCCCGGCGATGGAGTCGATGTGGTCGGCCATCTTGTCGGCGAAGACCCTGTCGAAGACCTTGCCGAAGTTGCCCTCGTCGTTGACGACGGCCGCGGCCCGCACCTTCGCATCGGCCTTGGCCTCCTCGAAGGGCTGAATCACGTCCTGCTCGGTGAAGTCCGTGCCGAACTTGGCGTTGAACTTCTCGATCAGCTCCGACAGCAGTGACTTGTCCGGGTCCTGGGCGCCGCCCTCACCGTCGCCGAACCCCTGCATCGTGGCGGGGCCCTCGGGGTTCAGGGAGACGTCGTGCTCGCCGGTCCTCTCCACCCTCAGGTGGCTGAGGTCGACCGCTCCGATGTCCACGCCGCCGTCGGCCCGGCCGCGCAGACGCGTGAGGAGGTACCGGCCGTAGAGGTGGAGCCGTTCGAGCTCGGGGTCGTGGTACGGCACGATCTGGGCGAGGAACCCGTACTTGCGCACGTAGTCGTGCAGGTCGGCGTGGAAGCCCTCGGCCGTCCGGACGTCGTCCTCGTCCTCGTCGTTGTCCCGCAGGGCCTCGTAGCGGACGACCGCGGGGGAGAGGCGGCGGTACAGCTCCGCGTGCAGCTTCTCCCACGCGGCCGTCGAGCCCGCGGCTCTGTCCTTCGCCGCGAAGTACGCGGTGGCGAACTCGTCCATCTCCGTCTCGGAGATGATCGGCGCGGACATGACCCGGCTCTGGGCCGTGTAGAGCAGGTTGGGGTCCGAGGGAAGCGTGTTCGCCTCCTCGAAGTACGGGCGGAACGCCTCTTTGATGTCCTCGGCCTCGTTGGTGAAGTCCAGGACGGCGAGGTCCGCTTGCGCCTTCCGCTCGGCGGTGCGGTTCAGACGGGAGAGGGTCTGGACCGCGGAGATGCCGGTCAGGGTCTTGTTGACGTACATCGTGGACAGCAGGGGTTGGTCGAAGCCGGTCTGGTACTTCTCGGCGACCACGAGAATCCTGTACTCGGGCTGCCCCTTCCCTCCCGCCTTCGCAGCCTTGTCGTCGGCCCGGGTGTAGTCGAAGGCCTTCGGCAGCGCGGTCTCCGACAGCCCGTCGTTCTCCTTCGTCTCCGTGGTCTCCTCGCCGTCGATGGTGAGTGAACCTGAGAAGGCGGCGAGGACGCCCACGTCCGGGTACTTGGTGTCGTAGTCGCGGTCCCGGAGATAGCTCTTGATGGCGCGGGCCATCTGCACGGCCGAGCGCCGGGACGCGGTGACGACCATGGCCTTGGCCCGTCCCCCGAGCCGTCCGCGGGTGTGGGTGACGAAGTGCTCGGCGATCACCTGGGCGTGCTGGGACACCGTCGAGTCGTGGGTGAGGGCGTAGCGGGCGAGGAGTGAGTTCGCCTTGCCGGGGTCCACCTCCAACTCCTCGCGGTTCTGGTTCACCAGCTTCCAGTACGTGTTGTACGTGATGTAGTTGCGCAGCGGATCGAGGATGAAGCCTTCCTCGATGGCCTGGCGCATGGAGTACGTGTGGAAGGGCCGGTAGGCCTCCTTCCCGTCCACCCGGTCCGGGGTGCCGAAGAGTTCGAGCGTCTTGGACTTGGGAGTGGCGGTGAAGGCGAAGTAGGAGAGATTGGCGGCCCGGGAGCGCTCAAGCGCCTTTCTCCGGAGCTTCTGTGTCACGGCGACGCTGGTCGCGCCACTGTCGGCGGAGTCCGAGTCGAGTCCGAGTTCGCGGAGAGCGGCGCGGACGGAGGTGGCCGCGTCCCCCGACTGCGAGGAGTGCGCCTCGTCGATGACGATCGCGAAGTGGGTGCCTTTGATCTCGGTCGGGGTGCGCTTGATGTAGTCGAGGAGCGCGGGGAACGAGTGCAGGGTGACGGTGACGATCTTGCCGGTGTCGCGGGAGAGGGCGCGGGCGAGCTGCTCGCTCTTGGCGCCCTGCTTCTCGTCCACCTTGACGACCAGCCCGTCCGTCTGCGAGAAGCTGCCGACGGTCGCGCGGAGCTGGGCGTCCAGGTTCCTGCGGTCGGTGATGACGATCACCTTGTCGAAGACCGGGCTGCCCGGCTTGATCCGGCCGGCGGCCAGGGCCTCGGAGTCGAGCGCGCGCGGATCGTTGCCGGCGTGCAGGTCGGAGAGGCGGTGCGCGAGCCATCCGATGGTGTTGGACTTGCCCGAGCCCGCCGAGGCCATGATCAGGTAGTTGTGCCCGGGGCCGTGGGCGGCGGCGTGCGCGGTCAGCTTCTTGACCACGTCCCACTGGTGGTAGCGCGGGAAGACCGTGGTCCGGGCGGTCGCGCCTCCGGGGGCCTTGGTCTTCTGCTGGTGGGCGAACCGCTGGAGGAGGTCGAGCCAGTTCTCCCGCTCCCAGACCTGCTCCCAGAGGTAGGACGTGGCGTACGTGCCGTAGGCGGCCGGAGCCGGATTTCCGGCACCGCCGGGGCGTCCGGGACCGTCAGAGCCGGTGTTGAAGGGCAGGAAGCGGGTGTTCTCGCCCTTGAGGTGCGTCGCGACGAAGACCCGGTCCGGATCGACGGCGAAGTTCGCGATCACCCGGCGGGTGAAGACCAGCTCGGTGGGGTCGCGGTCCGTGCGGTACTGCTGCTTGGCCTGCTCGACGCCCTGGCCGGTCAGGGGGTTCTTCAGCTCGGCGGTGGCGATCGGGATGCCGTTGAGGAACAGGGCGAGGTCGAGGCGGTGGTGCGCGTCGAGCTGCTTCGTGGCGTAGGAAAGCTCACGGACGACGGTGAGCCGGTTGGCCCGATAGCCGTCGAGAACCGAGTCCTCGGGGACGAGGTTCGGCTTGAAGTAGGCGACCCGCAGGCGGACCCCGCGATCCTTCACACCGTTGCGCAGGACGTGCAGCAGGCCGTCGGTGGCGATCGCCTGGTCCAGACGGCGTGCGAAGCCGCGCTGAGCCTCGTTGGCGTCACCGTAGACGGTCCGCAGCTCGTACCACTCCTCCGCCTGGGTCCTGTCGAGGAACTCGAACAGCTCCCGAGTGTCCAGACCGAGTTCCGGCTGATAGCCGGCAGGACCGACCTCGTGCCAACCGCGCTCGGTCATCGCGGCGACGATCGCGGAACCGAACGCGGACTCGTCGTGGGCGGGGCTCATACGCTGATTCCCTCCGTGGTGTTCCGTCCGCTGGCGGTGGACACGTCGAACTGACCGGTGACGGCCGCGGTGATGAGCGCCTGACGCCGTTCGGTAATGCGGGCGTCGAACTCATCGAGTTTGCCGCGAAGGGGACGCAATTTGCGAATCTGATCCCCAATTTCATGCTGTTCTTTGAGAGGTGCGACCGGGATCGGAATGCGCCCGAACATATCCCAGTTGCGGAAGTCGAACGCGCGTTCTCGCGTACTGTAAGAGAATCCAGTGAGATAGCCTTGCAGGGATAGAATTCGCAGCAGTCTTCCGTAGTAAAGCGCGTCACCCTCTTTGCGGGGTGTCAGTACATGATAGACCGGGCTGCAATTTCCCTCAGCTTCAGAAGTGCCGATTGCGCCAGCGAACCCGTCCAATCCATGCACGATGACATCGTCCACTCGTACATGGACACCGTGTGGTTCGAGAGAAGCCGAATTTGTATAACCTTCGGCACGTCTCAGTGAGCGAGCGGTAACTTGCCCGTCCCGAAAGGCTGTAATAACCTCTGAAGTGTCCGCGGTGGCGCGATTGTGTTTGTCGAGTAGCCAGCGCATGGCGATGAGCGGATCCCCCGTGCTCGGCTCAGCAAGGCTGCTTTTCCCGATTATGTTGAGCACCCGGGTGTCGATGCGATCATTTAGTAGTTTATGTTGAAGTGCGCGTGAATGCGTAATCGCGGCGAGTTTGCTAATCTCGGCGTCGAGGAAATCGGCGATTCGGCGCTGTTCTGCTTCTGGGGGTTCGGGTAGCGGGAAACGTTTAATGTCTCGCTGGAAAAGATGTGGGACCCCCATGCCGTCCTTGACGGAATTAATGTGAGATTGAATGGGGGTGCTGGCGATTACATATCGCAGGAAACGTGGCTCCATTGAAGAGGTTCGAATCACCGCGATTGAGCCATTGACTGTAGCTTCGCAGGGAATGTCCTGGGCGATGTTCACGATTCCGAGAGTGTTCCCGTCTTTCGCTAGCAAGACATCCCCCTCTCTCAGCTTGAGTTCCGGGGATTCGTGATAGCGAAACTGTGAGATATAATTCACGTTCGCGTAGTCAATTGTGCGAGTTTTGATGTTCGGAGTAGCTAGAAAGGCGTAACCTTCTTCTTGGTACTCGGCCGCCGTGAGTGCCTTCCAGCCGATACGCGCTTTTACGGATGCGATTCGGTCCAACCGTGTGATGCCCCAATGTGGTGGCAACGAAGCAAGAACGTCGTTCATTCCGTCACCTCGCCGAGGAGGGCCTGGATCTCGGCCTCCAGGGTCTTGAGCTCCGCGTCGATCTCGGCCAGGGGCCTCGGGGGCTCGTAGACGTAGAAGTGCCGGGTGAACGGGATCTCGTAGCCGGTCCTGGTCTTCGTGTGGTCGATCCATGCGTCCGGGACGTGCGGGTGGACCTCACGTTCCAGGTACTCCTCGACGTCCTCGCCGAGCGGGACGTTCTCGTAGTCCCGGAGTTCCGTGTCCGGCTCCGTCTCGCCCTTGATGCGCTGCACCTCGCCCTCGGGGTCGCGCACGCCGACCGCGTCGCGCAGGGCCTTCGCGAAAGGTGCGCCCGTCGGCCAGAGCAGGCCGGCGGCGACCACGGCGTCCTTCAGGTCGACCCAGGCGTCCGCCTTCTTGGGCCAGGACGAGCCCAGCCGCGTACGGAGAGCACCCACGAACGCCTCGGGGTCCGTCAGTTTCTGGACCGGCTTTGCCGCTGCCAGGGCCGTCAGCGTCTCCTCGGTGACCTCGAAGCGGAGCTTCAGCGGACGCTCGACCGTGATGCGCTGGTAGCCGAAGGCGGTGTTGTCGAAGACCTTGACCTTGCCGTGAAGCGGGTGGTCCGGGTCGTCGGCGACGTGGACGGCCTCCGCATACAGTTGCGTCACCTCCCGGATGTGCTGCGCGCTCAACTCCTTGCGCTTGTCGCCGAGGGACTTGCGCATCTTCTGCCACTGGTCGCGCGCGTCCAGCAGGACGACCTTGCCCTTGTGCTCCGGGGCCTTGCGGTTGGTGAGAACCCAGAAGTACGTGGAGATGCCGGTGTTGTAGAAAAGCTGGTCCGGCAGGGCGACGACGGCTTCGAGCCAGTCGTTCTCCAGAATCCAGCGGCGGACCTCCGACTCGCCGGAACCGGCTCCGCCCGTGAAGAGCGGAGAGCCGTTGAAGACGATGGCGACGCGTGAACCGCCCCCGCCCTTGACGTCCACCGGCTTCATCATCGAGATCATGTGCTGGAGGAAGAGGAGCGAGCCGTCGTTGATCCGGGGGAGGCCCGCGCCGAACCGGCCCGCGTCGCCGAGGTGCCGGTGCTCGTACTCGACCTCGTCCTTGACCTTCTTCCACTCCACGCCGAACGGCGGGTTGGCCAGCAGGTAGTCGAACTTCTCGCGGCCGTGGCCGGGGTCGCTGAAGGAGTTGCCGAAGGCGATGTTCTCCGGGTCCTGCTCCTTGATCATCAGGTCGGACCGGCAGATGGCCCAGGACTCGGGGTTGAGCTCCTGTCCGTGCACCTCGACGGTGGCGTCCTTGTTGTGGGACCGGATGTACTCCTCGGCCGCCGAGAGCATGCCTCCGGTGCCGCAGGCCGGGTCCATGACCGTACGCACCACACCGGGAACCTGGAGCGCGTCGCCGTCCGGGGCGATCAGCAGGTTGACCATCAGCCGGATGACCTCGCGGGGAGTGAAGTGCTCGCCCGCCGTCTCGTTCGACTGCTCCGCGAAGCGGCGGATCAGCTCTTCGAAGACGTACCCCATGTGGTGATTCGAGACCACGTCGGGGTGCAAATCCAGGTCGGTGAACCTGCCGATGACCTGGTAGAGCAGGTCCGCGCCGTCGAGCCGCTTGATCTGTTGCGCGAACTCGTACTTGTCGAGGACCTCGCGGGCGTTCTCCGAGAAGCCGCCCACGTAGATCTGTAGCAGCTTCGCCGCGTTCTGCGGGTCGGCGGCGATCCGCTTCAGCGTGAGGTCGCTCCTGTTGTAGAACGAGTGCCCCGACGCCTTGCGGAGAAAGTGGGCCGTGTCGATGTCCTGGCCCTCGAAGCGGGCCACGGTCTCCGCGACCTGCTCGCGGGTCGGCTCCAGGACGCACTCCAGGCGGCGCAGCACGGTGAAGGGCAGGATGACCTTGCCGTAGTCGGACTGCTTGTAGTCACCGCGCAGGAGGTCGGCGACGGACCAGGCGTGGTTCGCCAGCTCCGTGTGCTTACTGCTGTTCAAGGGGTTCCCCGGTTTCCTTCCTGACCTGTCCCGCCCGAGAGGAGCGGGTGCGGTCCAGTGTGGTGGATGGGAGACGGCTCCGTGGGCGCTTCCGCAGGGATCGTCGTCGGCCCCTGGACCGGCTCGTCGGCGAGCCGGTCCGGCCCTCGCGTGCCGGAACGCAGCGCGGGTCGCACATGGCGCGGGCCGGTGTTCGGGAGGGTGGGCGGTGCCGGGATCAGGGGTGTTCCCCCGGGTGCCGCTCGCCACGGCTGTTCCCGTCCCGCCCGTCCCGCCCGTCCTGCTCCGGGGGCCCGTCCCGCCTTCCCGGGGCGTCCTGCCCTCCGGGGGCGTCCTGCCCGCCGCGTTCGCGGCGGCCGATGACGTCGATCATGTCGCTGATGGTGCCGACGGCCTCGGGGGAGAGGTTCACCGCGCGCAGCGCCATGCTGCGGATGCCCGCGTCCCGAAGGGCGCCGAGCAGTTCGAGTTCGGCGGCGATCCCGGTGCTGCGGTCCTCCTCGAAGAAGTAGGCCACCGGGACCTGGAAGAACTGGGCGAGGGCTTCGAGGTGGCGTTTGGTGGGGTTGTCGCGCCGGCCGGTGCGCAACTGCCACAGGTAGGTGGCGGAGAAGCTCTCGCCGGTAGCCTCACGGCAGGCGCGGGCGACCTCCTCGTGGCTGTACTGCTCACGGCTGGGTCGGCGCACCACGCGGAAGAGCGCGTCGATCCGCTCCGCCAGGCTCGTGTGCTCGTCCGTCCCGGCCACTTCTCCGCCCGTCCCTCCCTCGGCAGGGGATCGACTCGTGCGGGCCCCCTGCCCCTCCCCGCCATCCTAAGGGCTTGTCCGGTCGGGGGCGGGGGGCTTGTCCCCGCCCCGGCGCCGAGGCGCGCGGCGGGGGCCCGGCGCCGGTGCGGCCCCCCGCCCTGCACCCGCACCGGACCCCCGTCTCGCCCCCGCGCCCCCCGCGCCCCCGCCCCCCCCGCGCCCCCGGGTCAGCGGGCGGGCGCCTCCAGGAGGCGCTGGAGGCTGCCCACCAGGTGCAGTGCGGCGCTGCGCCCGCTCTGGTCCAGGGCTGGTCCGTGCTCCGCGGCCGGACGGCCGGTGTCCGGAGCGGCGGGGGCGGACCGGTTGTCGGCGACGACCCGCAGCGCCGCTGCGGCCTGGCGGGCGAACAGCGCCAGCAGGTCGAGCTCGTCCAGGCTGGAACGGGACTGGGGGACCGGGTCGAGCACCTCCAGCACGCCGAGAATCCGGTCGTGGTGCAGCAACGGTGCCGCCATGATCGAGTCCGGTACGTAGGCGGTGGACTCGGCGAAGTCGCGGGCGAAGGCCGTGTTGTGCGTCAGGTCGTCGACGACCATGGGTTCCCCGGAGGAGACCACCCAGCCGGCGATGCCGTCGCCGGCCGGGAACCGCCGGCCCACCAGGGTGTCCTCCCCCTGGCCCGCGACGGCCTGGAAGACGAGTTCGTGCGCTTCCTCGTCGTAGAGGAACACCGAACTCGCCTGGGCGTCGAAGATGGCCCGCGCCACCTCCACCACCGAGTGGAGCAGTTCCCCGGCCGCCGGGTCGGGCTGGTCGGCAGGTCTCCCGCCGGTCGTGACCGGCGTCGAGTCGTGGGCTTCGATCACGATGTACCTCCGGTGCCTGTGTGCACGTTGGCCGCCGACAGGTAGAGGGCGTTCTTGAGCTGGAACGTCGTCATCCTGCGGTGTTTGGAAAGGATGCGGGCGCAGAGCCCGGCCACGAACGGAGTCGCGAAGCTGTTGCCGGTGGTGCGGATGGACGTCCCGCCCAGCCAGGCCGCCCGGACGTTCTGCCCCGGCGCGAAGAACTCCACCGGCGGGGCGGGGTTGTACAGGTGCAGGTCGGGATCGTCCTCCTGGTGGCTGCCGACGGAGATGACCGAGGCGAAGCGCCAGGGGAAGCTCTCGACGGGGGTGTTGTGCGCCGAGGCGACGATCACCGTCCGGCGGAAGTACGCCTCGTCGGCGAGGCTGTGGAGCTCCTCGGCGAACCGGGTCCGAGTGGTCGACAGGCTCAGGTTGATCACGTCGAAGTTCTGCCGGACGGCCCAGCGCAACCCGGTGAGCATCATGTCCCCGGTGCCGGAGAACCGCTCGCCCAGCACCCGGACGCTGTGGATCTCGCACTCCGGCGCCGTCCGGCGGACGATGCCGGCGCAGGCGGTGCCGTGGCCGCAGGCGTCGGACGCCTCGGTCGGCACCACCGTGCAGCCCTGCTCCTCCTGGACCACCCGCCAGGAACTCTGCACGGGCCCGACCATCGGATGGTCCGCCTCGACCCCGGAGTCCACCACGCACACCCGTACCCCCCTGCCGCGCGCCCCGCCCCACGCCCAGGACGGGGGCGCGGGCTGCCCGTCGGCTTCGATCGCCACGTCCTCCGGGCGCCCGGCGCGGAGCTTCCAGGTCAGTCCGGCGCGGGTGCCCGGGGCCGCGCCTCCCCGCTCGGCGGTGTCCATCGCTCAGTCCTTCCCGTCCGGCGCGGTCCGTGCCGCACCGGCTGCCCGTGCCGCACCGGCTATGCGTGTCCGGAGGTCCGCCGCGCGGCGGGCTCCCGGCAGATGGCCCTTCTCCGCCCAGCACCGGTCGGCGGCGGCCACCGCCTCCTCGGCCCGTTCCCACCGGCCCAGGAGCCGGTCCACCTCCGCGCGGTCCGTCCAGGCGACCCCCCGCACCACGGGCGAGTCGGTCGACTCGGCCGCTTCGACGGCACGCTCGGCGCGTAGCACGGCCTCCTCCCGGCGGCCGTACGCCGCCGCCAACCGGCCCCGCATGCCGTCCAGATCGGCCGCGTCGGCGCGCGGCAGCCGCTCCGGGCCGGCGCCGGAGTCGAGCCGCTCGGCGGCTTCGGCGTGCCGGCCCTCCTCGACGAGCAGACGCGCGTGCTCACGCGCCACCGCGCCGCCGAGGGTTCCCGGCGGCGCGTGCTCCGCCGCCTCGGCCAGCAGGTCCGCCGCCCTGCGCGGCCGCCCGGCCAGCGCCTCGACGGCGGCCCCGAAGACGGGGAGCACCACCCGCCCCTCGGCGAAGCCGAGTTCGTCAACGAGGCGACGGGCCTCCGCCAGCCTTTCCCGGGCGCCCTCCCAGTCCTCCTCCAGGGCCAGCAGCACCGCGAGCGGGCAGTTCAGGGTCACGCGTACGGTCGCGCGGGTGCCGCCGTGCTCGTGGAGCAGCCCGCGGCAGCGGCGCACGGCCTCCGGTACCCGCTCGGGTCCGCGCCACAGCGAGATGCCGACCGCTCCGAGCGCCGCCGCCCGCTCCGGCTCCGCGTCCGCCCGCACCGCGTGGTCCAGCGAGCGGGTGAGCAGCGCGTCGGCCTCCCCGTGCCGCCCCTGCAACTGGCGCTCCTGCGCCATCCGCAGGCACGCCCGGGCGACCCCGAGGTCGTCACCCGCGGCCTCGAACACGGCGAGGGCCCGGCGGGCGGTCCGCGCGGCGTCGCCCGGGGCGGTCGCCGCCATCGAGAGCCGGGCGTGGGCGGTCTCCACCGGGTCGCGGGACTCGGCGAGCACCGCGGTGAGGAGTTCGTGTCCCGTCCCGGTCCGGCCGGTGGCCAGCCGCACCTCGCCGAGCCGGCGGGTGGCGGTCGTCCAGGTCGGCCCCCCTGCGGGGGCCAGCCCGGCGGCGCGGGAGAGCAGCGCCTCGGCCCAGCTCAGGTCGGCGCGGGCCAGCGCCCTTCCGCCGACCTCGGCCAGCCCGGCCGTCGCGCGGTCCCGCAGCGCCTCGGTACGGGCGTCCAGCAGGCCGAGTTCGGTGCGGTACCGGTACGCCCGCTCCAGATGGCCGACCGCCTGTACCTCCTGCCCGAGCCCGGGCCCAAGGCCGACGCCGGGTCCGACGCCGACGCCGGGCCCGGGTCCGATGCCGACGCCGGGCCCGGGTCCGGGCGTTCCCGAGCGGACCGGTTCGGGGCCGGTGGTGGCCCCGAACCGGTCCGGACCGTCCAGCGCGGCGGCGCGCTCGTGCCGTTCGGCGCGTACCCGTTTGGCCATGGAGTCGTAGGTGACCTCGTGCAGCAGACCGCTGCCGAACCGGTGCGCCGCGGCGAGGGAGGTGGGTCGCCCGACCGGCTGGATCAGCCGCCGCCGCCGCAGGCCGGCCAGCGCCGTACGGACCGGATCGCGCCGGACGCCGCCCGGTCCGGTCCGGCCGCCCGGCTCTCCGCCGTCGTCCGGTACGGCCCCGGCGCCGCCCCCCTCCTGACCGGCGCCGGTCAGGGGGCCGCCCGGGGTGCGCTCGGCGGCGGCCAGTGCGGTGATCCGGGCGGTGTCGAACTCGCGGCCCAGTACGGCGGCCAGGTCCAGCACGGCCCGTTCGGAGCGGTCCAGGGCGTCGAGCCGGGCACCGAGCAGGGCCTGGAGCGTGGGCGGCAGCGAGGCGCCGCGGCCGGACTCGTCGGCGGTGGTCAGCAACTGCTCCAGGTAGAAGGGGTTCCCCCCGGCTCCCTCGATGATCTCCGACGGCACGGCGGCCCGGTGGGCCTGCACTTCGACGAGGGCACCGGCCATGGTCTCGGCCTCCGCGGGCGAGAGGCCGCCCAGCATCAGCGCCCGCGACCGCAGGCGTCCGCTTCCCCAGGAGGGTCTGCGGTCCAGCAGGTCCAGCCGGGCCGTGCAGACGAGGAGGACGGCGGACAGGTCGAGTTCCTCGATCAGCCGGTCCAGGACGTCCAGCAGCAGTTCGCTCGCCCAGTGGCAGTCGTCCACGATCAGGACGACCGGGCGCCGGCGGGCCACGGCGGACAGCAGGGTCGTCAGCGCGGCGCAGGTGTCGTCCACGGACGGGTTGGGGGTGCCGTCCTCCAGCAGGCCGGCCCCGAGCACCGAGCAGGCCGCCCGGACCGAGGCGCGTTCGGCGGGTTCGGCGGCGCGCAGCAGCGCGTCGGCCGCCCCGCCGGCGCCTGCACCGGCGGCGGCGGCGGTGGCGGTCGGGGCCGGGGCCGGGGCCGGGGGCCGGGCCGGGGCGGTGTTCCGGCCGGTGGCGGGGCCCGCCCAGGCGTCGGCCAGCAGCTCCTGCACCGCCTCGGCCAGCGGGGCCAGGCTTCCCCGGTCGCCGTAGGAACGGCAGCGCCCGGACCCCGAGGCCGCCCCCGGCACCACGGAATCCCGCCACTCGCGCACCAGCCGGGTCTTGCCCATGCCGGCCTCCCCGTAGACCGTGACCAGTTGGGAGCCGCCCCCCTCGGCCGCGCCGTCGAGCGCGAGGCCGAGTTCGCCCAGCTCGCGCCGGCGGCCGGTGAACGGCACGTCGAAGCGGCGCAGCAGCTCCGGCGCGTCCTCGTCCACGGCCAGCAGTCGGTGCGCGGTCACGGCGGCGTCCTTGCCCTTGAGGCTGAGCGCCCCGACGGGCTCGGTACGGGCGGCCGGGCCGGCGGCCGACAGCGTGCCGTCCCCGATCAGGACCTCGCCCTCGGAGGCGTTCTGCTCCAAGCGGGCGGCGATGTTGACCGTCTCGCCCGACACGAGCTTCTGCCGCGCCGACACGTCCGAGGTCGTCACGACCGGGCCGGTGTGCACGCCGATCCGCACCGCCAGCCGTACGCCGAGGGTCTGGGACAGCTCGGTGTTCAGCGCCGCCACCGCGTCCTGCATGCCGAGTGCGGCGGTCAGCGCCCGGCGGGCGTCGTCCTCGTGGATGACCGGAATCCCGAACACGGCCATCACGGCGTCGCCGATGAACTTCTCCACCGTCCCGCCGTACTCCTCGATGCGCTCGCTCATCGCGTCGAAGTACCGCAGGGTCACCGCGCGGAGCGCCTCCGGGTCGAGCGCACCGGAGAGTGCCGTGGAGCCGACCAGATCGCAGAAGACGATCGTCACCACCTTGCGCTCCTCGACCGCCGCGGCGGTGGGGCAGGCGGCGCCGCAGTGCAGGCAGAACCGGGCGGTGCCGGGGAGCGGCAGGTGGCAGGCGGAGCAGTCCATGGCGGGTCCTCGGGATCGCGGCGGGACGCACGGCCGGAGGGCGGCGGTGCGGTGGCGCAGGGGCGTGTCCTCCCGGCGGGTGCCCGCGCGGGCGCTGCGCGGGCACCGGTGCCCTGCCGGTCGGGAGCGATCCGGTGCCGCGGGTCGGTGCGGTCGGCACGGCACCCGCGGCGCGGGGTCAGAAGAGCGCACCGCCCGCGATCTCGCTGTGGGCCTGCACCTCCGGTCCCAGTTCGCCGAGCCGTGCCTTGATGTCGAGGAGCAGCGCGAGCTCCTCGGCGGAGAGGTCACGCAGCAACGTGCGCTGGCCCTCGCTGAGGTCCTGCACGGTGTAGCCCTCCGCGGCAAGCGCGGCCAGCACGTCCGTCTGCTCATCCATGTGTGACCTCCGTCGGAACCACCGGCGTGCCGTGCGGCACTCCGGTCGGTGCGGGGCCGGCGAGTCCGGCGAAGAGCCGGACGAGGGCCCCGGTGGCGGTCAGCCCGCTCACCGCCACGGCTCTCGCCAGCTCCGGCGTCAGCGGGAGCGCGTCGATCCGGTCGAACACCGCCCGGGCGTGCCCGGTGTCCAGCTCCGCGTGCTCCCGGACGGTCCGGACGGCCGACGGCGGGAGCCGCGCGGCGCCGACCAGCCGGTCGGCGAGCCAGGGCGCCGGGGCGTTGCTCTCCAGCACCGCGATGTAGCCGAGCAGCGCCACCGGGTGGTGGTGCTCGATCCAGTAGTACTGGGGGCCCACCAGCGCGGCGACCGCCGCTGCCGGCTGGCGGTCCAGCACCTCGGACGGCTCCGCCCCCAGGACCGCGAGGTCGTCCAGCAGCCATTGGTCGTGGTCCCGTTCCTCTGCGATGTGCTGCTCCAGGTACCGGGACAGGGGACCGGCGACCGGGTCCGCGGGGCCGAGTGCGGCGCAGCGCCGGTGGGCGCGCTCCATCAGCGGCACCGAGGCCCGGATCACCCCGTGCATGGCGTGCAGGTAGGCCGCGTAGCGCTCGGGGAGCCCGGGCCGCCGCCACAGTTCGTTGAGCACGGCCCGCACCGCCGGTGCCGTCAGCAGCAGCCGGACGCGCAGCGCCTCCCCGGCGGGTGCCGTCCCGGCGGGCGGCGGGCCGTCGGCGGGCCCCCTCACCGGTCCCTCCCGGGCGGCTCCGTGCCCCCGGGCGGTGCCTGGCCGCCGAGAGGCGGCTCCGGGACGCCGGACCCGGGCAGCGCGACCAGTTCCGCGTACACGGGCACCCCGTGCCGCCGCATCAGGGCCACCGGCCCTTCCCCGACCAGGTGCCGGGCCGTCTCCCGGTCCAGGAGCGCGCCCGCCGCTCCGGAGGCGAGCCGCCGCGCGGTGCCGAGCGCCGCCGGAAGGTCGCTCAGCTTCCGGCAGCCGGCACAGTACCCGCGGGGGGCGCCCTCGCCGCCGGGACCCGCGCGGGACAGCAGGTGGGCGGGCCCGGCACTGCGCACCATCCGCAGGACCGGGGAGTCCGCGCTGTGCCGCCGCACCTCGGGCCAGCCGTCCGTGCCGATGTGCCCGAGCCGCAGGTGCGGCGGTGCCGGGCGCCGGTCCACGGTCTGCTGGTTGCAGCAGGCCAGGACGGTTCCGTCGGGGGCCACGACCGGCCAGGCGGCCATCGAGCACGGCTGCACCCGTCCCGGATTCTCGCCCTCGGGCGCCGCGGCGGCCCAGGAGGCCGCGCGGCCCAGCGGACGCACGGAGTTGACGAGCATCGGGACGCGGTCCGCGAAGGTGCGGCGGATCTCGGCGGTGACGTCGGCCAGGTACGGGTCCTCGGCTCCGCGGCCGGTGAGGTGGAAGCTCGCCGGGATGCCCCAGTCGAGCACCCGGCCCACCATGCGCAGGACGTCGGCACGGGCGATCTCGCGCTCGTGGAAGACGTCCAGGCTGACCGAGAAGTGGTCGACCGCCCGCACGGCCCGGGCGACCCGGTCCGGGATGCGGCCGCCCGCGGCGAAGAACGCGCCGCTGAGCAGCGCCGTCCGGGTGCCCCGCAGACGTGCCTCCCGGGCCAGGTCCACCACGAGGTCCGGCAGCAGCAGCGGTTCGCCGCCGGTGAGCATGACCACCTCGGGGCGGTCGTCCGCGGTGAACGAGCGGACGAAGCGGAGCAGGTCGGCAGCCTCCGGCTCCCCGGAGGCCATCGTGGAACCGGACGAGCAGTGGGCGCAGTGCAGCGGGCAGCGCCGGGTGAGGGTCATCAGCAGGCCGGCCCCGGGCTGCGGCCTGAGCCGCATCAGTTCGGCGAGTTCCACCTGCCGCCGCCTCCTCGGATCGTTCCGGCGCGCTCTGACCGCTCTCCGGACGCGCTCCTCAAGCCTGGGCGCTCAGAGTTCAACGCCGGTTGCCGAACGGTTGGCAGGTGGTATGACCGCAGCTCGGACGGGTGCGGACGCGGCTCCTCCGGCCTCCCGCCCGGCGGCCGGGACAGCGGCCGGGACGGGGGCCGGGAAGGGCACGGCCCGGGTCGTGGCCGGTGCCGCCACCGGGTCCGGAAGCCGCTCGGCGGCCGGTGCCGCCACCGGACCCGGGTGCCGCTCGGCGGCCGGACGCTCCACCGGGGCCGGCTGCTCCCCGGCGTGGACCCCGGCGAGGAGAGGCAGCCGGTAGAGCACGGCGTGCGCGGTCGCCTCGTCGTCGGGCACGGACACCACCCCGGCGTCGATCAGCCGCTCCAGGTCCCGCCGGGCCGCGGTGGCGGGACGGCCCAGGGCGGCGGCCGCCTCGTCCAGGGTGAAGACGGGACGGGCGAGGGTCCCGAGCCCGCGCAGGCTCGTGCGGGCGCACTCCGGCAGCTCCCGCCAGGTGCGGTCCAGTACCCGGCGGACGTCGAGGTCTCCGGAGGCCAACTCGTCCAGCAGAGCGCCGCGGTCGGCGAGCCGGTCCGCGTACTCGCCCAGCGGCACGTACCGGAGCACCGACAGCTTGCGTCCGCACACCCGCACGGCCAGCGGCAGGAAGCCGGTGGCGCCGGCGATGCGGTGGGCGGCCGCCCGGTCGGAGTCCAGCCGCGACTCCCCGACGAGCCGGCCCAGCAGGTGCAGCGCCTCCTCGGGCGGGAAGGGGGGCACCTCGACGCGGTGGACGGAGTCCAGCCCCGGCAGCGGCGAGCGCGCCGTGACCACCACGGCACTCGCCCCGGCCCCGGGAAGGAGCGGCCGTACCGCCGCCGCGTCCGCCGCGTCGTCCAGCACCACCAGCAGCCGGTGCCGGGCGAGCCAGGAGCGCCACGCGCCGGCCGCGTCACCGGGCCGCCGGGGCGTTGGCGAGGCGTCCGAGCCGGTCAGCCGGGCCAGGTCGGCGAGTACGGCGGCGGGGTCGCGGGGGCTCCCCGCGGCGTCCCGCATCGCGACCAGCACGGTGCCGTCCGGATACGCACCGGACGCGCGGTGCGCCGCCCGTACCGCCAGGGCGGTCTTGCCGATGCCCGCCGGGCCGGTGAGCAGCACGGGCCGTCCGCGCCCCAGCGCGGCGTCCAGCTCGGCGAGTTCGGCCGCGCGGCCGGTGAAGTCCGGCAGGTCGCCCGGGAGCGGCGCGGCCCCCGGCGGACCGGTCCGCTGCGGGGGCACCGCCGGCAGCCGCGGACCGTACTGCTCCCCCGCGAGCAGGGAGCGGTACAGCGCGGCGAGGGCCGGGCTGGGCTGGATGCCCAGTTCCGCCGCCAACGACTGGCGCAGGCCGTCGTAGACCGCGAGCGCCTCGGTCTGCCGGCCGGTCCGGCAGTACGCGTCCATCTGCACGGCGCGCAACCGCTCGCGGTGCGGGTACGACTCGGCGAGCGTGTCGACGGAGTCGGCGACCTCCGCGGCGTTGCCCAGGTGGAGTTCGGCCTCCGCCCAGTCCTCGTACGTCCGGAGGTGCCGGGCGGCCAGGCGCTCGGATTCGTCGGACAGGAAGGGCGAGCAGGACAGTTCGGGCAGCGGCTGCCCCCGCCAGAGGTCGAGCGCCTGCCGCAGCAACCGGGCGGCCGTCCCGAAGGACCCCTGCCCGTAGGCGTCCCGGCCCTCCCGGGAGAGCCGGCGGAAGGCCGCCGCGTCCAGCTCGTCCTCGGCCACCCGCAGCAGGTAGCCGCCCGGACGGTTCTCCAGCCGTCCGCCGAAGCCGGCCTCGGCGAGGGTGCGGCGCAGCCCCGAGACGTACACCTGCACGTTCTTGCGGGCGGTGCGCGGCGGGTTGTCGTCCCACAGCGCCTCGGTCAGCAGCCCGACGGACACCGGTGCGTTGGCCCGGCACAGCAGCACCGCGAGGAGCAGCCGCTGCTTGAGCGGGCCGGTCGGCAGTCCGCCGGGGAGGTCGACGGCCAGCGGGCCCAGGATGGCGAACCGCAGGCGGTGCGGTGGCGGTGCGTCCGTTCCGTCCTTCACCGGATTCCCCCTTCGACGGTGTGCACGGGCGTTCGTGTCCCGCGGGTGCCCGCGGGTGCCCGCGGGTGCCCGCGGTCCGGAGCGGGGCGCGGGCGGCGTTCGGGCGGCGTTCGCGGGGATGGCCCCCGATGACGTCAGCCAGTGCGCACGGGATCTCGCATCGTATTCATCTCAGTTCATGACTGTAGGCGGCGCGGTGAGCCCGTGTCAGCACCGCGTCCGCGGTACCGCCCGCGCACGTCCCGGCCCCACCCGCCGCAAGCACCGGGGCCCACCCGCCGCGAGGTGCGGGGAAACCGCCTCTATACCGCGGGCCGGTCGGATTCCAGCCCGGCGGACCTAGCTTTCCTGGCATCGGCGGAACACGCCGGTGGCGCCCTACCCGGAATCCGGTCGGCTTCGGCCGCGCGGACTCCGGTGGGCCGGGCGCCGCATCGATCTCACAGACCCAGGGAGAGAACCATGGCTGACATCACCGAGCCCACCCCCGAGGAGAACGCCGCCGCCGAGTCCGAGGAGTCCGAGGTCGAGGCCCACGGCGAGAACGTCCGGTCCCTCCAGGACATGGAGGCCGGCAACGTCCCCGACGACGCGCTCATCAGCACCGTGAGCCTCGGGGACTGCTGACCGGTCGACTCGGCGGCGTGCGTCTCCGGCTCCCGCCGGAGGAGCACGCCGCCCGGGCCGTGCGGTGCGCGGCCCGGCAGCCCGTCGTTCCGGCCGCTGACGTCGGCCGCCTTGCGCGCAGGAGACGCTCGATGAGGAACAACCCGCTCACCTTCGCCGTCGCGGACCCGGAGTTCTACGCACCCCTCGACAGTGCCGCCCACCCGGGCGACGCGCTCCGGCCGGCCCGGCTGCCCGCCGACTGGAACGCCCGGACGTCCGGGGTGTGGACGTTGTGGCGCCCGCCCGGCGCCGTGCTGCCCGACGACGGCTGGAAGGTGCACGTCTCGGCCCGGCCCGACCGTCTCGATCCGGTGCTCGACACCGTCGCCGGAGTCTGCTTCGCCGAGGGCGTGGTGTTCAAGCACCTGTCCGCCCGGCTGTTCTACCGGCTCACCCACCACAAGCACGCCGGCCGTCCGCAGAGCGGCAAGTTCGTGGCGGCCTACCCCGTGGACGTCCCCGCCGCCCGGCGCCTGATGGAGCGTCTGGAGCAGGCGCTCGACGGCGAGGAGGGCCCGTACATCCTCACCGACCGCCGCTTCCGGCGCTCGCGGACGGTGCACTACCGCTACGGCGCCTTCCGGGCGCGGCCCCGGGTCCGACCCGACGGGAGCCGGGCGCTGGACCTGCGCGACGGCCTCGGCAACCTCGCGGAGGACGTGCGCGGCGTCGGCTTCCTGCTGCCCGCGGGCGTCGAGGACCCCTTCCGCGCGCCCCGGACCGCCCCCGCGACCACCCCCGCGACCACCCCCGGGGCTCCCGCCCCCGCGACCACCCCCGGGGTGCCGGCCTCCGAGGCGCCGGCCCCGGTGACGCTGGACGGCGTGGCGTTCGAGGAGGCGGTGCGGCACAGCAACGCCGGCGGTGCCTATCGTGCCCACGACACCGCCACCGGCCGGCAGGTCTTCGTGAAGGAGGCCAGAGCCCACACCGGCGTCAGGGAGGACGGCGCGACGGCCGTCCAGCAACTGGAGGCCGAGTGGGAGGTGCTGCGCGCGCTGCACGCCCTCGACCCCGGGCTGGCACCGGAGCCGATCCGCCGGTTCCGCTCCTGGGAGCACGAGTTCATGGTCACCGAGTTCATCGCAGGGACTCCCCTCTCGCGCTGGATGGCCGCCCGGAACCCGCTGCTGCGGGTGACCGCCGGCCCGGCGGAGATCCGGGCCTACTACGAGCGGTGCGAGCGCGTCCTGTGCGCGGTCGAGGACCGGTTGCGGCGCCTCCACGCCTGCGGACACCTCTTCGTCGACGTCAGCCCCGGGAACGTCCTCGTCGACGAGGAGGACCGGGTCCGGCTGGTCGACTTCGAGGCGGCGCACCGGACCGGTACCGCCTTCGCGCGGGTCGGCACGCCCGGCTACTCCCCGCCGCCCGAACTCGTCGGGGAGGACCTCGCCGTCTACGACGACTACGGCGTCTCCGCACTGGCGCACCTGCTGCTGGGCCCGCTCCACCACGTGGTGCGCCGCAACCCCGACGTGCTGGCGCACCAGTACCACGACCTGGCCGAACGCGCCCCCGTCCCGCCCGCGCTGTGGAAGCGGGCCACCCGGTTCCACCGGCCGGGCCCGTCGCCGCAGCTCCCCGGCCCCGAGGAGCTGGCCCGCGACCCGCTGCCGCACCTGGCCGCACTGCGCGACCGGGTCGCCGACGCCCTGGTGGCGATGGCCGACCCGGCCCACCCCGACCGGGTGTTCCCGACGATCCCGGACGGCCACCGCAGCAACGCCCTGTGCCTCGCGTACGGCAGCGCCGGCGTGGTGCACGCCCTGGCCCGGGCCGGGCGCACCCTCCCCGAAGGGGTGCTGGACCGGTTGCGGGACGACGCCGTCGCCGGGGTGGACGGGCTCGGCCCCGGCCTGTTCGTGGGCACCGCGGGGATCGCCCGGGTGCTCGCCGACCGGGGGAGGGCCGAGACGGCCGCCGAACTGCTCGCCGCGGCCGACCGGCACCCCCTCACGAGGACGTGCGCCACCCTGGCCGGCGGCTCCGCCGGAGTCGCCATGGCCCACCTCTCCCTCTACGGGCACACCCGCGACAGCCGCCACCTGGAGCGCGCGGCCGACCTCGCCGACGCGCTCCCGCCGGACGGCGCGCTCGCCCCGGCCCTCGGCCCGGACGACGCCACCGGGCTGCTGCACGGACGCTGCGGCATCGCGCTGATGCTCCAGCAAGTCGCCGCCGCCACCGGAGAGACGAGGCACCTGACGCGCGCCGTCGGGCTCCTCCACGCCGAACTGGACCGGGCCACCGATCCCGACGCGGCCGACCTGGCCTTCCCCGTCTCCGCCACCGACACCCGCAGCATGGCGTACCTGTACGCCGGTTCGGCCGGCATGGTGCACGCGGTGACGCGGTGCCTGCTGATGCGGGAGGAACCGCGCCTCCGCGAGGCGCTGCCCCGCCTCCTCGCCCCGCTGCGGAGCACCATCACCGCGATGCCCGGTCTCTACCAGGGCCTCTCCGGGCTCGGGATGGCCCTGGTCGACCACAGCCTGCTGACCGGCGACCCCTCCGGCCGGGAGGCCGCCGTCCGCACGGCCCGGGTCCTCCACAAGTACGCGATACCGCATGCCACCGGGGTCCGCTTCCTCGGGGACCAGTCGCTGCGGTACAGCGCCGACCTGTTCAGCGGCTCGGCAGGGGTGCTGCTCTTCCTCACCGAACTGCTCGACCCCCGCCCGGACGCGCTGTTCACCGTCGACTCGCTCGCCGCGGCCCGCGTCCCGGCCCCGGCCCTGCCCTGACCGGAGGCACACGTGCGCCGCGACACCAACCTGTACTGGTGGGGCCAGACGACCTCCGCCTTCGGCTCCTTCTTCTCCGCCGTGGCCCTGCCGATCATCGCCGTGGTGCACCTCGACGCCACGGCGGGCGAGATCGGGATGATCAGCGCCGCGGCGGTGCTGCCCGTCCTGCTCCTGGGCCTGCCCTTCGGAGCCCTGGCGGACCGCATCGCCCGGCCCCGCCGGGTCCTGACGGCCCTGGACGTGCTGTCCGGACTGTCGGTCGCGGTCGTCGCGCTCGGCCTGGCACACGAGGTCGTCGGGGTGGCCTGGCTGATCGCGCTCAGCATCGTCCGGGGCGGCCTGTCCACCCTGGCCGGCTCCCTCTACTTCGTGCACCTGCGGCAGCTGGTCGGCGCGGAGGGGGTCGGCCCCGCCCGGGCGCGGCTCCAGGCGGGGCAGTACGGAGCGTCCCTGGTCGGCCGCTCGCTCGCCGGACCGGCGGTCGCCGTCTTCGGCGGAGCGACCGCGCTGGCGATCGACGCGGTGAGCTACGCGCTCAGCGCGGCGGCGCTGCTGGCGATGCGCGCTCCGGACCGGGCCGCCGCCCGGCCCCGGACCGCGGTCGGCGGGCTGCGCGGTGCGGCCGTCGGCATGCGGTTCTTCTTCGACCACACCTTCCACCGGGCGCTGCTGGCCTTCGTCCTGTCCTCCGCGGTCGCGCTGGCCGGGATCACCGCTCTCACCGGCCCGTTCCTCCTGCGTGACCTGCAACTGCCCACCTCGGCCTACGGACTCGTCTTCGCGCTCTCCGGTGCGATGGGGCTGGCCGGCTCCGCCCTGGCGGCGCGGGTGGTGGGGCCCGGCCGGAACCCGCACCGGGTCACCACCCTCGCCTTCGGAGCCGCGGGATGCTGCACCCTGCTGCTTCCCCTGGCCACCGGCCCGCGGGCACTCGCCGCCGTCGTCGCGGCGCTCGGGATCGGACTGCCGGTGTTCTTCGGGGCCATCGCCAACGTGGCACTGACCTCGGTGCTCGCTGTGGACGTGCCCGAGGAGGCGATGGGCCGGGCGATGGCGGCCCTCCAGGTGCTCAACGCCGGAGCCGGTGTCCTGGGCGCGCTGCTCGGCGGCTTCCTGGGCGACGCCGCCGGAGTGCGGGCGGCCCTGTGGACGCTCGCCGCGGTGAAGCTCGGCGCCGTGCTGCTGGCCGGCCCGCCCGCCCTCCGCGCGGCCCGCCGCATCCGGGACGCCGACCGGCCGGAACCCGAACCCGAGGGCGTCGAGATCAGGACGGTGTGAGGGTCCGGCGAAGGGGGCCCGCTCGGCGGCCCGGCCCCGTTCGGGGACTGCGCGCCATGGTCGCCCGGCCCGTCGGGAGGGTTCCGGCGCGCGGAACCGACCACCGGGCGGCCGGGCGGGCCCGAGCGGACGCGGCGGTCACCCCGCGTGGTCGGCCGAAAAACGACGGTTGCCGTGGTCGGCGGCCCAGCGCTCTCGTCAGCCGCGGCGACGGCGGCTAACCTCGCCCCACGACAGCCCGGCCACCACCCCCGCAGCGGCCGGGCACGACCCTCACCTCTGCTTCCCTCCCGGTTCCGGGCGGCGCGCCCGGGCGCGCCGCGCGTTGTGGGCGGGCCGGTGGAGTGGCCGCGGCGGAGAGGAGCCCCGGTGCGTGCGTTCCGGCGGGAGAAGGACCTCCGGCAGCGGACCCGTCGGCTCGCGGCCGGGCTGGCGCTGCCCCGGCCCTTCGACCCCGGGGAGTTCGTCGCCTCGCTGGCGGAGCAGCGCCGCCGGCCGATCCGGCTGCTTCCCGTCGAGCAGCCGCACTACGCGCCGTGCGGTCTGCTGGTGACCACCGACCGGGTCGACTACATCGTCTACGCGCGGGGTACGACCGCACTGCACCAGCGGCACATCCTGCTGCACGAGGTCGCGCACCTGCTGTGCGGCCACGACCGCACGGCCGCGGCCGACTCCGCCGGCCTCGCCAGCCTGGTGCCGCACCTCTCGCCCGCCCTGGTGCGCCGCGTCCTCGGCCGGACGGTGTACGCCGCCGCGCACGAGCGGGAGGCAGAACTCCTGGCCTCGCTGATCCAGCACCGAGTGCAGGCGGAGCAGGCCCAGGAGGTCCAACGGGCCGCACGGGAAGGCGGCGCGGCGCGTCCGGGGGACGACCGCGCCGCGGTGCTCATCGGCGCACCCGCTCGGCGGGGCCGGGAGCATGCGTGACGTCGTCGGCTACCTCCCCGCCGTCCTCGCCGCCGTCCTCGGCTGCTTCGAACTCGCCCTCGCCCGCCGCGGCCGGGTGTCCGCCGGTGTCCGCCAACTGTGCCTCTTCGGACTCTGCATGGGCGCGGCGATGGCCGTGCTCGCCCCAGCCACCGGGCGGGCGTGGAGCGCGGCCCTCCCCGCGCTGAGCGGGCTGACCTACCCCGTCGGACGGGAACTGGAGATCCTCGCCCTGTACTTCCTGGTCTCCGCCGTGATGGCACTCGACCTGCCCGGCCCCCGACCGGGCCGGAGCATCCGGGAACTGCGCGGTGCCCACGTCCGGCTCACCGTCTTCACCGTCGTCGCCTGCGGAGTGCTCCACCCGCTTGCGGGGGCCACCGTCGCGGGCGAGCGGATGGTCGTCCACGACGACGCGGGCAGGGCGGCGCTGGCCGCCTTCGACGGCGTCTTCACCCTGTTCAGCCTCTGGTGCGTCGGCCTGTTCGTCTCCGCCGTGCACGGACGCGCCCGCGGCCTGCGTCCCGGACCGCTGCGCACCGGACTGCGGCTGATCACCGCCGCCGGACTCGTCGGATGGGTGTGGGCGCTGTGGGGACTGGCCCCGCTGATCGACACGGTGCGCACCGGCTCGCAGGCGGCCGTCCAGAACCCGGTCTCCGAACTGCTCAGCGGCACCTGCCTGCTGCTGGCCGTCGCCGGGGCCAGCGCGGCCCTGTGGCGCGCTCCGCTCGCCGGCCCGGCGCGCTGGGTGCGCGCATGGCGGGGCTGCCGGGCGCTGCGGCCGCTGTGGTCGGCGCTCCGCGCCGCGGCCCCGGGAACCGCGCTCCGCCCCGGCGGCCGCCTGACGGTGCTCGGCGGACCGGGCGGGGCCGAGTACGCGCTCTACCGCCGGGTGATCGAGATCCGGGACGGCTATCTCGCCCTGCGGCCCCACCTGTCCCCCCGGGCGCCGGCCTGGACGAGGGACGCACTGGCCCGCTTCCCGCCGGACCCGGCACGCCGGGCGTCCGTCATCGAGGCCGCCGCCCTCGCCGCGGCCCTCCAGGCCGCCCGGGCCGGAGCCCCCGCGTCCGCCGAACACCCCGCGGGAGCTGCGGGGGCCGGGGGAGCCGCAGGCTTCGGGGGCTTCCGGGAAGCCTCGGAGGCCGGGGGCGTCGCGGGTTTCGGGGCCGAGGAGGTGACCGCGCACCGGCTCGGGCGGGGGGCGGACACCGTGCACGAGGAGGCGGGCTGGCTGACCGAGGTGGCCGAGGCGTACACCCGCTCCCCGGCCGTCGCCGAGGTGCGCCGCCGAGCCGCCCGGGAGTTCGGCTGACCGTGCCTCCTCGGCGATCGGGCGACGGGTCAGCGCAGCGCGGCGAGGCCCGCTTCGGTGGCCTCGGCGAGGAGGGCGTCGTCGGAGGCGGCGCCCTCCTCGCCGCGGTCCGAGACGATGGCGAGGACGAGCGGTGCGCCGCTGTCCGGCCAGACGACGGCGATGTCGTTGCGGGTGCCGTGTCCGCCACCGCCGCCGGTCTTGTCGCCGACCCGCCACCCGTCCGGGACACCGGCCCGGATGTAGTCGTCGCCGGTGGTGTTGCCGAGGAGCAGGTCCGTCAGCCGCTCCCGGCGGTCCTCCGGGAGCGCGTCGCCCAGGACGAACCGGCGCAGGTCGGTGCCGAGGGCGCGCGGGCTGCTGGTGTCGCGGTCGTCGCCCGGGGCGAAGCCGTTCAGGTCCGGCTCGATCCGGTCCACGCTGGTCGTGGTGTCGCCCAGGTCGCGGAGCGCCTTCTGGAGGCCCTCGGGGCCGTCCAGTTCCTCCAGCATCAGGTTGGCCGCGGTGTTGTCGCTGTACTGCACGGCCGCGGCGATGAGCGCGTCGAGCGTCATGCCCGTGTCGACGTGCTCCGAGGTGACGGGGGCGTACTCCAGCAGGTCGGACTCGTCGTACCGCACGACGCGGTCCAGCTCCTCGTCGGTGGAGGTCCCCAGCAGCACACCGGCGGCGAGGGCCTTGAAGGTCGAGGCGTAGGAGAAGCGCTCGTCGGCCCGGTGGGTGATCTCGCGTCCGGTGCCGGTGTCGAGGAGGTAGAAGCCGAGCCGGGCGTCGAACCGCTCCTCCAGCTGGGCCAGGGCCTGCTCGGCGCGCTTCTGGGCGGCGGCCCCCTGCTCGGCCGGGGCGGAGGAGGAGGCGGAGGCGGAGGCGGAGGCGCCGGGAGAGCTGGCGGTGCTGCTGTCGCTGCACCCGGCGAGCAGGCCCGCGGTGAGGACGAGAGCCGCGGCGGGCAGGGCTGTGCGGAACGTGGAGAACGTCATACGGACAGCGTTCCGGCAGCCGTCCATCCGGTCAAAGACACCAACCTGGTGTCCCATGCCGATCCGGCATACGGTGGCGGAGTGGATCTGCTTGCCGCGTGCCGTGTCTTCGTCCTGGTGGAGGAGCGCGGCAGCTTCACCCTCGGCGCGGCGGCCGCCCGCGTCCCGCAGTCCGTCGCGAGCCGCCGGATCGCCGCGCTGGAGGCGCACTTCGGGGAGCGGCTGTTCGACCGCTCGGTGCGCGGAGCCGTACTCACCCTGTTCGGGCGGGACATGCTGCCGTCCGCGAAACGGCTGGTGCGGCTGGCCGAGGCCATGGAGGAGAGCGCCCGGCGGGCCCGTCTCCGGCCGCTCGCGCTGGCGGTGCCCGAGACGGGCCCGGTCCGCGAACTCGCGCTCCTGGACGCCGCCGCCCGGGAGCGGAACACCCTGCTGGACCTCCGACCGGCCGGTCCGGCGGAGCGGGCGGAACTGCTGCGGGCCCAGGAGGTGTGGGCGGCGCTGCTCGCCGTCCCGCCGGACGGCGCCGAGTGGGTGGTCCCGCTGGGGCTCGCCTCGTCGGCGGACCTCGGCCCGTCGCCCCTCCGCCTCGAAACCCTCCGCCCGGGCCGCTCGCCGCGCTCGTTCCGGCGTGTCCGCATCCAGCCCGAGGACGACGTGCCCCACATCCGCGACCGGCTGGAGCTGATCGGCCACCGGGCGGCGTTCGTCCCCGCGCAGATCGCGGTCGCCCCGACGCTGACCGCGGCGGTCTCGGCGGCCCTGCGCGGTGACGGCTTCCTGCTCTGCTCCGGACCGCAGGCCCGGGAGTGGGGACTGCGGTGGCACCGGCTGGCGGGCGCGCCCCTCGCTCGCGGCTACCGGGTGTCCGCGGTCACCGGAGACGACGCGGAGCGGATGCTGGCCGGGCTCGGGCAGCACGTGGCCCGCGTCCTGGGCGCACCGCTCGGAGCCGGGCCGGCCAACGACGGCGCGGGCGCGGCAGGCGGCGGGACGGCGCGCGCGGGCGCGGCAGGCGGCGGGACGCGCGAGGCCGGTGGCACGGGCGGGGCCAGGGGGACGTACGGGGCCAGAGGGACGTACGGGAGCGACGGGGAGAACGGGAGCGACGCGGAGAACGGGAGCGGTGCGTGAGTGACGTACGGGTGGTGGCGGAGCTGCGGGAGATGCTCGCCGAGGCGGGACTGTCGGGATCCTTCCTGGTCCGCGATCTGCTGACCGGACGGGAGGTCGGCATCGACGTCGACACCGTGCTGCCGTCCGCCTCACTGGTGAAGGTGCCGCTGGCCGTCGCGGTGCTCGACCGGGTGCGAGACGGCCGCCTGGACGGAGCCGCCCGCGTGGAGGTCGCTCCGGGACGCGTGACCACTCCCGGCCCGGTGGGCCTGAGCCGCTTCCGCCATCCGGCGTGTGTCGCGGTCGAGGACCTGGTCCATCTGAGCACCGCGCTCAGCGACAGCACCGCCGCCGACGCGCTGTTCGCCCTGGTGCCGCCCGCGGAGGTCGAGCGGACCCTGCGGGAGGCGGGGATCGGCGGCATCACCGTGCGGCACACCATGGGGGAGCTGAACGAGACCCCGATCGAGCGCTGGGGCGCGCGGGACACCTACCTCGCGCACTCCCTCGCGATCGCCTCCGGTGAGGCGGGACGGACGCACCCGATCCCGCAACTCGACCTGAGCCGGGCCAACGCGGCCTCCGCGCGCGCCTGGGTCGCTCTGCTGGAGGCGCTGTGGCGGCCGTCCCGGTTTGCGGCGCCCGTCGCCGAGCGTGTGCGCGCGGTCATGGCGCACAACGTGATGCGGCAGCGGCTGGCCCCGGACTTCGCCTCGGACGCCTCACGGTGGTCGTCGAAGACCGGCACGCTGCTGAACCTCCGGCACGAGGTGGGCGTTGTCGAGCACGACGACGGCGGCGTGCTCGCCGTGGCAGCGCTGACCGAGTCCGCCGTTCCGGCCTCGGCCCAGCCCGCCGCCGAGGCCGTGATGGCCCGTGTGGCGCGCGCCCTGCACGACCACCTGCGCGCGGAGTGAGCCCGCCGGCCCGTCGCCGTAGCCCGCGGGGCGGCGGCACGGTCGGGGGAGGGCCGGAGCAGAGGCGGGTCAGCACTCCAGGACCACGGTCCGGTCGGAGACGTCGATGCCGGGAGCCGGTCGCGGCCGGGACCCCTTGCGGAACTCCTGCGGGCTCACGCCGCGTTCCCGCTTGAACGCGGCGCTGAGGGCGAAGGCACCGCCGTACCCCACCCGTCGTGCCGCGCGCTCCACCGTCACCTCCGGGTCCCGCAGCAGCTCCGCCGCGAGGGTGAGCCGCCAACCGGTCAGGTACGCCATCGGCGGTTCCCCGACGAGCCGGGTGAAGTGCCGGGCCAGTCCCGCGCGGGAGACCCCCACCGAGGCCGCGAGCGCGGCGACCGTCCACGGGTGCTCGGGCCGTTCGTGCAGCAGTTGCAGGGCCGGACCCACGACGGGGTCGCCCTGGGCCCGGAACCAGGGCGGCGCCCCGGACCCCGGGTCGGCGAGCCAGGTGCGCAGGACGTCGATCAGCAGCAGGTCCAGCAGGCGGTCGAGCACGATCTCCTGACCGAACTCCTCCCGGCAGATCTCCTCCGCCAGTACGCCGATGACGGGGTTCCGCCCCGCGGACGCCGGCCGCACCAGGAGCACCGGCAGGGTCCCCAGCAGGCGTCGGCCGATCTCACCGGGGGCGAGGTAGGTGCCGCTGAGCATCACCGCGGAGCCGCTCCGGTGGGCCTCGCCCCAGGTGCGGACCCCCAGCGTCCGGGTGTCGCTGACGTCCTCGCCCTCGGTGGTGCTGCACCGCTGGTCCTCCCCGACGGTGATCCGCGGCTCGGTGTCCCGGCTGTCCGCCAGCGTGTAGGGGTCGGGACCGCGCACCAGCGCCACGTCACCGGGGGAGAGCCGTACGGGGCGGCTGCCGGTCGGCAGCACCCAGGCGTCCCCCCCTCCGCGTCCACCGCCGCCCCGGCGGCAGGCAGGGCGGCAGGCAGGGTGTCGGAACTACCGTGGACGGATGCGCCTGCTGCTCACCGCCGACACCCACCTCCCCCGACGGGCCAAGCAGCTCCCGGACGAGCTCCTGGCGCGGATGGCCGAGGCGGACGCGGTTCTCCACGCCGGAGACTGGGTGGACCTCGCCACCCTCGACCTGTTCCGCGCCCGCAGTGCGCGGCTGGTCGCGGTGCACGGAAACAACGACGGACCCGAGCTGCGGGAGCGGCTCCCCGAGGTGGCCGGGGCCGAGCTGGGCGGGCTGCGGTTCGGCGTCGTCCACGAGACGGGGGCCGCCCGCGGGCGCGAGCGCCGGTGCGCCGAGGTCTTCGGGGACCTGGACGTGCTCGTCTTCGGCCACAGCCACATCCCGTGGGACTCCACCGCCGAGACCCCCGGCGGCGGCACCCTGCGGCTGCTGAACCCGGGCTCGCCCACCGACCGGCGCGCCCAGCCGTACTGCACGTACCTGACCGCCGAGGTGTCGGAAGGCGCACTGACGGACGTAACGCTGCACCGGTTGCCGCAGCGTCCGACGCGGGCCCGGCCCGCGCCGGGGGGTGGCTGAGCAAGCGCTTAGTAAGGCATGCTGCTGGGGCACGCCACCCACCGACCGACCGCGATTGGGGCACGCGCCATGGCGAAGCCGTCTCTCCTGCTCTCCCGACGGGATCTGGACTTCCTGCTGCACGAGTGGCTGGACACCGACGAGCTGGTGCGCCGGCCCCGCTACGAGGAGCACTCCCGGGACACGGTGGACGCCGTACTCGAACTGAGCGAGCAGCTCGCCACCCGCTGGTTCGCTCCGCACAACAAGCGCAGCGACCAGGAGGAGCCGCGCTTCGACGGGGAGCGGGTGCACCTGGTCCCCGAGGTGGGCGAGGCGCTGGAGGCCTTCGCCGGCGCCGACCTGCTCGCCGCGTCCGTCGACAACGACCTCGGCGGTATGCAGCTCCCGCAGGTGGTCGCCACGGCCTGCTTCGCCTGGTTCCAGGCCGCGAACATCGGGACGTCCGCGTATCCCTTCCTGACGCTCGGCAACGCCAACCTGCTCCACGCCCACGGCACCAGGGAGCAGATCGACACCTACGTGCGCCCCATGCTCGGCGGCCGCTTCTTCGGAACGATGTGCCTGTCCGAGCCGCAGGCCGGCTCCGCACTGGCCGACGTGGCCACCCGCGCCGAGCCGCAGCCGGACGGCACCTACCGGCTCTTCGGCAACAAGATGTGGATCTCGGCCGGCGACCACGAGCTGACCGAGAACATCGTCCACCTGGTGCTGGCACGGGTGCCCGGCGGGCCGCCCGGGGTACGGGGCCTGTCGCTGTTCGTGGTGCCCAAGTACCTGGTCCTGGCGGACGGGAAGCGGGGGGAGCGCAACGACGTCGCCCTGGCCGGCCTCAACCACAAGATGGGCTACCGCGGGACCACCAACACACTGCTCAACTTCGGTGAGGGCCGGCACCGTCCGGGCGGCACACCGGGCGCGGTGGGCGAGCTCGTGGGGGAGGAGCACCGCGGACTCGCGTACATGTTCCACATGATGAACGGCGCCCGGATCGGCGTGGGGGCGGGCGCCGCCGCGCTCGGGTACACCGGGTACCTCAAGTCGCTGGAGTACGCCAGGACCCGGCTCCAGGGCCGGCCGGTGGCGGACCGCGACCCCTCGGCGCCCCCGGTGGCCCTCGTCGAGCACCCCGACGTGCGCCGGATGCTGCTCGCCCAGAAGTCGTACGCGGAGGGCGCGCTGGCGCTCATCCTGTACTGCGCACGGCTGGTGGACGAGCAGCAGACCGGCGCCACCGCGGCCGACCGCGAGCGCGCCGGCCGCCTCCTCGACGTGCTGACCCCGATCGCCAAGAGCTGGCCGTCCCAGTGGTGCCTGGCCGCCAACGACCTGGCGATCCAGGTGCACGGCGGCTACGGCTACACCCGGGAGTACGACGTCGAGCAGCACTACCGCGACAACCGGCTGAACCCGATCCACGAGGGCACGCACGGCATCCAGGCGCTCGACCTGCTCGGACGCCGCGCCGTCGCCGAGGACGGCGCCGGTCTGGCGGCCCTGGGCGAGGCGGTCGCCGCGACGGTGCGGCGGGCAGCCGCGGACGGGCGCGAACTCGCCGGTCACGCACGAGCGCTGGAGGCCTCCTGGCAGCGGGTCGCCGAGGTGACCGCCGCCGCGTGGGCGAAGGGCGACCCCGCCGCCGCGCTGGCCAACGCGACGGCCTACCTGGAGGCCGTCGGCCATGTGGTCGTGGCCTGGCTCTGGTTGGACATGGCGCTGGCCACCGACCCGGACGGGGACGGGTTCCACCGCGGCAAGCGGGCCGCCTGCCGCTACTTCTTCCGCTACGAACTGCCCAAGACGAAAGCGCAGTTCGACCTGGTGGCGGCGATGGACAGCACCGTGCTGGACACCTCGTCCGACTGGCTCTGACCCGCCCGGCGGTGCCGCGCCCCCGGCTGCCCGCCGGCGCCCGGCCGCGGCACCGCCGCCGCACCGGACCCGCGGCCGGCCTGCGGCACCGCCGACGCACCGGCCGACCGCGCGGGGGCCGGGTCAGGGCGGCGGGGGGACCAGCCGGTACCCGACCCCGCGGACGGTCCGGATGATCTCCGGGTGGTGCGGGTCGTCGCCCAGCCGCTCCCGCAGCCGCCGGACGTGCACGGTGAGGGTGTTGGAACGGCTGGCCGCGGCCCCCCACAGCTCGACCTGGATGTGCTCCCGGGCGACCACCCGCTCGGGGTCGCGCATCAGCAGGTGCAGAAGCTGGAACTCGCGCAGCGGGAGCTGCGCGGTCGGCGTCCCGTGCACCCGCACCTCGTACGTGCCCGGGTCCAGCGTCAGCGAGCCGCAGACCAGCGGCTCCGCGGAACCGGTCGCGTCCGCCTCCGAGAGGCTGAGCAACCGGGCGACCTCGCGCGGGCGGTAGGGCCGGGCCACGCAGGCGCTGGCGCCCGCCTCCAGCGCGCGGGCGGCGAGCACGGTGTCCCGCGGGCCCACGCCCAGCACCACCGGGACGGACATCCGCTGCCGCACCAGCCGCAGCACCGTCGGCCCGTCGATCACCGGCAGGTCCGCCGAGACCAGCAGCACGTCGGGTCGGCGCAGACCCGCCTCCAGCAGGGTGGACGCCCCGTCCGCGCAGTCGATCACCGTCACCCGGTACGTGGCGAGCTGCTCGGTCAGGGCCCGGCGGGTCGGCTCGTCGCCGTCCGCCAGCAGCACAGTGGTGGTCAGCCAGGCGACCATGGTGTTCCGCCCTCGCTTTCGGTGCCGCCGTCGCACGCGTCGGGCCCCCGGCCGAGGAGCCGCTCCGGGAGCCGCACTCCGGCCGCGGGCCCGACGCGTGCCGGAGACGGTGGGGGGTGGGGGGTGGGGGTCGGGCGCCCGCGTCACCGCGGGCGGCCGCGCGCTGCCGTCCGGCGGTCAGCCGAAGCGGCCCGAGACGTAGTCCTCGGTGGACTCGTGCGCCGGGTTGGTGAAGATCTTCGTGGTGGAGTCCATCTCCACCAGTTCCCCCGGTTCGCCGACGGCCCTGAGGTTGAAGAAGCCGGTGCTGTCGCTCACCCGCTGCGCCTGCTGCATGTTGTGCGTGACGATGACGATCGTGTACTCGGTCTTCAACTTGGCGATCAGGTCCTCGATGGCCTGCGTGGAGATGGGGTCGAGTGCCGAGCAGGGCTCGTCCATCAGCAGCACGTCGGGCTGCACCGCGATGGCCCGCGCGATGCAGAGCCGCTGCTGCTGCCCGCCGGACAGCCCCGAACCCGGGCGCTGGAGTCGGTCCTTGACCTCGCCCCACAGGTTGGCGGAGTGCAGTGAGCGCTCCACCAGGGCGTCGAGTTCGGCCCGCGGCATGCCCCGGTTGTTCAGCCGCGCCCCGGCGGCGACGTTGTCGTACACCGACATGGTGGGGAACGGGTTGGGGCGCTGGAAGACCATGCCCACCTGGCGGCGCACCCGCACCGGGTCCACGTTGGGGGCGTACAGGTCCTGCCCGCCGAGCGTGACCGTGCCGCTGACACGGGCGTTGGGCACCAGCTCGTGCATCCGGTTCAGGGTGCGCAGAAAGGTCGACTTGCCGCAGCCGGACGGGCCGATCAGGGCGGTGACCGCCTTGCGCCCGATCCGCATCGACACGTTCTGCACGGCGTGGAACCGGTCGTAGTAGATGTCGAGGTCCTTGACCTCGATGTGCTGCGCCACGGGGCTTCCTTGTCGGGTCGGACGGCCGGACCTCGCGGGGCGGGGCCCGGCCGTGTCGGTGGGGCGGGTGCCGGCTCGTCAGCCGCGGGTCTTGGGCGCGAAGACGCGGGAGATCAGCCGCGCCCCCAGGTTCAGCGCCATCACGATGATGATCAGCACCAGCGCGGCCGCCCACGCGCGGTCGAGCGACGCCTCGGCGGGGAAGCCGGGTGTGACGTACTGGTAGTACGAGAAGACGGACAGTGTCGCCATCCGGCCGTCGAAGGGGTTGAAGTTGTCACTGGCGGTGATGCCGACGGTGATGAGCAGCGGTGCGGTCTCGCCGATCACCCGGGCGACGGCCAGCGTCACGCCCGTGGTGATGCCGGCCAGCGCGGTCGGCAGCACCACCTTCACGATGGTCCGCCACTTCGGCACGGCGAGCGCGTAGGCCGCCTCGCGCAGCTCGTTCGGCACGAGCTTCAGCATCTCCTCGGCGGACCGCACCACCACCGGGATCATCAGCACGCTCAGCGCCACGGCGCCCATGACGCCCATCCGGACGCCGGGGCCGAAGAAGAGCGCGAACAGGGCGTAGGCGAAGAGACCGGCCACGATCGAGGGGATGCCGGTCATCACGTCCACGAAGAAGGTGATCGCCCTGGCCAGGCGGCCGCGACCGTACTCGATCAGGTAGATCGCGGTGAGCAGCCCGATCGGTACCGAGATCAGCGCGGTCAGACCGGTGATGATCAGTGTGCCGAAGATGGCGTGGTGGACGCCGCCGCCCTCGCCCACCACTCCGCGCATCGAGTGGGTGAAGAAGGTGGCGTCGAAACGGGCCGTCCCGCGGCTGACCACGGTCGCCAGCACCGAGACCAGCGGCAGCATCGCCAGCAGGAAGGCCGAGCTGACCACCGCGGTCACCAGGCGGTCGGTGGCCGACCGGGACTCCTCCACCCGTCGCGACCAGAAATAGATCACGGCGGTGTAGCCGGCGGCGGCCAGCACCCCGCACACCGCCGGGTTCCAGCCCGCCAGCCAGAGGCCCAGTCCGAGCAGGGCGAAGGCCAGCAGGGTGAGCGACGCCGCCCGCGGGGGCAGTGAACCGTGGGTGAGCGGACCCTCCTCCAGGGGGAGGTGCACGTCCGGCTCCGAGGGCGTGGTCTGGGTGGACATCAGTTGGCTCCCGAGAATTCGCGCCGCCGGTTGATCACCGCACGCGCCGCCATGTTGACGGCGAGCGTGACGGCGAAGAGGACGAGACCGGAGGCGATCAGCGCGTTGACCTTGATTCCGGTGGACTCCGGGAACTGCAGCGCGATGTTGGCCGCGATGGTCGACGGATTGCCGTTGCTGATCAGGTTGAGGGTGACGCCGCCGGACGGGGACAGCACCATGGCGACCGCCATGGTCTCGCCGAGTGCCCGTCCCAGACCCAGCATCGAGCCGCCGATGATCGCCGACCTGCCGAACGGCAGCACCGACATCCGGATCATCTCGAAGCGGGTCGCCCCCAGGGCCCAGGACGCCTCCTCGTGCAGGCGCGGCGTCTGGAGGAAGGCCTCCCGGATCACCGCGGTGCTGATCGGCAGGATCATGATCGCCAGTACCAGGGCGACGGTGAGCATGGTGCGGCCGGTCGAGGAGGCCGGCCCGGCGAAGAACGGGATGAAGCCGAGGTTCTCCGCCAGCCAGCCGGTCGGCTCCACGGTCAGCGGCGCCAGTTGGCTGATGCCCCAGAGCCCGAAGATGATGCTGGGCACAGCGGCCAGCAGGTCGATGACGTAACCGAGCGCGGTCGCCACCCTGCGGTGCGCGTAGCGGGTGATGAACAGGGCGATCGCCACGGCCAGCGGTGCCGCGACGAGCAGGGCGAGCACCGCCGAGAGCAGCGTGCCGAACATCAGCGGCCACACGTACAGTGCGATGCCCTCGCCGCCGGGGATCTCCTCCGCCGGGGCCGTCAGCGCGGGCCAGGCCTCGGAGACCAGGAACGCCGCCACGCCGGCCAGGACAGCGAGGATCAGCACCCCCGCACCGGTGGAGACGCCGGCGAAGAGCCGGTCCCCGAGCCGCAGGGGGACTCCCCGGCTGCGCGTTTTCTCGGTGGTGGGAGCCACTCGGATATCCCTTTCTCATACGGGCGTTCCACCGGGCGTGCCGCGGTGGGCAGGAGCGGGGCCGGCGGTGGGGGTGGGGGCCGACGACCGGGTGTGGCGGGTGCGGCGTGCGGCAGGGCGGCGGTGCGGGGTACGGCGTCAGCGCCGCGAGGGCCGCGAGGCCCCTGCGGGGCCGGTGGGGCCCTCACGGGCCCCGGGGGCGGGGAGGGCCCGGGGAGGACCCGGAGGTCCGGGCGGCCCCCCGGGCCGCCCGGACCTCCCTGTGCCCGCCCGGTCCGGCGGGTGCCGGCCGGCGGGCGCCGGCTCCGGGTGTCAGCCGGCGGAGATGGCGTCGATCGCCGGCTGCACCTGCTCGCGCAGCGAGTCCGAGATCGGGGCGGAACCGGCCGACTCGGCGGCCGCGTTCTGGCCCTCCTCGCTGACCATGTAGTCCAGGTAGCCCTTCACCAGCTCAGCGGTCTCCGCGTTGTCGTAGGTGCCGCAGGCCATGGCGTACGAGACCAGGACGATCGGGTAGGCACCGGACTCGGTGGTGTCCCGGGCCAGGTCGTAGGCGAAGTCGAACTCGCCGCGGCCCTCGACCCGCTCGGAGACCTCGACGACCTTGGCAGCCGCCTCCGGCGAGTACTCCACGAACTCCTCGCCCACGCCGACCTTCACGGTGCCCAGGTCGCCGGCCTGGCTGGCGTCGGCGTAACCGATGGTGCCGTTGCCGTTGGTCACGGCCTGGACGACACCGGAGGTGCCCTGGGCGGCCTCGCCGCCGTCCACCGGCCAGTCACCGCTGACCTCGTGCGACCAGTTGTCCGGGGAGACGGCCTTCAGGTACTCGACGAAGTTCTCGGTGGTGCCGGACTCGTCCGAGCGGTTGACCGGGGAGATCGCGGTGTCGGGCAGGTCCGCGTCGGGGTTGTCCGCCGCGATCGCCTCGTCGTTCCACTTGGTGATCTTCTGGTCGAAGATCCGGGCGATGGTGTCCGGCTTCAGGTTCAGTTCGTCGACGCCCTCGACGTTGAAGATCACGGCGATCGGGGAGACGTAGGTCGGGATCTCGATGACCTTCTCGCAGCGCTTCTCGGCGCCCGCCAGCTCCTCCTCGTCCAGGTAGGCGTCGGTGCCGCCGAAGTCGGAACCGCCCTCGACGAACTGCTCGCGGCCACCGCCGGAGCCGATCGGGTCGTAGTTGACCGTCACGTCCGGGTTGGCCTCGATGAAGCCGGCCATCCAGGCCTGCTGAGCGGCGTCCTGCGAGCTGGCCCCCGCACCGGAGATGGTGCCCGAGAGCTTCGAGCCGCCGCTCTCGCCCGAACCGGCCTCGTCGTCCGACTCGTTCGAGGAGCCGCACGCCGCCAGCCCGAGGGAGAGCACGACCGCCGCCGGGAGCGCGAGCATGCGGCTCAGCTTGGTACCGTTCACAATTGACCTCTTCCGAAGATTCCGGTCGGTGCCGGCCGACCGGGGGGAAACCTCAACGTGAAGGGACGCTAGAAGCGCGAGGTGGCTTCACAGAGCGACCTCGGTGAACGCGTCGTGAACGGAAGCAACACGCAAGTGACGTCACCGCCACATCACGGAGACGTCACGGAAGAGTCAAGGTGACGCCCGCCGGGCCCGCCGTCGCGCGACGTGCGAGCCCGGCGGGTGCCACTGCACGGGAAGGCGCCGCGGAGCACGGTGGAGGACCACCTGCGGGTCCTGGCGGCCTGTCCGAGGATGACGCGGGGCGCGTCGGTTTCGGGACCGGCCCCTTCAGGACCGTCACCGGTCAGGAGAGTGGCGGCGCGGAGGTGTCCGCTCTGCGCGTCGCTGCCGGTCAGACAAGGCGATGCTGCCAGCGGAGCGCCGGGTGACCTTCGATCCAGTAGGTGTGGGCCTCCTGCGTGATGTGCAGCTGCACCGTTGCGATGTCGGGGCTGCCCGCGTCCAGCCACGCGACGAGGTCCTGCTCGATGGTGTCCCACAGGGGCAGCGGGCCGCCCTGCCGGACCGTCCAGGTGCTGTCGTTCCCGGTGAACGACGCGAACGACTCGCGGTCCGGGTCGAAGAGGTGCAGCAGCCGCTTCCCGTCCGGCGACGTGGCGCGGGTGAAGCGTGCCCCTGGGGCCGCGAGTTGCGCCAGGAAGGCCGGCACCCACTCCTCCAGCAGGAGCGGGGACAGTACGGACTGTCGCTCGCTGTCGGCGTAGGCCGTACGGGCGGAGAGGTCACCGGCGATCGGCACCTCGGCCTGGGACCGGACCTGCATGAACGAGCTGCGACCGATGATCCTGCCCCGGGCGGTGCCGTCCTCGGCGACCGTGACCTTCGCGAGCCCGGTGCCGTAGTGCCAGGACCCACCGACCGTGGCCAGGACGACGCCGCCCGGCCTGGTCTGCCTGACCCAGGTGTAGGGGATGCGGTTCACCCCGCACGTGGCGATCACGCGGTCGTACGGTGCGCGGCGGGGATGTCCGAGGAGCCCGTCGCCGGTGACGGTCCAGGTCGAGAAGCCTGCGGTCTCCAGGGCGGCATCCGCGCGGGCCGCCACGCCCGGGTCCACTTCGACCGTGGTCACGTTGTCCTCCCCGAGGCGGAAGCACATCAGGGCGCAGGAGTAACCGGTGCCCGTACCGATCTCCAGCACCTGGTGCCCGTCTTCCACTTCCAGCTTCTCCACCATGTCCACCACGGTGACCGGCGTGGTGGACGACGATGTCGGCGAACCCGCCACCGGGCCGCCGGTCCGGTCGGCGGTGAGGTGCCCGTCGAGCTGCGTGGTCAAGGACGCGTCGCGGTAGGCGAGCTGCACCCACGCGTCCGCGTCGGTTCCGACGGCCGTGACGGGCCGCCACCGGCCGCCCTCCGCGGGCAGGAACACGCCCGGGTTCAGGAACAGCTCCCGAGGTACGGCCTCCACCGCCGCCCGCCAATGAGGGCTGACGAGGACGCCCGCCTGCGCCAGGCGTCCGGCAAGGGCACGCCGCTGAGGCGTGGTGTCGGTCATGGGGCAGCTCCTTGCGTCAGCAGTTCGGCGAATGCGGCGGACATCGCGAGATCGGTGGACTCCTCCAGCCATCCCCATTGCCCGTTCGGGTTCAACTCCAGCCACCACAGACCCCCGACCTTGTCCACGGCCAGATCGAAGCTCCCCGAGGCCAGGTCGAAGTGGTCCAGGTACGCAAGGAGGGCCTTCTCCATGCGGTGGGGCAGCTCCACCACGCCGTAGGACAGAGCCGAGTAGTCCTTGCGCCAGTCCAGCATCCCGGACTCGATTCGCACGGCGAACACACGGCGACCGACGACCAGCACGCGGATGTCGGCCGCTTTGTCCACGACAGCCTGGAAGAGGTGCGGCACCACACGTACGCTCTCGTCGATCTCCGGCGCGGTGACCGGATCGGCCCACCCCGTCACGGGAACGCCGTCCCGCTGGTACGGCGTCCACCGGAGCGTCTTGAAGAGCACCTGATCGTGGCTGTCGATGAAGGACCGTGCCTCGTCCGGGTCGTTCGTCACCAGCGTCGGTGGCACGCTCAGCCCGAGGCGCTGAGCGACGGCGAGCTGGGCAGGCTTGTAGTCCGCGGCGGCATTCAGCAAGGGGTGGTTGACCCACAGAGGTCCGTCGAGGGCGTAGAGGGAGCCTCCGAGCCCGAAGCGGACCTGCGCCGCCGCGAACCGCGCATCGTCGGCACCGAGGTGGTCGAAGGCGGGCCATACCGGGCGGCGCCAGTACACCGACCGGATCTGGGCCAGGTCTACGGTCCTGGAGGGGGTACGGACCTGTCCAGTCACGGCGGCCGGGCAAGTGCCGAACCGAGCGGAGACCGTGAGGTCCGCACCGATATCGGCGGGGTTGAGCCTGACTACCGGTGCGTTTAGCCGGTTCAGCTCAGTGATCACCATGTCGGCGGTGACGTCGTCTGCCTCGGTGGCCACGAGCACCGGCCTCTCCTCGGCCACCGATCAGTCCTGCTGCGAGTCCTGGTCGTGCCCCTGGTCGGGCGCAGAATCAGAGTTCGTGTTCGTGCTCGTCTCCGTGCCGCTGCTGGTGCCGTGCTTGCCCAATTCGATCACGCTGCCGGTGCGGTCGGTGTAAAGGCCGAGCTGCGTGGCAGGGTCGAGCCTGACCGACGCGTGGGTGCGGTGGGTGACCGTCGGGTACGGGGCGAGCCGACCCACGCCCCAGGGACGTACGCCGCTCTTGACTGCGGTAGCCATCTTCGCCTCCTTGGAGGGGGACTGTTACGAACCAAAAGCTAAGGCCGCCGTGGATGGAGTAGGACTGACTCTGAGTACGGGTTCCACGACCGAGGGTGCAAAGGGGGCGGTATGGCCGCGAAAGGAACTGCGCGAGGACAGGCGACAACGGGCATGATCGCCGGGTCCGTCCTCCGAGTCGCCCGAGAGAGTGCGAGCTTCACACAGGCCGACATGGCCGAGGCCGTGGGCGCCGACCTCACCACCTGGCAGAGCTGGGAGACCGGGCGAAGGCCGCTCGCCAACATGAAGGCCGGTGCACTACTGAACCTGCGGCGCGGGTTACTGGCCCTGGGCTCCGCCCCTCACGTTCTCCGCCTCCTTGATCCGGCGATGGACGCGGACCGCATCATCTCGGCGACGATCCATTCGGACAACACGGGCCGGCACCCCCTGGCCGGTTGGGTGCACACCCGCGATACGGCCCACATGCTCGCGTGGGTGCTGAACGGCACCGACCCGCCCGCACTCGCACCCAGGCCGATGCCGGGACGCCGCGGCCCTGTCGCCAAGTCTCCAGTGCTGCCCGCACCCGACCGCACCACATTCTCCTCACAGCTGCGCCACACGGCCGAGTCGGCCCTGCTCGCGGGAGACGACGGTCTACTCCTTCACCGCCAGGCGCTCTACCTGTGCTCGTACGACCGAACCCCCGAGGCGACAGCGTGGATGAGCCACGCCCTGCGCACGTGCCGTGGCCTGATCGCAGCCCGCGGCTGGACACCCTACTGGGCGACGGCACGATCAACCGCAGCCGCACTCGCGCGTCTTGGCGATCGCCAGCCACTCCTGGACTTCATCGACAGAGGGTTGGCGGAAGACGACGCCGCCGAGACGGCCAACCTCAACTATTGGGCCTACTGGCTCGGCTCGATCCAAGAGTCGCAGCCGGACGACGGCTTCATGCGGCACGGACCGACCAACTGGGAACCCGTGCGGCTCCTGCGAGGACTCACCACCGGCCTGCACCGGGCCCCGGCGTACGTGGACCTGTACGTCCATTCGCTCTGGGCCCTGCTGACCACCAACCGGTGGCTGCCCCTGGCAGACGCGGAGCTGACCGAGGAACTGTGCGCGCATGCCGTCAGGTTGCTGGATCATGAGGGGATCTCCCAGCGATCGAGGCGTGAACTCAGCCTGGTGCATTACGTTCTACGCGAGAACCGCACGTGACACACCGGAGGAAGCACTTCATGGCGGACGCAGACCAGGAGCAGGCGAAGGGCACGGCAGGCTTCCTGCTGGAGATGGGTATGCTGAAGCGCGCCAAGCGGTCCGGATGGTGGATTGCCGGAGTCAAGGACCCCGAGACCATCGCGGAGCACAGTTTCAGAGTCGCACTCATCGGCTCGGTACTCGCCATGATGGAGGGCGCCGACCCGGCGAAGACCGCCCTCCTCGGCCTCTGGCACGACACCCAGGAAACCCGCGTCAGCGACATCCCGCACATTGGCCGTCGCTACCTCGAAGCCGCCAGCAACGAAAGGGTGACCGCAGACCAGGTCTCGGCCGCGCACCCGGCGGTGAAGGTCGGCGCCCAGCAAATCGTCGAAGAGTACGAGAACGGTGACTCCCTGGAAGTGATCTGCGCTCACGACGCAGACAAGCTCGAATGCCTCCTCCAAGCTGTCGAATACGGCGAGCAGGGTTGCTCGAACGTTCAGCCCTGGATTGACAGCAGCGTCGCGAAACTGAAGACAGCCGCCGCGCAGAGCCTCGCCGACGCTGCGCTCACCATGACTTCGATCGAGTGGCAGCAGACCTATCTTCCCTGACCAACACACCCACACGGAGCCCGCGGCGCACCCGCGACGGCCTGCCCGCGAACCGGCGAGGACGGTACGGGCGAACCGTCGGATCGATCAGCGACGGCGCTGACGCATCGAGGTCAAGACGGTGCCCTGCCGGGTCCGCCGTCGTGGCGCGACGTGCGTGCCCGGCAGGACGCTCGATACATGCTCGGTACGGTGCTCGGTGGGCCGTGGTCAGCGGGTGGTGGCGTAAGCGAGGAAGGCTGGCCATCCGGTGTCGGGGACGGTGAGGCGCGGGCCGGACGGGTGCTTGGAATCGCGGATGTGGACGGCCGAGTCACCCGTGGCCACCTCCACGCACTCGCCCCCGTTCCCCGCGCTGTAGCTGCTCTTCACCCAGGTGAGCCCATTGGTGTCGGGTGTGGACCGTGCGATGTTCATTGCTCTCCCAGCAGCGCTTCGATTCGGGCCAGAGAATCGCCCGGGCTGAGTGCCTGGCCCCGGAGGTCTCCATAGCGTGCTGCCAGAATACGGACCTCGTCCGGGTCTGTAATCAGACTATTGACGTCCTGTACTTCGACGTAGCCGACTTGGCGCTGTGCCCTGGGGGTGAGGAGGATGAACGGGCCCTCCAGCGCCGCGTGGTCCTCGCAGGCCAGCGGAAGAAGTTGGATCGTGGTGCTACGCAGCCGTCCAAGTGCGATGAGGTGGCGGAGTTGGGCGTGCCGCACCGCGCGACCGCCCACCAGCCGATTCAGCACCGACTCGTCGATCACGGCGCTGACCATGACGGAAGGAGTGCTCGTCAGCAACTCCTGCCGGGCCATCCGTGCCACGACTCGCTGTTCGATGGTTGCCTCGTCCAGCGGGGGGCGCCGTGACCGGAAAGTCGTGCGGGCGTAGTCCTCGGTCTGGAGGAGCCCGGGGATGGTGAGGGTGCTGAAGACGTTCACCTCGGCGGCCTCCGCCTCAAGCCGGGCGTAGTCGCGGAACCAGGCCGGGTGCCGGACACGGGTCTTCGCCTTGGCCCGGGCCACGTCCTCCTTTGCGGCGCGGAGCAGGCCTCCGGCGTCGAGGAGTTCGTCCGCGGCGTCCAGCAACTCCGGTTGCGGGGTGCGCCGTCCGCGTTCCACGGAGGAGATCAGGTCCTCGCCGTAGCCGAGGCGGTCGGCGAGTTCCCTCTGCGTGAGTCCCGCGCGTTCCCGCAGGAGTTTGAGTTGCCTCCCGAGGGTGCGGAACAACTCCAGTGTGCCGTCCGCGTCCTCCGGCGGATCGGGACGCACCGGAGTCTCGCGCCGTTCTCCGTGCCCCGCACCTGCGCCCTGTCCCATGGTGCCCCCTCGTGTCCCTGCCCCGCCCAACGGCTGCCGTCTCCGCACGGATACGTCCGACGGCCCGGACAGGGCGCTCCGCCCAGCGGTACGCACCCCGCACGTACCGGAGTCGTCCCTGGTCAGAGTAGAACGAAGCGAACACGCTCTGTCACATGAACTCGGAAATCACCCGTAACGGGGCCGTCGTGCCCAGGATGCGCTTCAGTCAGCTGTTCAGCTCCACCAGGCGTGGTGCCCACCTGGCCCGGCTGCTGTCGGTGCGGCAGCTCGTGGACTGGGGGTGGGGGCGCGAGTCGGAGGCACTGGCCACCGCGGCACTCGTCGTGGGGGAGCTGACGGCGAACGCCGCCCTGCACGGACGGGTCGCCGGCAGGGGCTTCCGCCTCACGCTGACGCCGCACCCCGATCCGTGGGCGCCGTCCCGGCTGCGCATCGCCGTGTCCGACTGCCGTGGCGAACGCGCACCCGCACGGCTCGCGCCTGCGACGGCGCAGGAGTCCGGGCGCGGCCTGCTGCTGGTCGAGGCCCTGGCCGACTGCTGGGGCGTGATGCCGCGCCTTCCGTCGGGGAAGACGGTGTGGGCGGAGTGCGCGGTGCCGGTCGGGACGGTCGCCGCCGGGCCGGAGCCGCAGGCTCCGGCGGAGCGGGGTGCGCCGCGGGGACCTCGGGTCAGGAGGCCGCGCGGAGGCGGCGGCGGGCGGCGCGGGTAGCGAGGGCGCGGCGCTGGTTCTCGTCGAGGCCGCCCCAGACGCCGTACTGCTGCTTGGTCTCCAGGGCCCACTCCAGGCACTGCTCCGCCACCGGGCAGGTGTGGCAGATCGCCTTGGCCTCCTCGGCCTGGCGCAGCGCGGGTGCGCCGGTGCCCACCGGGAAGAACAGTTCCGCGTCCTCGTTGCGACATGCGGCGTGCTGGCGCCAACTCATCGGTGCCTCCCATCGGGGTGGTGCGCGGTCGGGAATCGGGTGTTCGTCCGCCGGGGGTCGCCGCCGAGTGTCGGCGGTCGGCGCCGGCTTGCGTGCTGCGCTTCCACGGAGGTTCTCCGTGGACGTACGGGTCGCCGCAACCCGCTCCCTGAAACGCGCTTCCGCCACTTCTGCCCGGTTTCGGGCAAGGGGGGTGCCCCGGCTGAGATCGCGACTGCGCTGCTGCTGCCCAAGGCGAGCGTGACGGTCTACGTGCGCAACCTCGTCGCCAAGGGCTTCGTCCGCCGCGAGATCGACGAGGCCGACTTGCGGCGTCATCGGCTCGTACTGACCGCTGAGGGCACGCAAGCACGCGATCGAGCACTTGCCGCCCTCGTGGCGGAGTGCGATCGCAGGTTAACGAAGGTCACCCCGCAGGACCGCGTTGAGCTGCAACGCATCCTCAAAGCGATGCTCGCCTCGACCGCGTCAGACCGTATGCGCGAGTGATTCGTCTGTCCGGAGCTCTGCTGCACGGTCGGGCCGCGACCGCATGGATTCATCAGATCGTTCAGGTTGCGACGGCAAGGGAGACCCGCCCAGCGGATGCCCTTCCCGCTTCGGACGCGGGCACGTTCGCAGCGCGCACTCCGCCTCCAGCATCCGGCTCACACGGGGCCCTCGTGGGTGAGGTGGCGTCCCGAGTCCGGGTCGAAGAGGAGCAGCCGTTCGGGGTCGAACCAGACCTCCAGCCCCTGGTTCTCGCGGGCTCCGGTGGCGGCGGAGAGGCGGGTGACGAGCTGGGCCGTGCCGCCGGTGGGGACGTCGGCGGAGCCGGTGACCGAGGCCAGGTCGGTGAGCTGCTGGGAGCGGGCGCCCTCGCCCTCCAGCTCGAAGTGCGCGTACTTCTCCGAGCCGAGCGACTCCAGGACGTCCACCGTCCCGCTGAACGTGCGGCCGTCCGCCCGGTGCTGCTCGTCGACGAGGGCGGCGTCCTCGAAGTGCTCGGGCCGGATGCCCGCGATCAGTTCGCGCGGGGCGCCGGCGGACTCCAGGCGCCGGCGGACCCGGTCGGTCAGCGGGGCGGCCCCGAGCGGGGTGTCGACGTGGCCGTCCCTCACGGTCGCGGGCAGGAAGTTCATCGACGGGGAGCCGATGAAGCCCGCGACGAAGAGGTTGCTGGGCTGCTCGTAGAGGTGCTGCGGGGAGCCGATCTGCTGCACGTGCCCGGCCTGGAGGACCACGATGCGGTCCCCGAGCGTCATGGCCTCCGTCTGGTCGTGGGTGACGTAGACGGTCGTGGTGCCGAGGCGCTTCTGCAGCCGGGAGAGCGAGGTGCGCATCTGGCCGCGGAGTTTGGCGTCCAGGTTGGACAGCGGCTCGTCCATCAGGAACGCCTTCGGGCTGCGGACGATGGCCCGCCCCATCGCGACCCGCTGGCGCTGCCCGCCGGAGAGGTTGGCGGGCTTGCGGTCCAGGTGCTCGGTCAGGTCCAGGACGGCGGCGGCCTCGCCCACCTTCTCGCGGACGGTGTCCTCCGCGACCTTGGCCAGTTTCAGCGGGAAGGAGATGTTCTCCCGCACGGTCATGTGCGGGTAGAGGGCGTAGGACTGGAAGACCATGGCGATGTCCCGGTCCTTGGGGGCGCGTTCGTTCATGCGCGTGCCGTCGATGCGCAGTTCGCCCGCGGTGATGTCCTCCAGCCCGGCCACCATGTTCAAGGTGGTGGACTTCCCGCACCCGGAGGGGCCGACGAGGATGAGGAACTCGCCGTCCCCGACGGTCAGGTCGACCTCGGACACCGCCAGCGAGCCGTCGGGGAAGCGCTTGGACACCTTGTCGAGCACGATCTCAGCCATGGCAGAACCCCTTGTCAACCCTTCACGGCGCCGGAAGTCAGCCCCGCGACAATGCGGCGCTGGAAGAAGAGCACGAACAGGACGATCGGAACGGTGATCACCACGGCCGCCGCCGAGATGGTGCCGGTCGGATCCTCGAACTGGGAGGAGCCGGTGAAGAACGACAGCGCCGCGGGCACCGTGCGCGAGGCCTCGGACGAGGTCAGCGAGATGGCGAAGAGGAAGTCGTTCCAGCAGAAGATGAACACCAGGATCGCGGTGGTGAAGACGCCGGGCGCGGCCAGCGGCGCGATCACCCGGCGGAACGCCTGGGCGGGGGTGGCGCCGTCCATCTTGGCGGCCTTCTCCAGTTCCCAGGGGATCTCCCGGAAGAAGGCCGAGAGGGTGTAGATCGCCAGGGGCAGGGCGAAGGTGATGTACGGCAGGATCAGCCCCGGCCAGGTGTCGAACAGGCCCAGTTCCCGCTCGATGTTGAACAGCGGGGTGATCAGGGAGATCTGCGGGAACATCGCGATGAGCAGCGAGACGCCGATCAGGGCCCGCTTCCCGGGGAAGTCGAGCCGGGCGATCGCGTAGGCGGCCATGGTGGCGAGGACGACGGCGAGGAACGTCGCGATGAGCGCGATGCCGATGGAGTTGACCAGCGCCCGGATGAACTCGTCGGTCCGGAAGATGTCCCGGTAGTTGGCCAGGGTCCAGGAGCGCGGAACGAAGTTGCCGTCGGTGACCGTCTCCTTGGTCTTGAAGGAGAGCGAGGCGATCCACAGCACCGGTGTCAGGGCGTAGATCACCACGACGGTGTTGACGAACGCCCACTTGCTCCTGCGCCGGTTCAGCGCCCGCTGCCGGAGGCCGGTGCCGGGCCCGGCGGACTGCTCCTCGGCCGCCGGGCGGGCCGCGGCTGTACTCTCGGCGGACATCAGCCCCTGCCTCCCTGGTCACTGCCTGGTGCGGCGGTGCCGAACAGTTTCACGAACAGGAACGCGATGATCGCGACGGCGAGGAAGATCAGCACCGACATGGTCGAGCCGATGCCGAGGTTCAGCCCCCTGATCAGGTTGTTGTAGGTGATCATCGAGACCGAGGAGGTGTCGTTGGCGCCGGAGGTGAGGACGAAGATGTTGTCGAAGATCCGGAACGCGTCCAGGGTGCGGAACAGCAGCGCCACCAGGATGGCCGGCTTCATCACCGGCACGGTCACCTTGACGAACCGCTGCCAGCCGCCCGCGCCGTCCATCGCCGCCGCCTTCATCAGGTCGTCCGGCACCAGCGCCAGCCCGGCCATCAGCAGCAGCGCCATGAAGGGCGTGGTCTTCCACACCTCCGCGAGGATGATGATCGCCAGCGAGGCCGTCCGCTCGGTGAGCGGGGCCGAGCCGGAGGCGAAGGCCTCCGCCAGGTACCCGGTGTCGGGGGTCCAGGCGTAGAACCAGGAGAAGGCGGCGACCACGGTGACGATGCCGTACGGGATCAGCGTCACCGTCCGCACCAGTCCGCGGGCCAGCAGCGTGCGGTGCATGATCAGCGCCAGCGCCATGCCGAGCACCAGCTCCAGCACGACCGACACCACGGTGATGATCACCGTCACGCTGAACGCCGACCACCAGTAGGAGTTGGTGAGGACCACGAGGTAGTTGTCCAGCCCGACGAACTCCTGCTCGCCGGGGAAGCGCAGGTCGAAGCGGTGCAGCGACAGCCAGACCGAGTAGACGATCGGCCAGCCGGTCACCGCGACCATCACCAGGGCCGCCGGGGCGCACAGCAGCCAGCCCAGCCGCCGCTCGGCCCGCTTGCCCTCGCTCATCGCGGCCCCGCCGCGCTTCCTCCCTCCCGGCTTCCCGGCCCCGGTCGGCGGAGGCGCCGCGGTTCCGGCGGCGGCCCGGCCGCCCGCGCCGGGCCCGCCCGGGGCGCCGGGCTCGGGGGAGGAGGACGTCATGGCAGGACCCCCTGGGACTCGAGCGCCGCGTCCAGCTCCTCGCGCAGCTCGTCGGCCGTCCGTTCCGGGTCGATGGACGAGGGCGGCGAGAGGATCTTCGCGGTCACGGTGGAGAGGTTCTGGTAGACGGGCGTCAGCGGCCGGACGGCCGCGTCCTCCAGGGCCGCCCGGATGGTCTCCCGCGGCGGGTACTCGCTCGCCATCGTCGGGTTGGTCTCCGGGTCGGCGGGCTTGTCCGGGTCGAGCGGGGTCTCGTCCCCGTAGACGGTCTCGATGCTGGGCGGCAGACCGGACCGCAGCGCCTGGAACTTCTGGCTCTCCGGGCTGCGCAGGCACAGCGCCGCGTCGAACGCCTCCGGCTTGTTCTGCGAGTAGCTGCTCACGGCCAGGTTGTAGCCGCCCGCGGTGGCCCGGCTGACGTCCCCCTCCTCGACCGTGGGATAGCGGGCCCACTTGAAGTGCTCCAGGTCGTCCGGCTTCTCCTGGGCGTAGGAGGCGTAGACGAAGGGCCAGTTGAACTCGAAGGCACCGCGCCCGTTCTGGAACGCCAGCCGGACCTCGTCCTCCTGCTGGTTCGACAGCGACGGGCTGGTGATCCCGGAGGTGGAGATCTCCTTCAGGATGCGCAGCGCCTCGACCACTCCCTCGTCGACGACGGCCTCCGAACCGTCCTCGGAGAGCAACTGCCCGCCGGCCGAGGCCACCAGGCTGTTGAAGAAGACCACCAGACCCTCGTACTGCGCGCCGGTGAACAGCACCTGGTGGGGTTCACCCGCCTTCTTCAGCTCCTTGGCGGTGGCGATCACCTCGTCCCAGGTGTCCGGCGGTTCCGGCGTGATCCGGTCGTCGTACCAGAGGAGCTGGATGTTGGTGTTCTTCGCCGCCCCGTAGACGCGGTCGTCCCAGCGCGCCGTCTCCAGCGGGCCCGGTAGCACGTTCTCGACCGCCTCCGCGCGGTTCCCGCCCGTCCACTCCTCGACCCAGCCTGCCTCGGCGAACTCCGGCATCCAGGTCACGTCCAGCCCGAGGACGTCCAGCCCGGTGTCCTCCGCGGCCAGCCGCCGCACCATCTGCTCCCGCTGCCCGTCGGCGTCGCGGGGGAGCTGGTGGTAGACGATGCGGTAGCGGCCGTCGGCCTCGGTGTTGCACTTCGCCACGACGTCCGGGAGGCTCTCCTCGGGCGAGAGGTACAGGTTCACCTCGGTGGTGCCGCTGTCGCTCCCGCAGCCGGCCAGCAGGCCGGCGGCGAGCACCGCGGCGCCGGCCGCGGCGCCGATCCGGCCCCGCGGCGTCCGGCCTCCGCGCAGGCGGCCCTGTGCCCCCGCGGCTCGGCCCGGCCGCGGCTTCCTCCACGTTCTCACCCTCACCGACCAGGCCTCCTTGCCTGCGCCGTCCTGTCCGGGGGCAGTCCCTCATCCGGTGTGCGGCGGTCTCGCAGCACCCTCGTGCCGTTGCCGCCGGGCGTCAAGCGCTGCGACCCCGATGGCGTAATCCGGTGCCTCCTCGCACCGGTGTCCGCGCCGGTGTCCCGCGCGGCTCCGCGAGGGCCCCCGGCGCCCCCGTGGAGCCGCGTGGATACCACCTGTCAGCGTCCCGCGGGTCCCCCGGACCGCGCATCCCGGCGGCGGTCCGTCCAGCGCGCTCACCCGGTGCTCGGTCACTCGGCGGCGGGGCGCGTCACCGCTCCTCGCCGGTGCTGTCCTCGGTGGCGCCGGGACGGTCGTCGCGCTCCCGGTTCCCGGGCAGGAACTCCTGCGCCTTCGCCTTGACGCCCTGCCGGATCACGTCGACGCGGTCGCTGTCGCCGCCCAGGATCGCCGAGGCGGTGGACTCGATCTGCTCCAGCGAGGCGTGCGGCGGGATCGGCGGCACCGAGGGGTCGGTGCGGAAGTCGATGACGAAGGGGCGGTCGGCCGCCAGCGCCTGCCGCCACGCGTCCTCGACCTCCTCCGGCTTCTCCACCCGGACGCCGGCCAGGCCCATCGCCCGCGCGAACTCCGCGTACGGGAGATCGGGGAGATGCTGGGACTCCTCGAACTGCGGCGCCCCGGACATGGCGCGCATCTCCCAGGTGACCTGGTTGAGGTCCCCGTTGTTCAGCACCGCCACGATCAGCCGCGGATCGGCCCACTCCCGCCAGTACTTCGCGGCGGTCGCCATCTCCATCATGCCGTTCATCTGCATCGCGCCGTCCCCGACGAGCGCGATCGCCGGACGGTCCGGGTGGGCGAACTTCGCGCCGATGGCGTACGGCACGCCGGGGCCCATGGTGGCGAGGGTGCCGGAGAGCGAGCCCCGCATCCGGCCGCGCAGGCGCAGGTGGCGGGCGTACCAGTTGGCGGCGGAGCCGGAGTCCGCGCTGAGCACGGCGTCGTCCGGCAGCATCCCGTCGAGCGCGTGCACCACGTACTCGGGGTTGACGGGGTCGGCTTCCACGGCGGCACGCCGCTGCATGACCTCCCACCAGCGGGACACGTCGCTCTCCACCTTCTCCCGCCAGCGCCGGCTCTCCTTGCGGTGCAGGAGCGGCAGCAGCCGGCGCAGCGTCTCCCGGGAGTCGCCGACGAGGTTGACCTCGAAGGGGTAGCGCATCCCGATCATGTGCGGGTCGATGTCGATCTGCACCGCGCGCGCCTGGTCCAGCTCGGGCATGAACTGGGTGTAGGGGAAGCTGGAACCGATCATCAGCAGGGTGTCGCAGTCCTGCATCAGCTCGTACGACGGCCGGGTGCCCAGCAGCCCGATCGCGCCCGTCACGTACGGCAGGTCGTCGGGGAACGCGTCCTTGCCCAGGAGGGCCTTCGCCACTCCCGCGCCGAGCAGGTCGGCCACCTGCTCCACCTCGATGCGGGCGCCGCGGGCGCCCTGGCCGATCAGCACGGCGACCTTCTCGCCGGAGTTCAGCACCTCCGCGGCCCGCTCGATCTCCTCCTCGACCGGGACCGGTGCGTAGTGGGCCATGCCCATGCTGGACGGCACCATCTTGAACTCGTGCGTCGGCGGGCTGTAGTCCAGCTCCTGCACGTCGCCCGGGACGATGATCGCGGTCACCGTGCGCCGGGCGTAGGCGGTGCGCATCGCCCGGTCGATGAGGTTCGGGAGCTGCTCGGGAACGGTCGCCGTCTCGCAGAAGTCCGAGGCCACGTCCTTGTAGAGCGAGGCCAGGTCCACCTCCTGCTGGTACGAGCCGCCCATCGCGCTGCGCGCCGTCTGGCCGACGATCGCCACCACCGGGACGTGGTCCAGCTTGGCGTCGTACAGGCCGTTCAGCAGATGGATCGCACCGGGCCCCGAGGTGGCGGCGCAGACACCGACCTTGCCGGAGAACTTGGCGTAGCCGACCGCCTGGAACGCCGACATCTCCTCGTGGCGCGACTGGACGAACTTCGGCTGGTTCCCGGCCCGGCCCCACGCCGCGAGCAGGCCGTTGATGCCGTCCCCCGCGTAGCCGAAGACGTGGCTCACGTCCCATTCGCGCAACCGCTGGAGGATGTAGTCGGCAACCTTCGTACTGGCCATTGCTGGTCCCTTCTCACTGCCCGTCGCGGTCGGCCCGGACGGCTGCTGGTCACGCGTTCCGTCCGCGGCCCCCGCGCCGGCGGATTCGGCGGCGGGCGGCGGAGCACGGAGCCCCGCCGCCCCGTTCCCGCGAACTCCCCGGGTGTCCGGCGGCGGGACCCGGAAACGTCCCGCCGGGGCCGAAGGCGCGGCCCGGCGCGGAGCCACCGGGGCGGGAAGGCGGGGGCGGGCAGGGTTCAGGAGCTGCCGAAGACCTCGTGGGTCACGGCGTCGGGTCCGTCGTACCGCCGAACGTCCGCCGCACCGCCGAGCGCCCCCGGCGCCGGGGGAGCCGGTGCCGGGGGCGCTCGGTGAGTGCGGGCGGGTCGCCCGTGCGGGCGGGTCAGCCCGGCCAAGTTCCGGTGACGCGCCGGACGGCGGTGGCGCCGCCGCGGTTCACCGCTGCTCTGACCAGCGCGAACACCGCCCCCTGGAGGGCTGCCGCGGGCAACACCTCGGACCAGCTCCGCGCCTCGTCCAGGGGCTCGGGCGCCTCGGAGTCGCCGCCGACCACCTTCCAGACCTGGTTGAACACCGCTCCGGCGGCCATACCGGCGGCCATGCCGACCGCGATGCCGACGGGCTTGTAGAGGAGTCTGCTGTTCATGGTCACCGCCTGCCCTTGCACCCGCGGAGCAGCACCACGGCCACCAGGACGGCCGCGCCCGCCGCCAGCAGCGGTCCGGGGTTGCGCCGTCCGGCCTCCGCTGCCTGGAGGGCCGTGTCCCGCACCTGCTCCGGGGTCTTCTCCTGGAGGGAGTGGACGGCCTTGCCGGCCTTCTCCTTCGCCTGGGCGCCGCCGCGGGAAGCCTTCTCCCGGGCTCCCGCGGTCTTCGCCTTGGCCTGCTCGCGAGCCTCCGCCGTCTTGACCTTGGCCTGCTCGCGGGCCTCGGCGGTCCGCTGCTTGAGCTGTCCCTTCACGTCTGCCTTGCCCGCGAGGGCCTCGACCGTCTCGCCGAGCCGCTCGCGGGTGTCCTCGACCTGCGCCCGCAGTTCGGCCTGGCTGTCTGCGTCGGGGCCGCCACCCTCGGGTGTGGTCGTCATCGCCGTGCCCTTTCCTTGATCTCGTCGACGTCTGTGCGCACGCTGCTCATCGTCTGCCCCGGTGTGGGCGGAACAGCCTTGTCGATCTGCTTCTTGCCGCTCATGGCCATGACCGCGGTCACCACGAGCAGGACGGCCGCCACGACGAGCGCGGCCGCCCACACCGGCATCACGAGTGCCAGCGCGGCGCCTGCCGCGACCAGCAGCGCCTGAACGGCGAGGAACCCGGCGACTCCCGCGCCGCCGAAGAGCCCGCCGCCGAGTCCGGCTCGCTTGCCCTTCTCGGTCAGCTCCTGCTGGGCCAGCCGCATTTCGCTGCGGACCAGTTCCGAGAGCTGCTCCGAGGCCTGTTTGACCAGTGCGCCGGTGGACGCCTCGACGTCCTGGCCCGGCGCCTCGCTGTCGGTTCCACGCACCTTGCCTCACCTCTTCCGTGCGGTGACCGGCCGGGTACCCCGTCGTCCCGGGTTCACCCCTGCTGTTGCAGGCGCCGTTCCGTGGCAGGGAGGGCGGGAGGCGGCGGAGACCGCGGCCGGGCGCAGGCGTGTCAGTCCTCGCGGACCTCCGACATCGCCACCGGCCGGTGCTCGCGCAGCGAGCGGACGCAGGCCTCGGCGATCCACTCCGCCTCCACGGCGTCGGCCACCGTGCACGGCGACTCGGCACGCCCCGCCGCCATCTCGACGAAGGCGGCCAGCTCGGCGCGGTACGCACCGTGGAAGCGGTCCATGAAGAAGTGGTGCGGCGCTCCCGCGGGGAAGTGTGCTCCCGGCTCGACCGACCGCAGCGGCAACCGGTCGTCCAGGCCGACCGCGACGCTGTCCCGCAGGCCGTGCAGCTCCATGCGCACGTCGTACCCCCGCGGGTTGTGGCGGCTGTTGGAGACGAGCACCAGGGTGCCGTCGTCGAGGGTGAGCACGGCGGCGGAGGTGTCCACGTCGTCCACCTCGGCGATGTACGGGGCGCCACGGTTGCCGCCGGTGGCGTACACCCCCCGGACCTCGCGGCCGGTGACCCACCGGACGGCGTCGAAGTCGTGCACGGCGCAGTCGCGGAAGATGCCACCGGACGCGGCGACGTAGGCGGGCGGCGGTGGTTCCGGGTCGAGTGTGGTGCAGCGGACGGTGTGCAGCGGGCCCAGCTCCCCGCTGCGCACCGCCTCCCGGGCGGCGGTGAAGCCCGGGTCGAAGCGCCGGTTGTAGCCCATCTGCACCCGGCCGCCGTTCTCCCGCACGGCGCGGAGTACCTGGCGGCTCTCCTCCGCGGTGCGGGCGACGGGTTTCTCACAGAAGACGGGCAGCCCGGCCTTCACCGCGTTCCGCAGCAGCTCGGGGTGCGCGTCGGTGGCGGCCGCGATCACCACCGCGTCCACGCCCGCCGCCAGCACCGCCTCCGGGGATTCGACGGCCCGGCCGCCGAAGCGTGCGGCGGTCCCGGTGGCGGCGGCGGTGACCGGGTCGGTGACGAGGAGCGAGTCGACGGTGTCCAGGGCGGCGAGCGTCTCGGCGTGGAAGGCGCCGATCCGGCCGCAGCCCATGATTCCGATGCGCATCAGGGGCGCTCCCCTGCTGAGGTGGTGCGCGTGGTGCGTGGCCCCGCGGTGGCCTCCCCGGGCGGGACGGCCTGCACGGGCGGGAACATCATCGAACCCTCCTCGTCCGCGACGTTGAGGGCGACCCCGGCCGGCACCCCCAGCGCGGGCACCACGATGTCCAGCAGTTGCGAGCCGAGCACCGTGCGGTACTCCGACTCGGTGTCCGGCTCCTCCTCGCGCGCGAGGACGAAACGGGCGAGCGCCGGCTCGTCGGTGAACGCGTAGAGCCAGCGGATGCCGTCGAAGGACGCGGAGAGGAAACCTTCGTCCACCACCGGCGTCAGAACCGCCGTACGTCTGAACCGGCCGAGCAGGGCCTCCGGATCACCCGTTCCCGCTCGCACTGCCGCGATGTGCTCGGTCAACTCCACAACAGACCCCGTGTCCCTCGATCCCCGATGCACCGGCCGTGCGGAGCAGGTCTCGCATGGTGGCCGGTGGTCAGCACGATAGCTGTCCGGCGTGCCGCCGTCCGCCGTGATCCGGACACTGGTGCAAAGCCACCGCCGTGCTCCCGGAGGTGTCCGGGCCGCCCGCGAGCCTCCGGGCCGCGGGCAGACCGCATGCTGTTCGAGCCGGTGGGGCGGACGGAAGGGGTTTCCCCAGGAGCCGAGCGGCAACAAGGGTGTCATGTCCAGTAGGAGCAATTACGGAAGCGCGGCGAGGATCATCGCCGTGATCGCGGATGTGGCGGCCCTGATCCTGGGCCTGTGGATTCTCATGTATCTCCTCGACGCAAACCGGGCCAACGCTCTGGTGAGCTTCGTGCAGGACGCCGCCCGCTGGTTGGCGGGCTGGTCCCACGATCTGTTCACCTTCGACGAGGAGTGGGCACGCGTCGTCGCCGGCTACGGACTCGCGGCCGTGGTCTACCTCGCCATCGGGCACCTCTTCGCCTCCCGGCTGCGCCGCTCCTGACAGCGTCCTGGAGATCTTGGAAGCGCGCCCGGCTCGGACCGGTTCATGGCGAGCGACGTCTACCGGTGGTCCGGTGTGAGCCGGGCGGCCGGAGCAAGGCCTTCAGCGGTGTCTCCTCGATGGCCGGTTCCAAGGGGTTCAGTGGTCGAAGCCGGGCAGCGTGCGGGTCGGTCGCGGCATGCGGACGTCCTGCTCGGCCCTCCGGTGCCCGATCGTGCGGTGTCGCGCAGGTCGCGGGACCGGTTGTCACTGCACTGCGACGGGCACGAGGTAGCCGGCGGCCACGGCGACGCCGACGATGGCGAGAGTGTAGGCGGCCAGCAGCCGGGGCGACAGCAGCCGGCTGAGGAGGCCCAGTTCGGGGACGTTGACTCCCGCTGCGGAGATCACCAGGGCGAACACGGCGCCGAGGGCCATGCCGCCCGAGTGGAGAGCGGAGGCGATCGGCAGGAACGCCTCCGTGGAGACGTAGAAGGGGATGCCCAACAGGGCTGCGACCGGCACCGCGAAGGGGTTGTCCGAGCCGGACCAGCGGGCAACGAGGTCCTGCGGAACGAAGCCGACGACCGCGGCGGCGATGACCACCGCGAGCACCATCGGCACTGCGAGCCCCCTTATCAGATCCAGCGCGTAGCGCAGTGACGGCCGGGTCTCGGCGCGCCAGCCCCGCCAGGGGGTCTCGTCGCTGAACGGGTCCGGCCTGCGGCAGTCGTGGGCGCGGCCGGGCGTCCGCTCCTCGGCAGGTGGCGCCGCCTGCCCGGCCGGTGCCCGGGCGGGCAGCAGGTGGCGCTCCAGACGGGCGGCGTCCGCGGAGAGCGCGGCCAGCAGCACGGCGGTGAAGGTCACCACCGCGTAGGCGAGTGTGGCCTGCCATCCGAACAGGGCGAGCAGCACCACCACCACGATCGGGTCGAGCAGCGGGGAGGCCAGCAGGAACCCGGCGATCGTGGCGGTCTGAATTCGGGCATTGACCATCCCCGACACCACGGGGACCGCTGAGTACGAGCAGAAGGGCGTGACGAAGCCGAGCAGGATGCCCTTCAGCGCTCCGCGCAGCCGCCCGCCGCCGAGCCAGCCGCGCAGCCTGGCCACCCCGACCCGCCGGGCGGCGAGCGCCAGCAGCATCGCGACGGCCACCATCAGGACCGTCAGTTCGGCCAGCAGCACCACGAACTGCAGGGCCGCATCCACGATCCGCTCACTCATCCCCGACCCCTGCCTGCCACGGAGCCAGCGTGTGTCGCCTGTTCTCGGCCCGTACCGGAGCCCGTCCCATGACCACCTCGGCGGCGGAGGGGAACTCGGCCAGGCAGTCGGGGTTCACCCGCACATGGCTGGCGGTGCCCACGCGCTCGACGCACACGAACCCCAGCTCGGCGAGCCGCCGCACATGGCCGGAGACGGTGGGCTGGCCCACCCCGACCTCGGCCGCGAGCGTGCCGATGTTCACGGGCTGCCGGGCGGTCGCCAGCAGGTGGAGCAGCTGCAGCCGTGTCGGGTCGGCCAGGCACCCGAACCAGCTTGCGTACGCCTCGGCGTCGGCGCGGTCCAGCATGACAACCTCCTTTAATCGTTCATCGCCGATGGTAGATGAAAGAGTCGGCAGGCGACACATGCTGTGGGGCAGCGATGGCGGGGCTGTGCGGAACGACTGCGCGGGACGCAGACGGGGAAGCCGTTCCCAGGGGGAGTCCCCACCCTGTTCGTCCACGGCCCGCGGCAGACGCATGACCGGCGCACGGTCGCACCCGGCGGCCTACGGGCCCGTTGCCCTCCTGGCGGAGCCCGGTTCGGTTTCATGGCCTCCAGGGCCGGTACGACTCCTTGCCCGTGTCCTTGCCCGGACAGACAGAAGCACCCCCGGACGGGCCCGGGCGGCATGAGAGAGGCCGACCCCGCCAGGCGCAGGCGGGGACGAGCGGCGACGCGACGGCGACGCGTGAGGAGATCCGTGCGCCGCTCGACGGCCTGGCGCAGCAGCGCGCCCACCGCCTCGGGGTGGTCGACGGCCGCCGCCGCGGGCAGCCGCCGCAGGTAGCGGCCCTCGCCGCACAGGAGCCCCGCCGGATCGTCCAGCAGCGCGCCCTTGTGCAGCATCAGGCTCACGCCCCGGCCCGACCGCGACCGCGCAGAGCCACTGGTGCCAGTCCTCGTCCAGGGTGAAGGTCAGCCGACGCCATTTCACGGCCTCGTCCGCCGCCGGTACGTGGGCCCGCACCCGCTGGGCCAGGAGCTCCGCCAGGCGGCGCTGCTCCGGATCGCGTCCGGACGGGCCGGGGCGGCTCCCCGGTTCAGGGGGCCACGGTGAAGGTGCGGCTGGTGCCCGTGAACGGGGTGAGCGTGCCGAGAAGGCTCTTGGCGTCCCCGCGGTAGCGGAGGCGGTACACGCCGGGAGCGGCGTCGGGGGGCACGTCCCACTCGACGGTCACCCGTGAGGCGCTGACACCGTCCCTGGCCCAGCGGAAGAAGGTGGAGAAGTCGCCGTCGTCGGCGACCCGCCGCCAGTCGCCCGCCACCCGGTGCTGCACCTCCAGGTAGCTGCCGTCGTGCTTGAGGTCGTTGTTGGGGTGGGCGCCGGCGAACACCGCGGACACCCGCTCGCCCGGTGCGGCGCTCGCCGGCGGCTGGGTCAGCACGTCGCCGAACCGCCGGAAGAGCGGCGGACTGTCCAGGACCACCCCCGGCGGCCTGATGAGCTGCTTCCCGGAGAGGTCGGCCGGCCGCGGTCCGGCGGGGGCCGGGCGGCCGTCCCGCATCCGTTCGGCCAGCTCGACCGCGGTCTGCTGGAGCGCGGGCAGCTGCCAGCGGCCGAACAGGGTGCTGCCGCCCTCGTACTGCTGGGCGTCGTACTCCTCCGGGGTGGTGAGGTAGTGCAGATAGGCGTTGGAGTAGCCGGCGACGAGCACGTCACCGACGTCCGCGCCGGCGACCTCGGCGACGCTGCGCCGCAGCCGCAGCCCGGCGGCCGCCGTCACCTCGTGCGGCAGGGCGATCAGGTGCAGGCCGCCGATCCGGACCACCTGCACGGGCGCCTCCTCCTGCACCCAGGGCAGCAGCCGGTTCATCTCCCCGAGCGGGAGCAGCAGCCCCTTGGGGGACTGGCAGTCCCGCAGCTCGGGCGAGAAGCGGTAGAGGACGCCGTGCGAGACGGCGTCCCAGAAGGGGTTCCCGCCCTCCCGGAAGACGGGCAGTGCCGGGCCGTCCTCGGTGCTGCCGGCCGCGGCGCTGGTGCCGTACGCGGGCTCGCAGGTCCGGTGGGTGCGGCCGTCGCCGGTGAACTCCGGCCGGACCTCCACCTCCGACAGGTCGACGTAGGTCAGACGGGAGTCCACGCCGCCGTCGAGCACGGTGCCCTCCTCGTCCAGTTGGGCGGCGGCCGCCTCGTACTGGCGCATCCCGATGGTCCGGGTGTTCTCGAACTGCTGCGCGGGCAGCTCGTCCGCGGGGTCCAGCGCGACGTTCGGCGACATGTCGCCGGCATTGGTCTGGGCGAACGCGGACACGAAGTCGAGCGGCTGCCCGTCGGTGTAGTCGCCGCCCTCGACGTGCCGCTCCCAGTGGTGCGCGGCGAACCCCTTGTTGTCCGCACTGATCAGCCGGTTCTCGCCGGTCATCGAGGTGTTGTGGGTGGCGAACCAGTTGATCGCGCCGACCGGTCGGCCCCCGCGCTCGATCCGCAGCAGCGTGGTGCGCGGATCGCGGCCCTCGGGGAAGTACGCGCGGTCGGCGGCAGGATTGCGGTCGAAGGCGGTCCGGGAGCGGTTGACGCTGGCGTCGTGGAGTTCGCCGTGGGTGAGGGTGAGCGAGGCGGGGGCCAGGTCCTCGTGGGCGCGCTCCACCGAGGCGAGCATCCCCTCGGTGACGGCCTCGAAGGTGTCCTCGCGGTATCCGGCGCTGGTCACGTTGTAGAGGGTGTGGTGCGAGTAGCCGCCCGGACCCGAGTGCGAGTGGGTGGCGGTGATCAGCACGTTCTGCTCCGAGTACCGGTCGCCGTACTCCTCGCGGAGGCCGCCCAGCACCCGCTGGTGCACGCTCTCGAAGATCATCGGGGAGTCCGCGACGATGAGCAGCACCCGCTCGTCGGTCTCCCGGTCGGCGATCACGAACGCGCGGGAGCGCATCCGGGTGTGCAGCCCCTCGGCCACCTGGTCGGGGCGGGCGTAGCCCATCATCCCGGCCTCCGCGACCTCCCCGGTGGCGTCGGCCACCCCCCGCCCGACCAGATACGGCTCCTCGGCCCCGGAGGCCGTGTCGGAGGGCGCGTCCGAGGCCGTCCCCGAGGGCGGGCCGGAGTCGGGACCGGTGTCCGAGGGGGCCCCGGAAGCGGTGCCGGCCGCGGGCGGTGGTGCGGCCGGGGTGTCGGCGTACGCGGTCGGGGCGAGCAGCAGGGAGGCGGCGAGGGTGAGCACGAGGGAGGTGCGCGGAGTGAGAGCCACCTCACTGTCGTACCAGCGGCCGGCGACTTGTTGAAGCCCCCCGCGCACGTCGCGGGCCGGGCGGCGCACGCCGGTGGTGCGGCAGCGCTCCGGCCCGCGCCGGTGGAAATGGGGAAAACCGGCGCACGGAGAGGGCCGCCGGCCTACCCTTTGGTACGTGCCTGGGGCGTCGGGCCGGGTCCTTGTGGTGGACGACAACAAGGTCATCCGGCAATTGATCAGGGTCAACCTCGAACTGGAGGGCTTCGAGGTCGTGACCGCTGCCGACGGTGCCGAGTGCCTGGAGGTCGTACACCGGGTGAGGCCCGACGTGATCACCCTGGACGTCGCCATGCCCCGGCTGGACGGGCTGCGCACCGCACAGCGGCTGCGGGCCGACCCGCGGACGCGACGCGTCCGGGTCGCGTTCGTCAGCGGGTGCAGCCGGCTCGGTGCGGACGGCGCGGCCGTCGACGCCTTCCTGGCCAAGCCGTTCGAGCCGGCGGACCTCGTCCTGATGGTCTCGCGGCTGCGGTACGCCGCCCGCGAGGGCCTCGCCGCGCCCGAGGAGCGCCTTGCCGAACCGGAGGAGCCCGGCCCCGCCCCGGGAGGCTGCGGCCCCGCTCCGGGCGGCCGGTCGCCGTCGCGTCCGGTCACCGGCGGTGCACGGCCCGCGGCCCGGCGGTCTTGAGGAGCGAAACCGATTCGCGCCCGACCCGGCCCTCTCCCATAGTCTTGCCCCGTGACCCCCGACCAGCTCTCCCGTACGGTCCTGCGCTCGCTGGACCGTGCCGTCGCAGCGGGTCGGCTGCCCGCCGCGCAGCCGCCCGAGCGGGTCACGCTCCGTAGGCCGCCGCATGGCGGCGCCGACTATGCCTCGAACATCGCCCTCCGCCTGGCGCCCGCGCTGGGCCGCCCGGCCCGGGAGGTCGCCGAGATCCTCCGGCCGACGCTGGCCGAGCAGCCCGGCATCGCGGCCGTCGCGGTCGCCGGGCCGGGATTCCTGAACATCAGCGTCCGGGAGTCGGCGCGGACCGCGCTGGTCAGGGAGCTCCTGGCCGCCGGGTCCTCGGGCGGCCGCTCCCCGGAGCCGCCCCCCGAGGACCCGGCGGCCGACGCCGCCCGCTGGGCCGCCGTCACCGGCGCGCGGCCCAGCTGGGAGCGGCGGGCGGCCCGTCCGCTGTTCCGCGTGCAGTACGCGCACGCCAGGACGGCGGCGCTGCTCGTCAACGCACGCGACCTGGGGTTCACCCCCGAGCCGGGTGACTACGACCGGCGCGCCGAAGCCGTGCTGGTCTCCCAGCTCGCCGAGGCCGACCGGAGCGCCGCCCGCGGCGGCGATCTGCGGCTGGCCCGGCAACTCGAAGCAGTCGCCGACGCCTTCTTCGACTTCCACGACGCCCACCCCGTACTGCCCCGCGGTGACGAGAAACCCACGGCCGCCCACCGTGCCCGGCTGGCTCTTGCCGAAGCCACCGGAGCGGTGCTGGCCGGCGGCCTGGCCCGACTCGGCATCAGCGCACCACGCCACCTCTGAGGGGATCGCCACCCGCCATGAGCCGTTCCGCCCACCCCGCCGGGCCCCGCCACGCCGACGTCCTTCCCGACGGCCGGCACGCCGGGAGTCCGCCCACCGACCTCAACGCACTCAATGCCCGGATCTGGCCGCGGACGGTCGTCCGCGACGAGCGCGGCGCACTCACCGTCGGCGGGCTGAGCGCCACCGACCTCGCCGAGGAGTTCGGCACCCCCGCCTACCTGCTGGACGAGGCCGACTTCCGGGCGCGCTGCCGCGCCTGGCGCGAGGCCTTCGGCAGCGAGGCCGACGTCTTCTACGCGGGCAAGGCCTTCCTCTCCCGCGCGGTGGTGCGCTGGCTCCACGAGGAGGGGCTGAACCTCGACGTCTGCTCCGGTGGCGAACTGGCCACCGCGCTCGCCGCCGGGATGCCGGCCGAGCGGATCGCCCTGCACGGCAACAACAAGTCGACCGAGGAGATCACCCGGGCGGTCCGGGCCGGCGTCGGCCGGATCGTGCTGGACTCCTTCCAGGAGATCGTCCGGGTCGCGCACGTCGCCGAGCAGGTGGGGCGACGCCAGCCGGTGCAGCTGCGGGTCACCGTCGGCGTCGAGGCGCACACCCACGAGTTCATCGCCACCGCGCACGAGGACCAGAAGTTCGGCGTGCCGCTGGCCGGCGGCCAGGCCGCCGAGGCGGTGCGCAGGACCCTCGCGCTGGACTGGCTGGAGCTGATCGGCGTCCACTCGCACATCGGCTCGCAGATCTTCGACACCTCCGGCTTCGAGGTCGCCGCCCACCGGGTCGTCGGGCTGCTGGCCCAGGTGCGCGACGAGCACGGAATCGAGCTGCCGGAGATCGACCTCGGCGGCGGTCTGGGCATCGCCTACACCGCCGAGGACGACCCCAGCGAACCGCACGACATCGCGAAGGCGCTCTTCGAGATCGTCACCCGGGAGTGCGAGTCCGCCGCACTCGCCGTGCCGCGGCTCTCGGTCGAGCCGGGGCGGGCGATCGTCGGGCCGACGGCGTTCACGCTCTACGAGGTCGGCACGATCAAGCCGCTGGAGGGGCTGCGCACCTACGTCAGCGTGGACGGCGGGATGTCCGACAACATCCGCACCGCGCTCTACGACGCGGACTACACCGTCTCCCTCGCCTCCCGCACCTCGACGGCGGAGCCGATGCTCAGCCGTGTGGTGGGGAAGCACTGCGAGAGCGGCGACATCGTGGTCAGGGACGCCTTCCTCCCCGCCGACACCGCTCCGGGCGACCTGCTGGCCGTGCCCGCGACGGGTGCCTACTGCCGGTCCATGGCGAGCAACTACAACCACGCGCTGCGTCCGCCGGTGGTCGCGGTGCGGGACGGCGCGGCGCGGGCCATCGTGCGCCGGGAGACCGAGGAGGACCTGCTCGGCCTGGACGTCGGCTGAGACCGGCGCCCGCGCGGCACGGCACCGGGAGCCCCCGGGGGCCGTACCGCACCGGACACCAGGTGGGACAGCCGTTCCACATCATGGACGGAACGGGGGATCACCCGGTACGTGCGTGAGACTTGCACCGTTGAACCTGCCGGTGCACCAGACGACAACCGAGTGAACGAGGTCAGATGATGCGTACGCGTCCGCTGAAGGTGGCGCTGCTGGGCTGTGGGGTCGTCGGCTCAGAGGTGGTACGCATCATGACGACGGACGCGGAGGACCTCGCCGCCCGGATCGGCGCCCCGGTGGAGCTGGCGGGTGTCGCGGTCCGCCGCCCCGGGCGGGTCCGCGCGGGGGTCCCCGAGGAACTCGTCACCACCGACGCGGCGGCGCTCGCGGCGCGCGAGGACGTCGACGTGGTGGTCGAGGTCATCGGAGGCGTCGAACCGGCGCGGGCGCTGATCACCAGCGCCTTCGAGCACGGGGCCAGCGTGGTGTCCGCGAACAAGGCGCTGCTCGCCGAGGACGGCCCCGCCCTCCACGAGGCGGCCGAGAAGTACGGCGCCGACCTCTACTACGAGGCCGCGGTCGCCGGGGCGATCCCGCTGGTGCGCCCGCTGCGCGAGTCGCTCGCCGGGGACAAGGTCAACCGCGTGCTCGGCATCGTCAACGGCACCACCAACTTCATCCTCGACCGGATGGACTCCTCCGGCGCCGGCTACAGCGAGGCGCTCGACGAGGCCACCGCGCTGGGCTACGCGGAGGCCGACCCGACGGCCGACGTCGAGGGCTTCGACGCGGCGGCGAAGGCGGCCATCCTGGCCGGCATCGCCTTCCACACCCGGGTCGGCCTGGACGACGTGCACCGCGAGGGCCTGACCGAGGTCACCGCCGCGGACATCGCGTCCGCCCGCCGGATGGGCTGCACGGTCAAACTGCTGGCGATCTGCGAGCGGGCCGCCGACGGCCGCTCGGTCACCGCCCGGGTGCACCCGGCGATGATCCCGCTGAGCCATCCGCTCGCCTCGGTGCGCGAGGCGTACAACGCGGTCTTCGTCGAGTCGGAGGCCGCCGGCCGGCTGATGTTCTACGGCCCGGGCGCCGGCGGCGCGCCCACCGCCTCGGCGGTGCTCGGCGACCTGGTCGCGGCCTGCCGCAACAAGCTGAGCGGGGCACGCGGGCCGGGCGAGTCCGCGTACACCCGGCTGCCGGTGAGCCCGATGGGCGAGGTGGTCACCCGCTACCACATCAGCCTGGACGTCGCGGACAAGCCCGGCGTGCTCGCCCAGTGCGCGCAGATCTTCGCCGAGCACGGGGTCTCCATCGACACCGTCCGGCAGCAGGGCAAGGAGGGGTCGGAGGGTGACGCGTCGCTCGTCGTCGTCACCCACCGTGCCTCCGACGCGAGCCTGAGTGCGACGGTCGAGGCGCTGCGCAGTCTGGACACCGTACGGGGTGTCGCGAGCATCATGCGGGTCGAAGGGGAGTGAGGGCCATCAGCACCATGTCCGGAACATCAGTCGGTCAGGCGGGCGCCGCCGGAGTGGCCGGCCGCTCGCGCACCAGCGCCCAGTGGCGCGGCATCATCGAGGAGTACCGGGACCGGCTGCCGGTCGGCCCGGACAGCCCCGTGGTCAGCCTCCGGGAGGGCGGCACCCCGCTGGTGCCCGCGCAGGTGCTCTCCGAGCGCACCGGCTGCGAGGTGCACCTCAAGGTCGAGGGCGCCAACCCCACGGGCTCGTTCAAGGACCGCGGGATGACGATGGCCATCTCCGAGGCGAAGGGCCGCGGAGACCAGGCCGTCATCTGCGCCTCCACCGGCAACACCTCGGCCTCGGCCGCCGCCTACGCGGTCCGGGCCGGCATGGTCTGCGCGGTGCTGGTGCCGCAGGGCAAGATCGCCCTGGGCAAGATGGGCCAGGCCCTGGTGCACGGCGCGAAGATCCTCCAGGTGGAGGGCAACTTCGACGACTGCCTCACCCTCGCCCGTGAGCTGTCGGAGAACTACCCGGTGGCGCTGGTCAATTCGGTGAACCCGGCCCGCATCGAGGGGCAGAAGACCGCTGCCTTCGAAGTGGTCGACATGCTCGGCGACGCGCCCGACATCCATGTGCTGCCGGTCGGCAACGCGGGCAACATCACCGCCTACTGGCGCGGCTACCAGGAGTACGCCGCTGACGGCACCGCCTCCCGGGCTCCCCGGATGTGGGGCTACCAGGCCTCCGGGTCCGCCCCGATCGTGCGTGGCGAGCCGGTCAAGGACCCCCACACCATCGCCACGGCCATCCGGATCGGCAACCCGGCGTCCTGGACGTCCGCGGAGCAAGCCCGGGACGAATCCGGCGGTTTCATCGACGAGGTGACAGACCGTCAGATCCTCGCCGCGTACCGGCTGCTCTCCTCCCAGGAGGGGGTGTTCGTCGAGCCCGCCTCGGCGGCCTCGGTGGCCGGGCTGCTGAAGGCGGCCGAGCAGGGGAAGGTGGAGCCCGGCGGGCGCATCGTCTGCACCGTCACCGGGAACGGACTCAAGGACCCGGACTGGGCGGTGGCGGGAGCTCCGCAGCCGGTGACCGTGCCGGTCGACGCGGCCGCGGCCGCCGAGCGTCTGGGCCTGGCCTGAGGCCCCGGCGGGCAGTGCCGCACGGTGCCGTACCCCGTACACATCACCCCACACGCCCTCAAGGAGCACAGAACAGACGTCGACACGCATCGTGCGCCTCCCGTGCGCCCTGTGTCGTGACTGAACCTTCCTTCGATAGGCTGGGATTCATCCCACCCGGCACACTCGCATGTGCCACGGGTACGTGCCGCGCTGCCTCGAAGCTTCCCGCGGCGCGCCGCGCCTCACCGCGGTGCCTCGGCCGGGTACGCCCGGCGCGGTAGTCCGGTACCCGGCCGCGGTACCGGGGGAGTTGCTCGCACATCAACCAAGGAGAGTCATCGAGCGATGGCCGGTCCAGCGTTCCGCGCCGCCGCCGTCCGGGTGCGCGTACCCGCCACCAGCGCCAATCTCGGTCCGGGCTTCGACGCCCTCGGGCTGGCGCTGGGGCTCTACGACGACGTGGTCGTCCGCGTCGCCGAGTCGGGTCTGCACCTCGACATCGCCGGGGAGGGCGCCGACAACCTCCCCAGGGACGAGAGCCACCTGCTGGTCCGCTCCCTGCGGACCGCGTTCGACCTGCTCGGCGGCCAGCCGCGCGGGCTGGAGGTCGTCTGCGCCAACCGCATCCCGCACGGGCGCGGCCTGGGCTCGTCCTCGGCGGCCATCTGCGCCGGCATCGTCGCCGCCCGCGCCGTGACCACCGGGGGCGCGGAGAAGCTCGACGACACGGCACTGCTGGAGCTGGCCACCGAGATCGAGGGCCACCCCGACAACGTCGCCGCCTGCCTGCTGGGCGGTTTCACGCTCGCCTGGACGGACGGCGGCGCCGCGCGGGCGATCCGGATGGACCCGGACCCGTCCGTCGTTCCGGTGGTCTTCGTGCCGGCGGACCCGGTGCTCACCGAGCGCGCCCGCGGGCTGCTGCCCCGGACGGTCCCGCACGTGGACGCCGCCGCCAACGCGGGCCGCGCCGGACTGCTCGTGGAGGCATTGACCAGGCGGCCCGAGCTGCTGCTCGCGGCCACCGAGGACCGCCTGCACCAGGAGTACCGGGCCCCCGCGATGGCGGAGAGTTTGGAGCTGGTGAACCGTCTGCGGGCCGACGGCGTTCCCGCGGTGATCTCCGGCGCGGGGCCGACGGTCCTGGCCCTGACCTCCCGGGACGCCGCGGACAAGCTCGCCGCGGCCGCCGGCGAGGGCTGGGCGGCCAACCGGCTGGAGATGGACGCCGACGGCGCCGGAGTGCTGCCGCTCGCCGCTCCGGACCCGGTGCGGTGACGCGGATGCCGGCCACGGAGAGGGGGAATGTTTGGCGGATCCGGTAGTGTTAACCTCATGTCTGCACTCGCAGCCGAAACGCTGCGGTGCACGGTGTCCCACTCCGGGACCACCCCCCTCTTCCGGGAGCTCCCCACACTGTCTGAGCAACCTGCCGAGCAGTGTTGATCACGCTCCGGAACCGGCGCGACTGACGCATGTCATCCTCTCGCGCCACTTCAGTGAATTGATTCCTCTGCTGTAAGCACAGGCGGGACCACCGCCCCGGCCCGGTCAGCCACACCAGGACCGCCGCCGGACAGCACAACCGGTCGCCGAGCCAGACAGGCCGACGTCCGCTCCAGGGAAGGACCCTTCGTGAGCGACACCACCGATCTGATGGGCGTGAACGCCGACGCGCCTGCCAAGGACGCCTCCGCCACGCCTGCCTCGGGCGCCGGCTCCACGACCGCCGGCCGTCGGCGCCGCTCCGGTACCGGCCTTGAGGGCATGGTCCTGGCCGAGCTCCAGCAGGTCGCTTCCGGCCTCGGTATCAGGGGCACCGCACGGATGCGAAAGAGCCAGCTCATCGACGTCATCAAGGAGAAGCAGGCCGGGGCCGGCGGCCAGAGCGCTGCCGCGGCCGCGCCCGCCGCCTCGGACGAGCCGGCGGCTGAGACCAAGCCCAAGCGCCGCGCCACCTCCAAGGCCCGAACGGGCGACTCGGCCGAGGCCGCGCAGTCCGAGCAGCCCGGCTCCCAGCAGCAGATCGACATCCCCGGTCAGCCGGTGAACGAGGAGCAGCCCGCGGGCCGTCGTGCCAAGCGCGGCGACCGGGACAACGGCGACGCGCCGCAGGCCTCGGACACCACCGGTTCCGCCGGTGAGGGCGACACCCGCGGGAGCGACCGCGACAACCGCGGCGGCGACGGCCGGAACGCCGACGCGCGCGGCGGGGACAACCGCGGCGGCGACGGCGGCGGCAAGGGCGGCAACCAGAACCAGCAGAACAACCAGGACCGCCAGAACAAGCGCGACCGCCAGCGCGACCGCCGCAAGGGCGGCGACGGCGGCGGCAACCAGAACCAGAACCAGAACCAGCAGCAGGGCGGCGGCCAGGGCGGTCGCCCGTCCCGCAACGACGATGACGACTTCGGCAACGGTCCCGACGGGCGCCGCGGGCGCCGCGGCCGGTACCGGGACCGGAGGGGCCGCCGCGGACGCGAGGACTTCGCCGCCGAGCCGCAGGTCTCCGACGACGACGTGCTGATCCCTGTCGCAGGGATTCTCGACATCCTCGACAACTACGCCTTTGTGCGCACCTCCGGCTATCTCCCGGGCCCGAACGACGTGTACGTCTCGCTCGCCCAGGTCCGCAAGAACGGCCTGCGCAAGGGCGACCACGTCACCGGCGCCGTGCGGCAGCCCAAGGAGGGCGAGCGTCGCGAGAAGTTCAACGCACTGGTGCGCATGGACTCCGTCAACGGCACGGAAACCGGCCGCGGCCGCCCGGACTTCACCAAGCTGACGCCGCTGTACCCGCAGGACAGACTCCGTCTGGAGACCGACCCGGGGGTGCTGACCACCCGGATCATCGACCTGGTCGCGCCGATCGGCAAGGGGCAGCGGGGGCTGATCGTGGCGCCGCCGAAGACCGGCAAGACCATGATCATGCAGGCGATCGCCAACGCGGTCACCCAGAACAACCCCGAGTGCCACCTGATGGTCGTCCTGGTCGACGAGCGGCCGGAAGAGGTCACCGACATGCAGCGGTCGGTGAAGGGCGAGGTCATCTCCTCGACCTTCGACCGCCCCGCCGAGGACCACACCACGGTCGCCGAGCTCGCCATCGAGCGGGCCAAGCGGCTGGTGGAGCTGGGCCACGACGTCGTGCTGCTGCTCGACTCCATCACCCGTCTGGGCCGCGCGTACAACCTCGCGGCCCCGGCCTCCGGGCGCATCCTGTCCGGTGGTGTGGACTCCACCGCGCTCTACCCGCCGAAGAAGTTCTTCGGCGCGGCGCGGAACATCGAGGACGGCGGCTCGCTGACCATCGTGGCCACCGCGATGGTGGAGACGGGCTCCCGGATGGACGAGGTCATCTTCGAGGAGTTCAAGGGCACCGGCAACATGGAGCTCAAGCTCGACCGGAAGCTCTCCGACAAACGCATCTTCCCGGCGGTGGACGTGGACGCGTCCGGCACCCGCAAGGAGGAGATCCTGATGGGCAACGACGAGCTGGCCATCACCTGGAAGCTGCGCCGGGTGCTGCACGCCCTGGACCAGCAGCAGGCCATCGAGCTGCTGCTGGACAAGATGAAGCAGACCAAGTCGAACGCCGAGTTCCTGATGCAGATCCAGAAGAACACCCCGTCCCCCGGCAACAGCGGGGACTGACCCGGCACCGCGCGGGGGTTTTCCCCGCGCCCGACCGGCACACCGACGGCCGCCTCACCCTCCACGGGTGGGGCGGCCGTCGCCGTAGCGGCCGGTGGCGCTCCCGGTCGGCGCTCCCGGCCGTGGGGACGCGGAGACTCCCGGGGCGGCATCTCACGGGGCGGGATCTCCCGGGCGCCTCCGGGGCCCGCTCACCGGACGTCGCCGGCCCGTCTCCGGGCGGCGAGTCCGGGACTGCGGCATACTCGCAGGTGGGAGCCTCCAACTGGGAGTACGACCCCCGGCGGGACAGCCGGGCCCGACCGCACCGGTGACCGCGCGTGGAACTTTTCCGTCGTTCGGGGCGTCATACCGGAGAGATGGGGGCAAAACGTCTCTTCCCGGCGGAAGTGCCGCATGCCGTGGGGAGCGCCCCGCGGCGGAGGAACGGAGCGCAGGACCAGCGATGAGCGAGGACACCAGCGGCGCGCCCGTCCCGGGGCGGGCGCCGCTGCGCCGCCGGCTCCTGTGGGCCGCCTCCTGGGCCGTGGCCGGAGTGCTCCTCGTGGGCCTCGTCGGCACGGGGTACGCCTACGTCCGCCTCGACGGCAACCTCTCCGGCGTCGACATCAACGCCATGCTCGGCACCGACCGTCCTGAGGACGCCCCCGGCGGCTCGCTGGACATCCTGGTGCTCGGTTCCGACTCCCGTCAGGGCGACAACGCCCGGTACGGCGAGGACGACGGCTCCGCCCGCTCGGACACCGCCATGATCTTCCACCTCGACGCGGACCGCCGACGGGCGGACGTGGTCTCGATCCCGCGCGACACCCTGGTGCAGCGCCCCGCGTGTGCCGTCCCCGGAGGCGGCACCACCCGGCCCGCCGCCCGCGCCATGTTCAACGAGTCGTACGCGCTCGGCGGCCCGGCCTGCGCGGTGAAGACGGTCGAGACGATGTCCGGCATCCGGATGGACCACTACGTCGAGGTGGACTTCACCGGCTTCGAGGAACTGGTCGACGGCCTCGGCGGTGTCGAGGTCACCACCAGCCGGGCGATCACGGATGCCGGAAGCCGCCTCGACCTGCCCGCCGGCACCCACACCCTGGACGGCGAGCAGGCCCTCGGGCTGGTCCGCACCCGCAAGAGCCTCGGCGACGGCAGCGACCTGGGCCGGATACAGCTCCAGCAGGAGTTCGTACGCGCCCTGATCGACCGGGCCGGGGACATCGGCGTGCTCAGCGACCCGGGGGGACTCTTCGCTCTCGCCGACACCGCCACCTCCGCCCTCACCACCGACTCGGAACTGGCCTCCGTGCGCAGACTGGCCGCCCTGGCGCAGTCGCTGAAGCGCGTCGCCTCGGGCGACGTCAACCTGGTGACCCTCCCGGTGTCCTACGATCCGGCGGACCCCAACCGGGTGCTTCCGTTGCCGGAGCAGACCGCCCAGGTCTGGCGCGCCCTCCGGGCGGACCGCCCGGTCCCCGCCTCGGCCACCGAGGGCACGGCCGCCGACCGGACGGACGACCCGGACCTGCTGCGCTGACGCCTTCCGGCGGGAGCGCGGGGAATACCACGACCCGCACCCCGGTTTGGGGAGGTGGAGCCAGAAGTGGCAGACTGGTCCGTCGGTCCCGGTTCACGTCGCACCAGCAGGTGGGACGACCCGGCACCCTCCCGAACCTAGGAGACACCGTGAAGCGCGACATCCACCCCGAGTACACCGAGACCCAGGTGAGCTGCACCTGCGGAGCCTCGTTCACCACGCGCAGCACCATCGACGGCTCGATCCGCGCCGATGTGTGCTCCGAGTGCCACCCCTTCTACACCGGCAAGCAGAAGATCCTCGACACCGGTGGCCGCGTGGCCCGCTTCGAGGCCCGCTTCGGCAAGAAGGCCGGGACGAAGTAGCGACCCGAGGAGCGCCGGTTCCCGACCGCCAGGCGAAGGCGGTACGGGACCGGCGTTTTGTCGTCCCCGGCCGTGGACCCTCCGGCCGGGCTCCTTCATCATCAGTGAGGAAAACCGACGATGTTCGAGGCGGTCGAGGAACTGATCGGCGAGCACGCCGACCTCGAGAAGCAGCTCGCCGACCCCGCGGTGCACGCCGACCAGTCGCGTGCCCGGGCGCTGAACAAGCGCTACGCCGAGCTGACCCCGATCCTCGCCGCGTACCGCGCGTGGCGGCAGAACGCCGACGACATCACCGCCGCACGCGAGTTCTCGGTCGACGACACGGACTTCATCGCCGAGGTCAAGCAGCTGGAGGCCCGGCACGAGGTGCTCACCGAACAGCTCCGGCTGCTCCTCGTGCCGAGGGACCCCAGCGACGACAAGGACGTCATCCTGGAGATCAAGGCGGGCGAGGGCGGCGACGAGTCGGCCCTCTTCGCCGGCGACCTGCTGCGGATGTACCTGCGGTACGCGGAGCGCCAGGGGTGGAGGTCCGAGGTCATCGAGTCCACCGCCTCCGACCTGGGCGGCTACAAGGACGTCCAGGTCGCGGTGAAGACGAAGGGGCGCCAGGAGCCCGGCATGGGCGTCTGGGCCCGACTGAAGTACGAGGGCGGTGTGCACCGGGTGCAGCGGGTGCCCGCCACCGAGTCGCAGGGCCGTATCCACACCTCGGCAGCGGGCGTGCTGGTGCTGCCGGAGGCCGAGGAGGTCGACGTCGAGATCAACGCGAACGATTTGCGGATCGATGTCTACCGCTCCTCCGGACCGGGCGGGCAGTCGGTCAACACCACCGACTCCGCGGTCCGCATCACGCACCTGCCGACCGGCATCGTCGTCTCCTGCCAGAACGAGAAGAGCCAGCTCCAGAACAAGGAGCAGGCGCTGCGCATCCTGCGCGCCCGGCTGCTGGCCGCCGCCCACGAGGAGGCCGACCGCGAGGCGTCCGACGCCCGCCGCAGCCAGGTCCGCACCGTGGACCGGTCCGAGCGGGTGCGCACCTACAACTTCCCGGAGAACCGGATCTCCGACCATCGGGTCGGGTTCAAGGCGTACAACCTGGACCAGGTGCTCGACGGCGAACTGGACCCGGTCATCCAGGCGTGCGTCGACGCCGACTCCGCCGCCAAGCTGGCCGCGGCCGGCTGAGCCGCTGACAGGGGACGGGTGAGAACAAGACCATGAACGTGCTTCTGGCCGAGGTGGCGCAGGCCACCCAGCGGCTGGCCGACGCGGGGGTTCCCTCCCCGCGCTTCGACGCCGAGGAACTCGCGTCCTACGTCCACGACGTCAAGCGCGGCGAACTGCACCGCGTCGCCGACTCCGAGTTCGACGCCCGGTACTGGGAGGCCGTCGCACGCCGCGAGGCGCGCGAGCCGCTCCAGCACATCACCGGGCGCGCCTTCTTCCGCTACCTGGAACTCCAGGTCGGCAAGGGCGTCTTCGTCCCCCGCCCGGAGACGGAGTCCGTGGTCGGCTGGGCCATAGACGCGGTGCGGGCGATGGACGTCGCGGAGCCGCTCATCGTCGACCTGTGCACCGGATCGGGCGCGATCGCGCTGGCGCTGGCACAGGAGGTCCCGCGGGCCCGGGTGCACGCGGTCGAGCTGGACGAGCCGGCCTGGCGCTGGGCGCGGAAGAACACCGAGGGGTCCCGGGTGCGGCTGGTCCGCGGCGACGCGCTGACGGCGTTCCCCGAACTCGACGGCCAGGTGGACCTGGTCATCTCCAATCCGCCGTACATTCCGCTGACCGAGTGGGAGTATGTCGCTCCGGAGGCCCGCGACCACGACCCGGAGCTCGCGCTCTTCTCCGGCGAGGACGGTCTGGACTTCATCCGCGGTCTGGAGCGCACCGCCCACCGGCTGCTGCGCCCCGGCGGGGTCGTCGTCGTCGAGCACGCCGACACCCAGGGCGGGCAGGTGCCCTGGATATTCGCGGAGGACCGCGGGTGGTCCGACGCGGCCGACCACCCCGACCTGAACAACCGCCCCCGATTCGCCACAGCCCGCAGGGAGGTGCCGTAATGGCACGGCGCTACGACTGCACCGAAGCAGACGACCGCAGGACCGGCCTGCGTGAGGCCGCCTCAGCCGTACGGCGGGGCGAGCTCGTCGTCCTGCCGACCGACACCGTGTACGGCGTGGGAGCAGACGCGTTCAGCACGGAGGCCGTGGGCGACCTGCTGGAGGCCAAGGGGCGCGGCCGGGGGATGCCCTCGCCGGTGCTGGTCGGTTCGCCCAACACCCTGCACGGGCTGCTGACGGACTTCTCCGAGGATGCCTGGGAGCTGGTGGACGCCTTCTGGCCCGGCGCCCTGACCCTGGTCGCCCGGCACCAGCCCTCCCTCACCTGGGACCTGGGCGAGACCCGCGGCACGGTGGCGGTGCGGATGCCGCTGCACCCGGTCGCGATCGAACTCCTCACCGAGGTGGGCCCGATGGCCGTCTCCTCCGCCAACCTCACCGGCCACTCCGCCCCGCAGACCTGCGACAGCGCGCAGGGCATGCTCGGCGACTCGGTCGCGGTGTACCTCGACGGCGGTGCCACTCCGGACGCCGTTCCCTCCTCGATCGTCGACGTCACCTCCGAGGTCCCCGTCCTGCTGCGGGCGGGCGCCATCGGGATCGAGGAACTGCGCACGGTGGTACCGGGCTTGAGGGAGGCCAGTTGACCACGCCCGAAGGGCGTGGCATACCGGCTCCCGGGGCCTTCCGGATTCTCCACGTCTCCACCGGCAACGTCTGCCGCTCGCCGATCACCGAGCGGCTGACCCGCCATGCCCTGGCGGTCCGGTTGGGGGACGCGCTCGGCGGCGGCCTGTTCGTCGAGAGCGCCGGCACCTGGGGGCACGAGGGCGCTCCGATGGAGGAGCACGCGGCGACGGTGCTGGCCGACTACGGCGCCGACCCGGCCGGCTTCACCGGCCGCGAACTGCTCGACGAGCACGTCATCCGGGCCGATCTGGTGCTCACCGCCACCCGCGACCACCGGGCACAGGTCATCTCGATGGGCCACTCCGCCGGCCTGCGCACCTTCACCCTCAAGGAGTTCACCCGGCTGGTGCGGGCGATAGACCCCGCGACCCTTCCGGCCCCCGAGTCCGCGGGCGGGGTGGCCGAGCGCGCCCGCGCGCTGGTGCAGGCGGCCGCGGCACTGCGGGGCTGGCTGCTGGCGCCGAGCCCGGACGCCGACGAGGTCTACGACCCGTACGGCGCGCCCGTCACGTACTTCCGCAGCGTGGGCGAGGAGATCAGCCTGGCGCTCGACCCGGTGGTGACCGCGCTCACCGGGGTACCCGCACCGGCGTAGGCTGGCCCGAACCGGCCCAGCGGTCCGCGCGCGTGCGCCGGTGTCCTGCCCATGTGCGCCACAGCCGCCTGACAGACCCCTGGGGATACCGTGCGTGAGTACCTGTTGACGCTCTGCGTCGCAGCAGCGGTCACCTACCTGCTGACCGGACCGGTGCGGAAGTTCGCCATCGCGGCCGGTGCGATGCCGCAGATCCGGGCCAGGGACGTGCACCGCGAACCCACGCCCCGGCTGGGCGGCATCGCTCTGTTCGGCGGGCTGTGCGCCGGCCTCCTGGCGGCCTCGCAGCTCACCAACATCGGCGACGTGTTCACCCTCTCCGACCAGCCCAGGGCGCTGCTGGCCGGTGCCGGGATCATCTGGCTGCTGGGCGTGCTGGACGACAAGTGGGGGGTGGACGCCCTGGTGAAGCTCGGCGGCCAGATGATCGCCGCGGGCATCATGGTCTGGCAGGGCCTGACCATCCTGTGGCTGCCGATCCCGACCGTCGGCATGGTCGCCGTGACCCCGCTCCAGGGCACGCTGCTGACCGTCGCGCTCGTCGTCGTCACCATCAACGCGGTGAACTTCGTGGACGGTCTGGACGGCCTCGCGGCCGGCATGGTCTGCCTCGCCGCCACCGCGTTCTTCATGTACACCTACCGCATCTGGTACAGCTACGGCATCGAGGCGGCCGCCCCGGCCACCCTGTTCGCCGCCGTCCTGATGGGGATGTGCCTGGGCTTCCTGCCGCACAACATGCACCCTGCGCGGATCTTCATGGGCGACTCCGGGTCGATGCTCATCGGCCTCGTCCTGGCGGCCTGCGCGGTCTCCGTCACCGGGCAGGTGGACCCGGACGCCATGAAGCTGTTCAGCGGCTCCGAGAAGTCCGCGGTCAAGGCGATGGTGCCGGTGTACATGCCGCTGCTGCTGCCGCTGACCATCCTGGCGGTGCCGATGGCCGACCTGGTGCTGGCGATCGTGCGCCGCACCTGGAACGGCCAGTCGCCGTTCGCCGCCGACCGCGGGCACCTGCACCACCGGCTGCTGGAGATCGGGCACTCTCACAGCCGGGCCGTGCTGATCATGTACTTCTGGTCGGCGCTGCTGGCCTTCGGTGCGGTGGCCTTCTCCGTGCAGTCCGCGAGCCTGGTGATCGTGCTGATCATCGTGCTGCTCAGCGCGGTCGGCCTGGTGGTGCTGCTGCTGCCGCGCTTCACCCCGCGGGCTCCCCGCTGGGCGGAGCGCTTCGTGCCGCCGCGCTACCGGCGGCACAAGAGCGACGAGGTGCCCGCCGCCGAGGACACCAGGGCCGCGCGGGCGGCGGGGCTCAACGGCGCGACGGCGCTGGAGAAGGGGGTCGGTGCGGCCGGCGACCGGCGCTCCGACGATGCGGAGGGTGCGCGCCCGGGCCGGGCGGAGGCCTCGTCCGCAGGGGCGGCGGGTCACGTCGGTGAGCGGCGGGTGGACAGCCGTTCCTGAGCTGCGGCGCGAGGCCGCCGCAGCGTCGGAGGAGGCACGCGCCGCGGGGCGCGGCCCCGGCCCTCTGGGGCGTCCGACGGGCTCGCGCACGTCCCCCGGGCGCCGTTCGGAGCGGCGGCCCCGGATCGGCTCCGAGGGCGCAACCACTTGCGGGGACTGGTCAATTCGGCCCATCGTCATTAGCCCGTCAGTGTGATCGCGACCACACAAACGAGGTAAAGACCTCATCAAATAGTTTGTGATACCGTTCACGAGAACCGGCGAGGGAGTCGGCGGATCGTGGAGCGACGGTCCCCGCCCGGCGTGGTCAACGCGGCCGGGGATTAGGCTCAGCCACGTTTTCCGTCCGACCCTTACGCCCCCTGTGCTGGAGCACCCATCATGCAGTCGAACGACGCCCGGATTCTCCGCGGCGCCGCGGTTCCCACAGCCTGCGTCGGCTTCGCCGGTGTCGCTGTCGGCGCGGTGACCGCCGGTGCCGAGGGTGCCCTCGGTGCGGCGCTCGGCACGGTGCTCGTGGTCGCCTTCTTCGCGACCGGCCTCTACGGGCTGAGCAAGATCGGCGAGAAGTGGCCGGAGCTGCTGCTCGGAGCGGGCCTGCTCGTGTACACGACGCAGGTACTGGTCATGCTGATCCTGCTCCGCGTCTTCCGCGACGCCACTTTCATGGACGGGCTCGTCTTCGGGCTCACCATGCTCGTCTGCATCATCACCTGGCTGGCCGCGCAGTCGTGGGCGAACGTCCGGGCCAAGACCCTGTACGTCGACCCCCAGCAGGCGAAGGACCCCTCCGCCGCAGAGCCGGGAACATGACGCGGCCGGTCGCCGTCCCCGAGGCAGGGGCGGAAAGAGAGCACTCCCGCCGGACTGCTATCGTCCGACGCCGAGAGTGTGGCGAGCAATGGAGCGTGCGCTGTGCGGGACAGCGTGGCGTGTTCCCCTTCTCCGTTCAGGGCGGCCTGCCGCGCCGGCTGCCCTTGTTCTCCCGCGATACCCAGTCCAGTGCCGCTCCGTGGTCTGAGCCACGCCGACACATCGAGGTAGCCGTACCTATGCGTCATACCGAAGGAGCTCGCGGTGAGTAGTGACCAGTTGCTCGCCTTCGAGACCGACTGCCACCTGTTCAAGGGGTGCGGCTTCGAAGCCCCGAGCGTGTGGTCGTTCATCTTCGACCCGATCTTCACCGTCGGCCCGATCGAGTTCAACAAGCCGATGCTGCTCGCGATCATCGGCACCGTCGCGATCATGAGCTTCTTCTGGGTCGCGTTCTCGAAGCCGAAGGTCGTCCCCGGCAAGGTGCAGATGGTCGGCGAGGCCCTGTACGACTTCATCCGCCGGGGTGTCGCCCGCGAGGTGATGGGCAAGAAGGGCGAGCCGTTCGTACCGCTGCTGGTCTCGCTGTTCTTCTTCGTCTGGATGTTGAACCTGTGGGCCCTGATTCCGGTGGCCCAGTTCCCGGTCAACTCGGTGATCGCGTACCCGGCGGGCCTCGCGCTGGTGGTCTGGGTCACCTACATGACGGTGACCTTCCGGACCAACGGCTTCGTCGGCGGCATCCGCAACCTCTGCGTACCGTCGGGCCTGCCCAAGCCGATCTACCTGATCCTGACCCCGATCGAGTTCGTCTCGAACATCTTCGTGCGGCCCTTCACCCTGGCCGTCCGGCTGTTCGCGAACATGTTCGCCGGCCACGTGCTGATCCTGATCTTCACGATCGCGACCTGGTACATGCTCGGTACGCTGCTCGGCACCGTCTACGCCAGCGCGTCCTTCGTGCTCACCCTGGTGATCACCGTCTTCGAGATGTTCATCCAGGCGCTCCAGGCGTACGTGTTCACGGTGCTGACCGCCACCTACCTCTCCCAGGCGCTCGAAGAAGCGCACTGAGAGCCCCGAGCCACAACTCCCTCACCTCCCCAGACGTCCGGTGGACCAACCTCCACCGGCCCACCAAGAGAAGGAACTACGGATCCATGTCTGAGACCCTTGCCGCCGTTACGGGCAACATCGGCACCCTCGGTTACGGTCTGGCCGCGATCGGCCCCGGTATCGGCGTCGGTTACATCTTCGGCAACGGTGTGCAGGCGATCGCCCGTCAGCCCGAGGCCTCCGGCCTCATCCGCCAGAACATGCTTCTCGGCTTCGCGGTCGTCGAGGCGCTGGCGCTGATCGGCTTCGTCGTACCGTTCATCCTCACCGACTGATCTGCCGACCTGACCGGTTCTTCATTCCACGAAAGGTCCACCATGATGTACCTGGCAGCAGAGGAGCCGCAGAACCCGCTGCTCCCGGTCTGGCCCGAGGTCGTCATCGGCCTGCTCTGCTTCGGCATCATCTTCTTCGTCTTCTCCAAGAAGCTCCTCCCGTCCATCAACAAGACGCTGGACGAGCGGCACGAGAAGATCGAGGGAGGTATCGAGAAGGCCGAGGCCACGCAGGCCGAGGCGCAGCAGACGCTCGAGGAGTACCGCGAGCAGCTCAAGGACGCCCGCCACGAGGCCGCGCGTCTGCGCCAGGAGGCGCAGGAGCAGGGCGCCGCGCTCATCGCCGAGATGCGCACGGAGGGTCAGCGGCAGCGTGAGGAGATCATCGCTGCCGGTCACACCCAGATCGAGGCCGACCGCAAGCAGGCGTCGCTGGCTCTGCGCCAGGACGTCGGCAAGCTGGCCACCGAGCTGGCCGGCCGGCTCGTGGGCGAGTCCCTTGAGGACCACGCCCGCCAGAGCCGGGTGATCGACCGGTTCCTCGACGAGCTCGAGGACTCCGCGGCGAACACCGAGGCCGCCCGATGAACGGAGCGAGCCGCGAGGCACTGGCCGCCGCCCGGGAGCGACTCGAAGCGCTGACGGACAACACGTCCGTCGACGCGGCGAAGCTCGCCGACGAGCTGGCCGCCGTCACCGCGCTTCTCGACCGTGAGGTGTCGCTGCGCCGGGTCCTCACCGACCCGGCGCAGGCCGGCGAGCGCAAGGCCGAGCTGGCGGGGCGTCTGCTGAGCGACCAGGTGAGCGGCGAGACCGCCGACCTGGTGGCCGGTATGGTCCGTCCCCGCTGGTCCCGGTCCCGCGACCTGGTCGACGCGATCGAGCAGCTCGCCGACCTCGCCGACCTGATCGCCGCGGAGCGGGCGGGCGCGCTGGACGACGTCGAGGACGAGATCTTCCGGTTCGGCCGGATCGTCGCCTCCTCGACCGAGTTGCGTGCCGCACTCAGCGGGAAGAACAGCGAAGCCGCGTTCAAGAGTGCGCAGGGCGGCCTGGTCCACCAGCTGCTCGGCGGCAGGGCCCGGCCCGCGACCGAGCGACTGCTCGGCCGGCTCGTGGTCCAGCCGCGGGGCCGTAGCCTGGAGGGCGGGCTGGAGTCCCTCTCCAAGCTCGCCGCGGAGCGCCGGAACCGTTCGGTCGCCGTCGTCACCTCCGCGGTGCCGCTCAGCGACGGCCAGCGGGAGCGCCTCGGCGACGCCCTGGCCCGTCTCTACGGCCGTCGGGTGCACCTCAACCTCGACGTGGACCCCGCGGTCCTCGGCGGGATCTCGGTGCGGGTCGGCGACGAAGTGATCAACGGAACCGTCGGCGACCGGCTGGACGAGGTCGAGCGGCGGATGGCCGGCTGACATCGGCCACACCAACTCAACAAGCAGTACACAGCGGCCCGAGTTGGGCCGTAGCAGATACGTACGGGCCCAACAAGGAGAGCAGGGAACCCAGATGGCGGAGCTCACGATCCGGCCGGATGAGATCCGGGATGCGCTGGAGAACTTTGTCCAGTCGTACACGCCGGACGCGGCCTCGCGCGAAGAGGTCGGGACGGTCAGCGTTGCCGGCGACGGCATCGCGAAGGTCGAGGGACTCCCCTCGGCCATGGCGAACGAACTGCTGAAGTTCGAGGACGGCACCCTCGGCCTCGCCCTCAACCTCGAGGAGCGGGAGATCGGCGCCGTCGTCCTCGGCGAGTTCAGCGGCATCGAGGAGGGCCAGCCGGTGCAGCGCACCGGCGAGGTGCTCTCCGTCGCGGTCGGAGAGGGCTACCTCGGCCGCGTCGTCGACCCGCTGGGCAACCCGATCGACGGCCTCGGCGAGATCGCGACCGAAGGCCGTCGCGCCCTTGAGCTGCAGGCCCCCACGGTGATGGACCGCAAGTCGGTCCACGAGCCGATGGAGACCGGCTACAAGGCCGTCGACACCATGACCCCGGTCGGCCGCGGCCAGCGTCAGCTGATCATCGGCGACCGGCAGACCGGCAAGACCGCCCTCGCGGTCGACACCATCATCAACCAGCGCGATAACTGGCGCTCCGGTGACGTGAACAAGCAGGTGCGCTGCATCTACGTCGCCGTCGGCCAGAAGGGCTCCACCATCGCGTCCGTGCGCGGTGCGCTGGAGGAGGCGGGCGCGCTGGATTACACCACCATCGTGGCGGCTCCGGCGTCCGACCCGGCGGGCTTCAAGTACCTCGCGCCCTACACCGGTTCGGCCATCGGCCAGCACTGGATGTACGAGGGCAAGCACGTCCTCATCATCTTCGACGACCTGTCCAAGCAGGCCGACGCCTACCGCGCCGTCTCCCTGCTGCTGCGCCGTCCGCCGGGCCGCGAGGCCTACCCGGGCGACGTCTTCTACCTGCACTCCCGGCTGCTGGAGCGCTGCGCCAAGCTGTCGGACGAGCTCGGTGCCGGGTCGATGACCGGTCTGCCGATCGTCGAGACGAAGGCCAACGACGTCTCGGCGTTCATTCCGACCAACGTCATCTCCATCACCGACGGCCAGTGCTTCCTGGAGTCCGACCTGTTCAACGCGGGCCAGCGGCCGGCGCTGAACGTCGGTATCTCGGTCTCCCGGGTCGGCGGCTCCGCCCAGCACAAGGCTATGAAGCAGGTCTCCGGCCGGCTCCGGGTGGACCTGGCCCAGTTCCGTGAGCTGGAGTCCTTCGCGGCCTTCGGTTCGGACCTGGACGCCACCTCGAAGGCGTCCCTGGAGCGCGGCCAGCGCATGGTCGAGCTGCTCAAGCAGTCGCAGTACGCCCCGTTCCCCACCGAGGACCAGGTCGTCTCCATCTGGGCCGGCAGCAACGGCCTGATGGACGAGGTCCCGGTTCCGGACGTACGCCGCTTCGAGCGCGAGCTCCTGGACTTCACGCACCGTGAGCACCAGGATCTGATGACCTCGATCCGCGACGGCGCCAAGATGTCGGACGACACCCTCCAGAAGCTGGGCGAGGTCGTCAAGAGCTTCAAGCAGCAGTTCGAGACCTCGGACGGCAAGCTGCTGGGCGAGGGCTGAGCATGGGTGCCCAGATCCGGGTCTACAAGCGGCGGATCAAGTCCGTCACTGCGACCAAGAAGATCACCAAGGCGATGGAGATGATCGCCGCCTCGCGCATCGTCAAGGCGCAGCGCAGGGTGGCGGCCTCCACTCCGTACGCCGAGGAGCTCACCCGTGCGGTGACCGCCGTGGCGCAGGGCGCCTCGGTCAAGCACACCCTGACGACCGAGGTGGAGAGCCCGCAGCGGGCCGCGGTCCTGCTCGTCACGAGCGACCGCGGGCTGGCCGGCGGGTACTCCAGCAACGCCATCAAGGCCGTCGAGCAGCTGACGGCGGAGCTGGCGGAAGCCGGCAAGGAGGTCGACACGTACGTCATCGGCCGCAAGGGCGTGGCGTACTACACCTTCCGCGAGCGCAAGGTCAGCGGGTCCTGGACCGGTTTCACGGACAGCCCGAGCTACGCGGACGCCAAGCAGGTGGCCGCACCGCTCATCGAGGCCGTTCAGCGGGACACCGCCGAGGGCGGCGTGGACGAGCTGCACATCGTCTTCACCGAGTTCGTCTCGATGATGACGCAGACCCCGGTGGGTCGCCGGATGCTGCCGCTCTCCCTCGACGAGAACGCCGAGGGGGCGGTGGAGCAGGGCCAGGCGCCCGCCGGTGACCGCATCCAGCCGCTCTACGACTTCGAGCCGTCGGCGGAGGAGGTGCTCGACGCACTGCTTCCGCGGTACGTCGAGAGCCGGATCTACAACGCTCTGCTCCAGGCCGCCGCTTCCGAGCACGCGGCCCGCCGCCGGGCGATGAAGTCGGCGACCGACAACGCCGAAGACCTCATCAAGTCGCTCACGCGGCTTGCCAACGCGGCCCGTCAGGCCGACATCACCCAGGAAATCAGCGAGATCGTCGGTGGTGCCAGTGCGCTGGCCGACGCGTCTGCGGGGAGTGACCGATAACTATGACCACCGCTGTTGAGACGGCCTCCGTGCCCGGCGTGGCCACCGGCCGCGTAGCACGGGTCATCGGCCCGGTCGTCGACGTGGAGTTCCCCGTCGACGCCATGCCCGACATCTACAACGCCCTGACCACCGAGGTCCTGGACCCCTCGGAGGAGGGCAGGACCAAGACGCTGACCCTTGAGGTGGCGCAGCACCTCGGCGAGGGCGTCGTGCGCGCCATCGCCATGGAGCCCACCGACGGCCTGGTCCGCCAGGCCGCGGTGACCGACACCGGCAACGGCATCACGGTGCCCGTCGGCGACGTCACCAAGGGCCGGGTGTTCAACACCCTCGGCAAGATCCTGAACGAGCCGGAGGCCGAGTCCGAGGTCACCGAGCGCTGGCCGATCCACCGCAAGGCCCCGGCCTTCGACCAGCTCGAGTCCAAGACCGAGATGTTCGAGACCGGCCTGAAGGTCGTCGACCTGCTGACCCCGTACGTCAAGGGCGGCAAGATCGGTCTGTTCGGTGGTGCGGGCGTCGGCAAGACGGTCCTCATCCAGGAAATGATCATGCGTGTGGCGAAGCTGCACGAGGGCGTCTCGGTGTTCGCCGGCGTCGGCGAGCGCACCCGTGAGGGCAACGACCTCATCGCCGAGATGGCCGAGTCCGGTGTGCTGCCGCAGACCGCACTGGTCTTCGGCCAGATGGACGAGCCGCCGGGGACCCGCCTCCGCGTCGCGCTGGCCGGTCTGACCATGGCGGAGTACTTCCGCGATGTGCAGAAGCAGGACGTGCTGTTCTTCATCGACAACATCTTCCGCTTCACCCAGGCCGGTTCCGAGGTCTCCACGCTGCTCGGCCGGATGCCCTCCGCGGTGGGCTACCAGCCGAACCTGGCCGACGAGATGGGTGTGCTCCAAGAGCGCATCACCTCGACCCGCGGCCACTCGATCACCTCCATGCAGGCGATCTACGTTCCCGCGGACGACCTGACCGACCCGGCCCCGGCGACCACCTTCGCCCACCTGGACGCCACCACGGTGCTGTCCCGGCCGATCTCCGAGAAGGGCATCTACCCGGCGGTGGACCCGCTGGACTCGACGTCCCGGATTCTGGACCCCCGGTACATCTCGCAGGAGCACTACGACTGCGCCTCGCGCGTCAAGGGGATCCTGCAGAAGTACAAGGACCTCCAGGACATCATCGCCATTCTCGGCATCGACGAGCTGGGCGAGGAGGACAAGCTCACCGTCCACCGCGCCCGCCGGATCGAGCGCTTCCTGTCGCAGAACACCCACGCGGCGAAGCAGTTCACCGGTCTCGACGGATCGGACGTCCCGCTGGACGAGTCGATCGCGGCCTTCAACGCGATCGCGGACGGCGAGTACGACCACTTCCCGGAGCAGGCGTTCTTCATGTGCGGTGGCATCGAGGACCTCAAGGCCAATGCCAAGGACCTCGGCGTCTCCTGACGCGGAACCCCGTACGACGGGTGAGGGGCGGGGCGACCCGTCCCTCACCGGCCGTACCCCTTATCCTGTGAAAACCCCAGCAACCCCAGCAATGAGGAGCCACTGTGGCTGAGCTGCACGTCGAGTTGGTCGCCGCCGACCGCAAGGTCTGGTCGGGCGAGGCCGGCCTGGTCGTCGCGCGCACCTCTTCGGGTGAGATCGGCGTCATGCCCGGCCACCAGCCGCTGCTCGGCGTGCTGAAGTCCGGGCCGGTCACCATCCGGACGACCGGTGAGAGCGGCGACGGCACCGTCATCGCCGCGGTGCACGGCGGATTCATCTCGTTCGCGGACAACAAGCTCTCGCTGCTGGCGGAGATCGCGGAGCTGAGCTACGAGATCGACGTCCAGCGGGCGGAGCGCGCGCTGGAGTCGGCGCAGACGGAGGCGGACACCGCCGCCGAGCGCCGCGCCGACGTGCGTCTGCGGGCCGCGGCGGCGGGCGCCCGCTGATCGCGCCCGGAAACGAGAATCAGCCGCGGACGGCCCCGGAGCACAGCTCCGGGACGGTCCGCGGCTGACGGCATCATTGGTGCGGTCCGCGCCTGTGCGCGGCACGCGGGATTGAGCGAGGAGGTCGGTGAGAGATGGTCCTCGCTCTGCTGCTGTGCGGACTGTTCCTGCTGCTGGTCCTGCTGGCGCTGTTCGTCTTCGGCCTCCGCCGGCGGCTGATCCAGCGCTCCGGCGGGACCTTCGACTGCAGCCTGCGCCGGGACGTCCCCGAGGAGGAGACGGCCGACCCCAAGGGCAAGGGCTGGAGCTACGGGGTGGCCCGCTACAACGGCGACCGCATCGACTGGTTCCGTGTCTTCTCCTACGCACCGCGTCCGCGCCGCACGCTCGCGCGCGACGCCATCGAGGTGCTGGAGCGCCGCGACCCGCGTGGCGAGGAGGAGCTGGCGCTGCTCTCCGACGCCGTCGTCCTCGCCTGTCGGCACCGCGGCACCCGCGTCGAGCTGGCCATGAGCGAGGACGCCCTGACCGGTTTCCTGGCCTGGCTGGAGGCCGCACCCCCCGGCCAGCGCGTCAACGTCGCCTGACCCCGCGGCCGTGTGGCGGCGGGATCCGCCGCGCCCGCGGCAGGATGTCCCTCCCGTCTCGGACGTCCCACCACGCCCCCGCGGCGGACGGTGTCCCCGCAGGTCAGGAAGTGGGACGTCCCGGGTGCCCCTCACCTCGGCGGCGACGGTGGCCGACGGGTGCCGAGGGGCCGCAGTCTGGTGGCGAGCCGGCCGGTGCGGTCGGCTCCGGTCATCGGAAGGGAAACCCATGCGCGCCTCGACGAGAGTCCTCGTCAGTGTCACCACCGCCGCCGCCCTCGCCGGAGGAAGCCTGGCAGCGGCCGGCAGCTCCGCCGCGTCCGCGCCGTCCCCGCAGCCGTCGGCGAGCGCCGAGTCCGCCGCCGCGCTCGCGGTGGTCAATCTCGGCCTGACCAGTGCGGAGGCCAGGGCGCTCCAGGGGTGGCTGCGGACGTACTACGGCTACACCGGCGCGATCGACGGCCGGCTCGGCACCCACAGCTGGAAGGCGATGCAGCGCTACCTCCAGGGGTACTGGGGCTACGAGGGGGCGATCGACGGCATCGTCGGCCCCAACACGATCAAGGCGCTCCAGCGTCTGCTGGTCAAGTCGTTCTACACGGGCCCGATCGACGGCATCGCCGGACCGGGGACCCAAGCGGCGTTCAAGTACTTCGCCAACCAGCTCTAGTCCCGGACCGGTCCCGCTGCGGGGGCCGGTCGCGCCCCGCGGTCGCCCGTCCGTGTGCCTTCCGTGCGCCTTCCGTGCGCGGACGGGCGCTGCCGGTGCAGCCCGAGCGGGCGAGTCGGGGGCCGGGGTGGTCGTCGTCCTCGCCCGGGCGTGCGGGGGAGTGGACCGCCCCCGGGCCCCCGGGGGTGAGCCGGGGAGCCGGGGGCGGAGAACGGACCCGGGGAGGCAGCGGGCGGTGCTGCCTCCCCGGTTGGGGGGCGTCCGTGGGGGCTTCGGCCGTCAGCCGTTGAGCCCGTCGTCGATGGCGCTGATCAGTTCACCGTCCGAGGTGTCCCCACTGGTCTCCCAGAAGAAGGCGCCGCCGAGTCCCTGCTCCTTGGCGTAGTCCATCTTGCCGAGGATCGTCTGCGGGGTGTCGTAGCTCCACCAGTCGTTGCCGCAGTGGGCGTAGGCGGTGCCGGCGAGGGTGCCGGTGACCGGGCAGGTGTTCTTGAGGACCTTGTAGTCCTCAATGCCCGTCTCGTAGGTCCCCGGGGCGCCGCCCGTCGCGGAGCCGCCCGGCTCGCTCTGGCTGACGCCGGTCCAGCCGCGGCCGTAGAAGCCGATGCCCAGCAGCAGCTTCTGCGCCGGAACGCCCTGCGCCTTGAGCTTCTGGATCGCGGCGTCCGAGTTGAAGCCGTCCTGCGGGATGCCGTCGTACGAGGTCAGCGCCGAGTGCGGGGCGGTGGGGCCCTGCGCGTTGAAGGCGCCGAAGAAGTCGTACGTCATGACGTTGTACCAGTCGCTGTACTCTGCCGCGCCGGCGTAGTCGGTGGCGTCGATCTTGCCGCCGTCGGAGGCGTCGGCGGTGATGGCGGCGGTGACGAGCTGATCGTCACCGAACTGCTGGCGCATCGCGCGCATCATCTTCTCGAAGGCGGCGGGGCCGCTCTCGTCGCAGCTCGCACCGCAGGCGTTGGGGTACTCCCAGTCCAGGTCGATGCCGTCGAAGACACCCTCCCAGCGCGGGTCGTACACCAGGTCGTGGCAGGACTGCGCGAACGCGTCGGCGTTCTGCACGGCCTCACCGAAGCCGCCGGAGTACGTCCAGCCGCCGAAGGACCAGAGGATCTCGATGTGCGGGTACATCTCCTTGAGCTTCAGGAGCTGGTTGAAGTTGCCGCGCAGCGGCTGGTCCCAGGTGTCGGCCTCGCCGTCCACGCTCTCGGCCGCGCTGTACGCCTTGTCGGTCGCCGCGTAGGAGTCGTCGAGCTTGCACTCGCCACCCTGGACGTTGCCGAAGGAGTAGTTGATGTGAGTCAGCTTCTCCGCCGAGCCGTTCGTCACCAGGTCCTTGACGTGGAAGTCGCGGCCGTAGACGCCCCACTCGGTGAAGTAGCCGAGGTTGACGTACTCGCCCGGCGGCTCCGGGTCGGGACCCGGCTCCTCGGGGTCGGGCTCCTCCGGGTCCGGCTCCTCGGGGTCGGGGTCCTCCCCGCCGGGGTCGCCGGAGCCGTCGCAGGCGGCACCGTTGAGGGTGCAGCCGCTCGGTTCGCCGGAACCGCTGCCGTTGAAGCCGAAGCTGGCGGTGGCGCCCGGCGCGAGGGTGCCGTTCCAGGCCAGGTTCACGGCCTCGTAGTGGTCGCCGCTGCTGGTGACTTCGGCGTCCCAGGACGAGCCGACGGACGTGCCGGAGGGGAAGTCCCACTCCAGCTCCCAGCCGTCGATCGTGGTGTCGCCGGTGTTCTCGATCGTCCACTTGCCGCCGAAGCCGGAGCCCCAGTTGGACGTCTTGGTGAAGGTGGCCGTCGCCTCTTCGGCTGCCTGTGCCGGTGAGGCGACGGCCACCAGGCCGCCGAGGGGGAGCAGCAGTGCGGCGGCGGCCCCGAGGGCCCCGCGCATCGTGCGTCTGGCGGTCGTGCGTGTCGTTCTCAAGGGCGCTCCTCGAGCTGTGTCCGGCTCGGTGTCCGGATTGTTCGGGGGGTACCTGCGCCGCCCTGACCGTGCCTGCCTGTACATGACACGATCGCCGCAGTGAGATGTGAGCGTATGGAGGTCTGGACCAATGGTCAATAGGTCTGGACCACTTGTCCGTGAATAAGCGCGGTACCCGCTCGGGGGAGCATCGGCGTCCCGGCGGGTGCTGTGCCGGTCGAGAGACCGCGCCAGCCGCGCGGGCCGCCCGACGGCGGAGCGCACTCCCGTCCCAGTCGGGACGCGAGCGGCAGGTGGCGGACACCCGCCCGCTGCCGCCACCCCCCCGCGGCGGCAACTGAACCACCGGCACGAGCGCCGCGGCCACCACCTCGCCCAGCGCCCGGACCCCCGGCCCGGGCCGGCGGTCGCCGGAGCCGGTCCCGGAGCCGGTCCCGGCACCGGGACCCCGCCGCGGCGGGTCGAGCCGCACCACCGCGTCACCCGGTCCTGGTCGTGGACCGCCCTGGCGGCCGGTGCGGCCTTCTTCGCCACCGGCGTCGAGGTCGTCGGCCCGCCCGGACTCCGCACCGGGTTCGCCCGCATGGTCGACCGCTGCGCCACCGCGGCCGGCGACTGGATGGCTTCGCCGCTGGTGGCGATCAAGGGGGCCGACTCGACCGCCTGCCCGGCTGCTGACCGGGGACGCCGCGTCCGTGTCGTCCGTTCCGGTCGGCGCGGGCACGCGCCCCAGGGCGGCACCGGACGTGCGAGGCGGGGCTGTGCTGTGACGAAGCGGGCGCGCGCGGCGCTGATGGGTGTACGGCGCACGGGTGCGGGGCCGCAATCGGATGACTACGGAGTGCTGATGGTGTGAATTCAGCCACCGGGACGGTATCGATTTCGCCTCAGGCCCCCTCTTGAGCCTTTTCGCAGTGGCAGGACCGGTGTAATTTGGCCAAAACGCTGTGGTTGTACACGGTCGGTATCCAGTAATCGAGGTCCGCGGGACGGGCCGGAACAGGGGGCGCTCGCTCATGCAAGGCACCATTGACGGCTTCAACTACGGTGCGTTCACGCCGGTGGCGGCGTTCCTGATGGCCTGCCTCGGCAGTGCGCTCGGCCTCCGCTGCACCACGCGGTCGCTGCGCACCGGGGACACCCGGAAGTTCGGCTGGCTGGCCCTGGGGGCCGCGGCCATAGGCTCGGGGATCTGGACGATGCACTTCATCGCCATGTACGGCTTCCAGGTCGAGGAAGCCCCGATCAGCTACGACATCCCGCTCACCCTGCTGAGCCTGGTCGTCGCCATCGTCATGGTCGGCGTCGGCGTGTTCATGGTGGGTTACCGGGGAGCGAACCGTCTCACGCTGCTGACCGCGGGCACCCTCACCGGCCTCGGGGTCGCGGCCATGCACTACATCGGCATGGCCGGGATGCGGCTGCACGGACGGATGGAGTACGACACCGTCATCGTCGGGGTGTCGATCGCCATCGCCGTGGTGGCCGCCACCGCCGCGCTCTGGGCGGCCGTTTCGGTGCACGGGCTGCTGCCGAGCCTCGGCGCGAGCGTGGTGATGGGCATCGCGGTGACCGGTATGCACTACACGGGCATGGCCGCCATCAGCGTCCAGGTGCAGGGGGCCGGTTCCCACCACGCTCCCACCGCCGGTGGTGCGTCGACGTCCGTCCTCTTCCCGATGCTCATCGGGCCGCTGGTGTTCCTCGTCCTCGCCTGTGTGGTCGTGATGTTCGACCCGCTGCTGGTGTCGGGCGAGGAGGGCTGGAACGACGGCCGGTCGCGCCCCGCCGCCTCCGGTCGCGGCGCGTTCGACGATGCTCCCCCGAGGAGCGGGCGGATCCCGGCCCAGGCCTCCGGCCGCGAGGACCCCTGGGCGGGCTCCACCGGCACCCACCGCTGAGGGGACCGTCCGGCCGGTGGCGGCCCTCCCCCCGCTGCGGGCCCCCGAGGGTCGGCAGCGATGGTCAGCGTTCGCCGCCCGGCACCCAGAGCACGTCGCCGACCTCCTTGTTCGCGCTGCGCGCGAGGATGAACAGCAGGTCGGAGAGGCGGTTGAGGTAGGTGGCGGTGAGCGGGTTCATCAGCGCGCCGTGCTCCTCCATGGCGGCCCAGGTGGACCTCTCCGCCCGGCGCACGACCGTGCAGGCCTGGTGCAGCTGGGCGGCTCCGGCAGTCCCGCCGGGGAGGATGAAGCTGCGGAGCTTCTCCAGCCGCTCGTTGAAGCGGTCGCAGTCCGCCTCCAGCTTGTCGACGTAGCTCTGCTCGACGCGCAGCGGCGGGAACTCCGGGTTCTCCACCACAGGAGTGGCGAGGTCCGCGCCCACGTCGAACAGGTCGTTCTGCACGCGCAACAGCACCTTGCCGATCTCCTCGCCGAGGTCGCCGAGCGCCAGCGCCACGCCGATGGCCGCGTTCGCCTCGTTGGCGTCGGCGTACGCGGAGATCCGGGAGTCGGTCTTGGCCGTACGGCTCATGTCGCCCAGGGCAGTGGTTCCAAAGTCGCCGGTGCGGGTGTAGATGCGCGTCAGGTTCACCATGTCCCCGAGCCTACGGGCCGCCTCCCGACGCGCGCGGCCGCGCGGTCGCTCGGCGCGGGACGCTCATGCCGCGGAGGCGTCGTCGGCCGGTTCGGGGCGCGGCTTCCGCTGCCACCAGTGCCGACGCGGCGGATGCAGGGCCCGGCCGAGGCACCGGCCGATGAGGAGGTAGCCGATCACCGCGCCGGAGGTGTTGAGGATGATGTCGTCCACGTCGAAGGCGCGGCCGACGATCAGCGCCCCCTGCACGAGTTCGACGAGCAGCACCACACCGGCCGTCAGTACCGTCACCCGCAGCAGGCCGCGGGCGCGCGGTACCATCGCGGGCAGCAGGATGCCGAAGGGCACTCCGAGCACCACGTTCCCGCCGATCTGTTTGACCGTGTCCAGGAACACCGGCCTGCTCAGGTAGTGGGTGATCGACGAACCGGGGTCGGTGTTGTTGTGGGTCAGCTCCTCCGACGCGGGGGAGGGGTCCAGCGTGAGCCGGGACAGCACCACGGCGAAGGCGACCATGCCGACGAAGGCCAGCGCCGTCACCAGCACCCGGACCGCGGTGGGGGGTCCGTGGCGACACGGGGCGGCGGCGCCCTCCGTCGCCGGTTCCGCCGCCTTGCCCCTGCCCTTCCCGGAAGCCCCGCCCTTGCCCGCGGTCCCCGCCCTGCCCGCCGTGTGGCCGCCGCCCTTGCCGGACCCCGCACGGGAGACTCCGCCCCCCGGCATCGCGCTCGTCCCGTCCTCGGAGGGGCCGGGCGAGCGGCCCAGGTGCCGGAGCCGGTCCCGGACGGATCGCGACTGCGGTTCCCCGGAGGACTGCCGGGTGCCCCGGTCCGCCGACGCGCCGCCGCCCTTGTCCGCCGGCGCGGTGCCCTTCGGCTTCCTCTCCGGTCGCGGCGACCCGGATCTGCCTCCCGCTCCTCCGGCCGGGTCGCGCTTGCGCGCGGTCGCCCCGGTCACCTTCCCGGCACCGTCGGCACCGCTCTTCGCTGTGTTCCTGCGGGACCAGTCGGCGAGCACGCGGGGCTCCAGGGGTCGGCGCGGCCTTGGCTGGGACAGCAGTTACCCGCCCGCCCGCCGTCCATGCACGAGGCCCGCTTCTTGTCGTGAACGTGCCGGAGTGGGCCCCGGGGCGGGCGTACGCGGGGTGGCCGCGGGGGACGGCTCGGCTGCCGGCGCGAGCGCCATCGGGAGCAGGATTCCGGAGAGCGGAAGAAGCGGCAGACCCGGAAGCACATCTCCGACGCGGCGACCGCGCTGTTCCTGGAGCGCGGTCTCGACGCCGTCACCGTCGCGGAGGTCGCCGACGCCGCCGAGGTCTCGGTGAACACCGTCTACAACTACTTCCCGGCCAAGGAGGACCTCTTCTTCGACCGCGGGGAGGTCGTCGACGACCTGCTCTCGGCCTTCGTCCGGGAGCGGCGCGCGGGGGAGTCCGCCGCGGAGGCCGTACTGCGCCGACTGCGGCAGGACGTGTCCGAGCGTGCCCGGCGCGTCGGCGCGTTCGGCGACCGGGAGCGCTTCGACCGCTGCGTCCACGCGTCACCCCGTCCTCATCGCCGGGCACTGGCGCATGATCCGGGCCGGAGCCGACCGGCTCACCGCGACGCTGCGCGAGGAGGCCGGGGCGGCGGCCGACGACCCGGTGCCGGAACTGGTGGCCGGTCAGTTGAACGTGCTGCGCGGCCTGGTGTTCCGTAGCGCCGGTGCCGGTGCGGCCGAGGACCGGGACCCGGACGCCGTCCTCGCCGAGGTGCTTCGACGGCTCGGCGCCTCCGAGGAGTTGCTGAGCGCCATGGTGCTCGGCTACGCCAGGAGACCGAGCGCCGAGGGGGCCGAGAGCGGCTCCGCATACGAGTCGGACAAGCGGATGTGATGTCCATCTGATGAGACGTGACGCGCATCTCTTCGCCGCCCACGGGCCGCCCACGGAGGCTATGGTCCCGCTGAGAGCACCTCCGCACGCACCGCCAGAGGGGAAAGCACGTGGCCAAGAAGCTCGCTGTCATCGGCGCCGGACTGATGGGTTCCGGGATCGCCCAGGTCTCTGCCCAGGCCGGGTGGGACGTGGTGCTCCGCGATGTCACGGAGGAGGCGCTCGCGCGCGGCAGGGGTGGGATCGAGTCCAGTTGGGCCCGGTTCGTGGCCAAGGGCAAGCTCACGGAGGCCGACGCCGAGGCCGCGCTGGCCCGCATCACCACGAGCACCGACCTGGACGCGGTGGCGGACGCCGACATCGTCGTCGAGGCGGTTTTCGAGAAGATCGAGGTCAAGCAGGAGATCTTCCGCGCGCTCGACGAGGTGGTCGGGGACGAAGCGGTGCTCGCCTCGAACACCTCCGCCATCCCGATCACCAAGATCGCGGCGGCCACCCGCCGGCCCGAGCGGGTCGTGGGCACGCACTTCTTCTCCCCGGTGCCGATGATGCAGTTGTGCGAGCTGGTCCGCGGTCTCAAAACGAGTGACGAAACCCTCGCCACAGCAAGGGAGTTCGCCGAAGACGTCGGCAAGACCTGCGTGGTGGTCAACCGCGACGTGGCCGGATTCGTCACGACCCGGCTGATCACCGCGCTGGTGGTCGAGGCGGCCCGACTGCACGAGTCCGGAGTGGCCACGGCCGAGGACATCGACACCGCGTGCCGACTGGGCTTCGGCCACGCGATGGGCCCCCTGGAGACGGCGGACCTCACGGGCGTGGACATCCTGCTGCACGCCGCCGACAACATCTACACCGAGTCGCAGGACGAGAAGTTCGCCGCTCCGGAGCTGATGCGACGGATGGTGGACGCCGGGGACTTCGGCCGCAAGAGCGGTGAGGGCTTCTACCCGCACTGAACACCGCGCCGCCCGTGTCCGCGCCGACGGCGCGGACACGGGCGGCGCGAGGGGCGTACCACCCGCACCACCCGCAGTGCTTCGCACCACGTGCCGCCTCCGGCTCGACGACCGGTTCTCGGAACGCAGGCATCTTTGCCCACATGCTTACGCAGAGATGGGAAGCAGTCACCCTTACGAGTGAAATTCCGTATCGGTTCGCGCACAGACGGCAACTCCACCGCGTGACATGCAGTCAGTTGTAGTGGAGATCCAGTCAAGAAGTTCCGCGTCACGTCATTTCCGGGGAGAGCTTTATGCACATCAGGGGCGACCACGCGGAGATGGTCGTCGGGGGCCGCCTCGACGTCCGTACTGCCGCGGACGCCCGTACGGTCCTGCACGGCGCCCTCGACTCCGGTGCGGGCGACCTCGTGCTCGACCTCGCCGCGCTCGACTCCTGGGACGCCACCGGCCTCGGCGTGATCATGGGCGTGCACCGCAGAGCCGGTCGCTGCGGCCGCCGGCTCGTGCTGCGCGACGTCCCGCCGCAGATGCAGCGGCTGCTGGTCGCCACCCGGCTGCACCGCATCCTGGCCATTGAAGGCGGAACCCTCACAAAGCCATGACGATTCCGCCCCTCCCGCCGCCCCCGTCTGCCCCGCAGGCGGGGGACGGTCTAGGGTTCGGTTCACTGTCAAATGGAACAGGGAGCGGACTGCACGCACCGCGACTGGGGGCATACGCGCATGGATCTTCCCAACGACCGCGGACCGGAAGGCCGAGGCGACCACGACAGCGGAGCCCTGGCCCGCATGGTCCAGCTGATCGCCGGCGAGTACGTCCTCACCGTCAACCCGGTGGACGGCAGCGAGATCGAGGCCTGCCCGCCCGGCCGTGCGCCGGGTCCGCCACAGCGCTACTCACCCGAGGACCGCGCCGACCGCCGCCGCAGCAGCCGGCCGCAGGTGCTCTCCGCCGGGCTGCCGCTGCTGGAGCGCGACGAGGAGCGCGAGCGGCTGGTCAGGCTGCTGGCCCGCGGCCGTTCCGTCCGGCTCACCGGCCCTCCCGGTGTCGGCCGCACCGCACTGCTGGACGCGGTCGCCGAGGACTGCGCGGAGCTCGCCCCGGACGGCCTTATACGTCTGAACGGATACCACCGCACCCCCACCGACCTGCTGCACGAGCTGTACAGCATCGTCTTCCGTTCCGACCGGCACCGCCCGGACCGTGAGGAACTGCTCCTCGCCCTGGCCGGTGTCGGCGCCATCGTGGTGCTCGACGACATCGAGTTCGGCGGGGCGGTGCTCGACGAGCTGGTCCGGGCGACCCCCGAGTGCGCCTACCTGGTAGCGGCCACCCCGCAGGTGGCCGCCCCCTCGGCCGACTCCCACCTGGAGGAGGTCTTCCTCACCGGGATCACGCGCACGGGCTGCCTGGAGCTGCTGGAGCACGCCGTCGCGCGGCCGTTGAGCGATGCCGAGGCCGACTGGGCCGCCGACCTCTGGTTCGAGTCCGAAGGCCTCCCGCTGCGCTTCGTCCAGGCCGGCGCCGTGCTGCGGCAGCGCGACGCACTGCCGCGCGAGGCCGGGGAGAGCGGGGACGAGGCCGCGGGTACCGGGCTCCCGGAGCTGTCGGTCGCGACCATCACCGCCGCCGAGCTGGCCGCCGGACTGTCCGGGAACGCCCAGGAGGTGCTGCGCTTCGGCGTCGCACTCGACGGTGAACTCCCCAACCTCGCCCACCTGCCCGCGCTCCTGGACGAGCCGGTCGCCGACGCCGCGCTGGGCGAGCTGGTCTCGGCGGGCCTCGCCACCTCGGTCGGGGCGCACCATCGGCTCGCCGCCGGTGTCGCGGTCCAGCTCGCGGCCGAGGGCTACGGCGAGGGCGGCGACGCCCGGGCCCGCACGGCGGCCCAGCACTACGCCTGGTGGTCCGGCCACCCCTCCGTCACCCCGGACCAGGTCGGGGACGAGGCGGAGACCGTGCTCGCCGTGGCGCTGAACGCCCAGCGCGCCGGTCACGCCAGTTCCGCCGTCCTGCTCGCGCACACCGCGGCCCCCGTCCTCGCCTCGGCGCTGCGCTGGTCCGCCTGGGAGCGGATGCTGCGGGCCGGGCTGGAGTCCGCCAAGGAATCCGGCGAGGTCGGCGAAGAGGCCTACTTCCACCACGAGTTGGGTGTGCTCGCGCTGTGCGCGGGCAACCTGGACCGGGCCCGCGCCGAACTGGAGGCGGCTATCGGGCTGCGTGGCGCCCTCGCGGACCGCGGCGGCGCCGTCGCCGGGCGCCGGGCGCTGGCGCTTGTCGAGGACCGCGCCGTGCAGCCGGAGGGCGGCGGCCTCACTCCGGCGGAGTACCTCGCCGCCGACCCCTTCGCCGGCGTCGAGGACGACGTGACCGCCGTGTTCGGCTCCGAGCCGACCCGGGCGGAGACGGGCGCGTCGGCGCCGCGCGAGGCCTTCCCCGAGGTGCACGACACCTGGAACACGGCCGCCCTGGCCGCCGGACCCGCCGCGAAGAGCGAGCCCGCCGGTGCCGGCCGCTCGCTCATCGGCGGCGCCCGGCGCAACCTGGCGGCCACCGGAGCGGGCGTGCTGCTCGTGGCGCTGCTGGGCACCGTCGTGACCCTGGGCAACACCTCCGGCGAGGAGGACGGCACGGCCGACCACGTGACCTCGGACCGCTCCACCAGCCGCCAGGACGACGACGGCGCGCCCGCCGACGAGGCGGTCGAGGACGCCGATGACCGCGAGGAGCCGGCCGGTTCCGACCCCGTCGAACCGCAGCCCTCCGGGACGACCGGAGGGGAGGCCGCCGGCCCGAGCGACAGTGCGTCCGTCGAGGAGCCCGGCAGCGAGGACTCCGACCCGCCTGCCGGTGGTGGCGGCGGCCAGAACGACGGGGACCCCGGCGGTGACGACGGCGGCGGTTCCGACGACGCTGGACCGGGCGGTGACGGCGGCGGCGGGAACGGCGGCGGAGGCGAGTCCGACGATCCGGGCGAGGACGAGGACCCGGGGGCGTCCCCGAGTGACGGTTCCTCCCAGCCCGTGGAGCCCACCGACTCGCCCACCGGGCCCGGCGACGACGAGTCCGACGGCTCCACCTCGTCCGCCAGCGGTCCGCCGCCGAGTTCGGCGTCCGCCGACGGCACTCCCTCCGCGGGAACGGCCTCCGGCACGACTTCCGGCAGCGTCAGCCCCACCGTCGCCTGATACGCGTCCGGCAGCCCGCTCCGCACCGTCCGGCGCGGACGGCAGCGCACGTCGGCGGCGCCCCTGTTGGGGAGCGCCGCCGAGACGCGGCCGGGAACGGCCCGGGGGCCGGGGTCAGAACAGCCGGAGCTTGTCGTCCTCGATGCCGCGCAGCGCGTTGTAGTCCAGGGTGACGCAGCCGATGCCGCGGTCGGTGGCCAGCACGCGCGCCTGGGGCTTGATCTCCTGAGCCGCGAACACGCCCTTCACCGGGGCGAGACGGGGGTCCCGGTTGAGCAGCTCCAGGTAGCGGGTGAGCTGTTCCACGCCGTCGATCTCGCCGCGCCGCTTGATCTCGATGGCCACCGTGGCGCCCTCCGCGTCCCGGCAGAGGATGTCCACCGGACCGATCGCGGTGGGGTATTCACGCCGAATCAGGGACCAGCCCTCGCCGAGCGTCTCCATTCGGTCCGCGAGCAGCTCCTGGAGGTGCGCCTCGACGCCGTCCTTGATCAGACCGGGATCGGTGCCCAGCTCGTGCGAGGAGTCGTGCAGCACCTCCTCCATGGTGATGAGGAGCTTCTCCCCGGCCTTGTTCACCACTGTCCAGACACCGTCCGCCTCCTTGAGGGTGCACGGCGGGGACATCCAGTTGAGGGGTTTGTAGGCCCGGTCGTCGGCATGGATCGAGACCGATCCGTCAGCCTTCACCAGGATGAGTCGGGGAGCCGACGGAAGATGGGCGGTGAGCCTGCCGGCGTAGTCCACGGAGCAGCGGGCGATGACGAGACGCATGGTCGGTCACGCTACTCGACGGCCGTCCCCCGGCGCGATTCGCCCCTGCTTCTCCCCGTTCATGCCTGGCCGGTTGTGTGCGCAACCATATGGTCGCAAACTGCATCCGGCCTTACCGTTGGTAGTGGAGGCGTCGCCCAACGGGATCACCGTGCGAACGGGCCGCGGGACGGCGGGCCTCCTGCCCCGTCCGTAAGGCCCCGGCTCGGCCGGGGTCGCGAGAGGAGAACCCCATGTCGCTCGACGTCTCACCGGCCCTGTTGGAACAGGCCGAGCGAGGCGAGGTGGACGAAGCGGTATTCGTCGACTGCGTCAAGAACTCCCTCCCGTACGCATGGGAGATGGTCAGCTCGCTGGTGGCAACCCTGCAGGTCGACGGCGGCGAGTTCGCCGACAACCAGACGCCGCCGCCGGACGAGCAGGCCCGAGGCCAGCTTCTGCGGGCGCTGGCCAGCGACGCGATACGGGGGGCGATGGAGCGGCACTTCGGGGTGCGGCTCGCCTTCCAGAACTGTCACCGGGTCGCCGTGTTCCCGCTGGACGCCTCGTCGGATGAGCGGTTGAAGAGGTTCACCTCCATCCGCGGCCAACTGCTGAATCAATCGCCGCTGTTGCGCGACTGCTGAGGAGTCCCCCCGGCAGCTGGCAGTTCGTCGCCTCAGCGCGGGTGCTGCCGCTCCCCGGACCCGAGGAGCGGCAGCACCTCGCCTCCGAGGCGCTGGATGTTGTGCTGTGTCCCGGCCACGTCGCCGGACCCTTCCACCAGCAGCGCGAAGCGCCGGATTCCGGTGCGCTCCGCGCTCGCGGCCAGCCGGTCGGCGCACTCCCGCGGGGTGCCCACCGGGTGCAGGTCGCAGAGCAGTTCCGTGTAGGCGAGCGGATCGCGCATGCTGCGCCGACGGCCGTCGACGGTGACGTGGGCGCCGAGCCCCTGGCGCAGCCAGCCGGGCATCGCCTTCGTCAGCGTCTCGGTGGCCGCGGCCCTGCTGTCGGCGACCTGCGTGACACCCGCGGAGACGTGGCCGGCGTCCGCGGCCGGATTCACCTCGTGTCCGGCCTCCCGGGCCTCGCGCTGCCAGAGCCCGGTCATCTCGGCCTTCTCCTCGTCGCCGCAGTGCATCCCCAGCAGCATCGGCAGTCCGCGCCGGGCCGCGAGCCGCACCGAGCCGGGGGAGGTGCAGGCGACGACCACCGGCGGGGCCGGGGGCCCCTCCAGGGTCTCCGACGGCCGCGGCACCACCGGCACCGGCCGGAAGCGGAACCGCTCGCCCGAGGCTCCGACCTCCGGTTCGCGGAGCCAGCGCAGCAGCAGGTCCAGTGCCTCGGGGAAGCCCTCCTCGTACGCGGCGAGTCCGCTGCCGAAGACCTCCAGGTCGACCCACGGGCCGCCGCGGCCGACGCCGAGCGTGAAGCGGCCGCCGGTGGTCAGGTGCAGCAGCGCCGCCTGCTCGCCCAGCGCCACCGGGTGGGCAGTGGGCAGCACGCTCACTGCTGTGCCCACTCCGATCCGCCTCGTCCGACCGAGCAGCAGCGCGGCCAGCGTCACCGCGGACGGGCAGGTGCCGTACGGCACGAAATGGTGTTCGGCCAGCCAGATCGCGTCGAGGCCGGACTCCTCGGCCGCCTCCGCGGACCGCACCGTCCGGTGCAACGCCTCCGCCTGTCCCTGGCCCGGGAACTGGGCGGACAGCACAAAAGCCCCTACACGCATCGCCATTGCCTCCTCGTCGGCCGACACGGCATCCCCACCGGAATTAACGTCTGACACGTGCCCAGGGCACGGGCCGACGGCGATGTTCTTTCCGGGACTGCCCGGTTCTCTTGCGCTCATCATCGGAAAGGGTGACGCGCGGTGGCCGGAACCCCGCACCCGGCCGCGGTGCGTACGCTTGGTGGGCAGCCCCGTCGGGCCCCGTGCGGCCCCCGAACCACCGAGGTGACCTGTGTCCCCGCGACGAAACCGCCCGCGCGGTGCGAGCCCGGAGCGTAGCCGCACGGCGGTCGGCAACACGGAGCGCTACGGGCTGGAGAGCACCGAGAGCTGGCAGGGGGAGGAGTGGGCGGTCCGGCAGGTGGGCGGGGGAGCGGCGGGCAAGCACTACCGCTGCCCCGGATGCGACCAGCAGATCCCGCCCGGTGTTCCGCACGTGGTCGTCTGGGCCCGCGACGGCGGGGTGGACGACCGTCGGCACTGGCACCGCGCCTGCTGGAACGCCCGGGACCGCCGGGCGGCACGGGCGCCGCGCTCCCGCAACGCGCCCCGCTACTGATCCGTCCGGACGTCCGGAACCAGGACACCCGCCCGGCCGGCTCTGCGCGAGCGGCGGGGCGGGCGTCCGGTGCGGCAGGGGCCCGGGGGGCGGGCCCGCGGGCTCAGGCGTCGCGGCGCTTGAGCACCAGGTACCCGCCGATCATCGAGGCGAGCGTCCAGGCGGCCATGATCAGCAGGCCGCCCCAGGGGCCGTAGTCCCGGTCCAGGCCGCCGCCGTTCTCCACGACCGTCATGATCATGGTGCCCGCCTGGTCCGGCAGATACTGGGCCACGTCCCGGGTCGCCGGCACGGCGCCGAGAATCGAGGAGATCAGGAAGAAGAACGGCATCAGAGTGCCGAACGCCAGCATCGGACTGCGCAGCATCCACGTGACGCCCATCGCGAACAGCGTGATCAGCGTCATGTAGAGACCACCGCCGATCACCGCCCGGAGGACGCCCGGGTCACCGATCGAGACGTTCAGCTCGCTGCCCAGCACCATCTGCCCGAAAAAGAAGGACAGGAAGCTGGTGACCATGCCGACCAGCAGCACCAGGCCGGTGGCCACGGCCGTCTTGGCCGCCATGAACACCCCGCGCTGCGGGACCGCGGCCAGCGAGGTGCGGATCATGCCGCTGCTGTACTCGCCGGAGACGACGAGCACGCCGAAGGCGATCATCGCCAACTGACCGAGCGTCATCCCGGAGAAGCTGGTGAAGGTCGCGTCGAAGGTGACCCGCTGCTCGTTGGGCAGGTCGTCGTAGCTGGTCCGGAGCACCAGGCTGATCAGAACACCGATGCCGACGGTCACCAGCAGGGCGCTGAGCAGCGTCCACAGTGTCGACCGGACGGTGCGCACCTTGGTCCATTCCGACTGGAGAACCCGTGTCGTGTGGGCCATGGCTTCAGAGTCCCTTCTGCTGCGGGGCCGGAGCCGCAGCCGGCTGCGGGCTGCTCTGGCCCGCGGTGGCGTGGTACTCGACCGACTCCGCGGTGAGCTGCATGAAGGCCTCTTCCAGCGAGGCCTGCTGCGGGCTGAGTTCGTGCAGCACCAGCCGATCGCGTGCGGCGAGTTCACCGATCCGGACGGCGTCCGTGCCGTCGACCTCCAGCGCGCCCTCGGCGCCCTGGACCGCGGTCAGGCCTTCCCGGGCGAGCGAGTCCCGCAGCTTCTCCGGTTCCGGGCTGCGCAGCCGCACGTAGGAGCGGGAGTTCTCCGCGATGAAGGCGTGCATCGAGGTGTCGGCGAGCAGCTTGCCCTGACCGATCACCACGAGGTGCTCGGCGGTCAGCGCCATCTCGCTCATCAGGTGGCTGGAGACGAAGACCGTCCGCCCCTCGTCGGCCAGCTGCTTCATCAGGTTGCGGACCCAGTGGATGCCCTCGGGGTCGAGTCCGTTGACCGGTTCGTCGAACATCAGGATGCGCGGGTCGCCCAGCAGCGCGGCCGCGATGCCGAGGCGCTGCCCCATGCCGAGGGAGAAGCCCTTGGGCCGCTTGTTCGCCACGGCCGTCAGCCCGACCAGTTCGAGTACCTTGTCGACCCGCGCCAGCGGGATGCCGTTGGACTGCGCCATCCACAGCAGGTGGTTGCGCGCGGAGCGGCCACCGTGCAGAGCCTTGGCCTCCAGCAGCCCACCGATGGAGTCCAGCGGGTCCTGGAGGTCGTGGTAGTGCTTTCCTTCGATGCGGACGTCTCCCGAGGTCGGCCGGTCGAGGCCGAGCATCATCCGCATGGTGGTGGACTTGCCGGCGCCGTTGGGCCCCAGGAACCCGGTGACCATTCCGGGCCGGACGGTGAAACTCAGACCGTCCACGGCCGTCTTGGCGCCATAGCGTTTGGTCAGCCCCGTTAGCTCGATCATGCGACGACGCTAGCCGGGCGGGGAGCGCCCTGCAAGGAGGGGCATGGCCCGCCCTGCAGTTCGTCCCATATGGCCGTTCCGTCGCCGGTCGTGATGACGGGCCGTGGCCGGGCATGCACATGCCCGGCCCCCCGCACGAAGGGAGACCGGGCACGCGGGGGCCGGTGACGGCACCGGACCGAGTCGCCGGGCGGAGTCCGCTCAGCGCGACTGCTGGGCCGGAACGCCCTTCGACAGCCCTTCCTCCTCCTCCGCCGGCTGGCCGGCGGCGGCGACCGCGGCACCCGTCAGGGTGGCCAGCATCTCGCGCACGTTGGTGAGCTGGGCGTTGATGCTGTCGCGGCGGTTGGTCAGCGCCGCCAGCTCGCGCTCGGACTCGCTGCGCACCCGGTCGGCCTTGGCGTTGGCGTCGGCGACGATGTCCTCGGCCTGGCGCTGAGCGGTCTCGACCGTCTGGCGGGCGCGGCGCTCGGCGTCCGTCCGCAGCTTCTCGGCCTCCAGCCGCAACTGCTCGGCGCGGTGCTCGATCTCGGCGAGGCGCTTCTCCGCCTTGGCCTGACGCGAGGCCAGGTCGCGCTCGGACTGCTCCCGGCGCTTGGCCAGGTTGGTCTCGAAGTCCGCGGCGGCCTGGGCGGCCTTGGCGCGGGTGTCCTCGAAGAGGGCGTCCGCCTCCTCGCGCTTGGACAGCGCGTCCTTCTCGGCGTCGGAACGCGTCTGGGAGGCCTCGCTCTTGGCCTTCTCGACGATCCGGACGCCCTCGTCCTCGGCCTTCGACTTGCGGTCGGAGGCGAATGCCTCGGCGTCGTCGCGGACCTGCTGAGCGGCGCCCTCGGCCAGCTCGCGGTGCTGCTCGGCCGCGTGACGGGCCTCCTCGCGCAGATCCTTCGCCTCCTCCTCGGCGAGGCGGAGGATCTTCTCGACCCGGGCGCCGAGCCCGGCGTAGGAGGGCTCGGCGTCGTTGACCTGGGCCTGGGCGTTCTGCGTTTCGAGGTGCAGCTCCTCGATGCGCTTTTCCAGAGAGGTGATACGGGCCAGTGCGCTGTCACGGTCGGCGACGAGCTTCGTGATGCGGTCGTCCACCTGCCCGCGGTCGTAACCACGCCGCACGAGCTCGAAGCCGAAGGGTGAGGAAGTGTCGCTCATGGGGTTCCTGTCGAATGAGACCGGTGAGGTGATAGGGGAATCCTAGGTGCCAGGGCGCCGTGTCATCGAGGGGATGCGGGATTGATGGGCAATCCGATACGGAAATCGCCCCGCCCGTCCAGCACCCATCTACTCGTTCGCGTGACTAACGGCCCGAAGGCTTGCCACCCGAACGTGTGTTGCTCGCTCCTGCGCCCGCCTTGACAGGACCGTTTGGCCCGCCGCCCGTACCACCCCTGGGGTTCTTGTCGTCCTTGTTGTCCGGGGCCGCCGTGCCCGAGGCACTGCCGGACTGGTCGCCCTTGCCGCTCCCGGCGCCGGGCGCCTCAAAGCCTTCCAACGCCTCCAGGACGTCCTGGACACGGGAGATCTCCGCATTGATGTCCTTGCGGCGACGCACCAGCACATCGAGTTCGCGCTGCCCCTCGTCGACCTTCGCCTTCGCCTCCTCTTCCGCGTCGGAGCGCAACCTCTCCGCTTCCCGGAGGAGTTCCGCCTTCTTCTGCTCCGCCTCCTTGAGCAGGCCCTCGGCCTTGCGCACCGCGGCGATCCGCACCCGGCTCGCCTCGCTGCCCGCGTCGGCCACCAGTTCCTTGGCCTTCGCCTCGGCCTCGGCCAACTGCTCCTCGGCCGCCTTGACCAGGTTGTCGCACCGCTCGCCGGCCGACTTCATCGCCTCGGAGGACTCCCGACGGGCGCGGTCGTGCAGATCCTCGACCTCGCCCTCCACCCGGGTGCGCAGCTCCTCCGTCCGCTCGCGTATTGCCGCGGCGTCCCGACGGGCCTCCTCCAGCATGGTATTGGAGTCCCGGCGGGCCTTCTCCACCCGCCCGCTGCTCTCCTCGCGCGCCTGCGCCGTGAGCCGCTCCGACTCCTGGCGGGCGGCACCGACCATCGCGTCCGCCTGTTCCTCGGCCGCCGCCGCCTTGCGGCGCGCCTCCTCCTGGGCCTCCGCCACCAGCCGGTCCGCCTGCTCCGCGGCGTCGCCGAGTTTCTTCGCGACGTCCTTGCGGGCCTCGTCCCTGATCCCGTCGGCCTCCGCCCTGACCTGCTCGGCGGCGTCCCGGGCGGAGGTCTGCAACCGGTCCGACTCGGTTATGGCCTCCCCGACCGTGCGCTCCGCGAGGGCCTTGGCGGCGTCCGTCTCCTCCTCCGCGTCCCGGCGGAGCTTCGCCGCGTCCTGCTCGGCGGCGGCGCGCAGACCGGCGATCTCCCGCTCGGCCTGCTCGTGCAGTCCGGCCACCGAGTCCCGCACCTGCTGGGCGTGGTCCTCCGCGGCGGACACCAGCTCCGCGGACCGCTGCTCGGCCTCCTCGACCAGCCGGGCCGCCTCGGTCTGGGCCTCCTCCACCCGGCGACGGGCGGACGCCAGCAGCTCCTCGCTCTGCTCGCGGGCCTGGGTGCGCTCCCGGTGCGCCTCCTCGCGGGCGTCCGCCAGCAGGTCGTCCGCCTCCCGGCGGCGCCTGGCGGCCTCCTCCTGCGCGGCCGACAGCGCCTCGGCCGCCTCCGTCCCGGTCCGCTCCGCGGCGGCCGCCGCCTCCGCGCGCAACCGGTCGGCGGCCTCCTGGGCGTCCACGCGCAGCCGCTCCGCCTCCGCGGCGGCCTCGCTGCGCAGCCGGACGGCCACCGCCTCGCCCTCGGTACGGGCCTGCGAGGCGTCCGAGGCGGCCTCGTCCCGCTGCCGCTCGGCCTCCTCCTCGGCCTGCTGCTGGAGGGTGCGGATCCGCTCGGCCGACTCGGTGCGCAGCCGCTCCGCATCGGTGCGGGCATCCTCGCGCAGTCGCTCGGCCCCGGTACGGGCCGCGGTGAGCTGCTCCTCGGCGTCGGCGACGCGGGCGGCGGCCTCCTCGTGCAGCCGGCGCAGCTCCTCGGCAGCCTCCGTCCGGTGCTCCTCGGCCTGCTCCTCGGCCTCCTCGCGCAGTCGGCGTCCGGCCTCCTCCGCCTCCAGGCGGGTGCGCTCGGCCTGCTCCTCCGCCTCCGTGCGCAGCTCCTCGGCCGACGCCTGCGCCCGCTCCAGGGTCTCGTCCGCCTGGCGGCGCAGCGAGGTGGCCCGCTCGATCGCCTCCGTCCGGACCCGCTCGCCCTCCTCCGCGGCGGAGTTGCGGTTCTCCTCGGCGTCCGCCTTGGCCTGGTTCAGCAGCTCCTCGGCCCGGCCGGCGGCCTCCTCGATCTGCTGGACGGCGTCCTTGCGGGCCTCGGCCCGGATACGCTCGCCCTCCTCGACCGCCTCGGCGCGGAGCTGCTCGGCCTCGCCGCGCAGGCGACGGGCCTCCTCCTGGAGCTCGACGGTCTTGGCCCGGTACTCCTTGGTGTCGTCCTGGGCCGTGCCCTTGAGCTGCTCGGCGGTGTCGTGCGCCTCCGCCCGCAGCCGGTCGGACTCCTCCTCGGCCGCCTTGCGGAGACGCTCGGCCTCCTCGGTGGCGGCCCTGGTGGTGGCCCGTGCCTCCTCCGAGGCCTTGCTGACCATCTCCTCGGCGCTGCGGGCCGCTTCCGCGAGCTGGGCGGCGGTCTCCTCCGCCGACTTCGCCCGGGCGGTCTCCCGTGCCTCCGCGAGGATCCGCTCCGCCTCGGCGCGCGCGTCCGCGACCTTCTGCTCGGACTCCTCCTTCGAGGACTCCGTCTGCTTGGTGGCCTCGCCCACCATCCGGGCGATCTCGGTCTTCGCGGTGCGCTGCCGCTGCTCGTTCGCCGACTCGGCGTCCGCCAGCCGCTTGGCCGCGGCCTCCTTGGCCTCCTCGACCAGCTTGTCGGCCTCGGCGCGGGCCTCGCGGAGCGCCGTGTCGGCCTCCGACATCCGCTCCTCGGCCCGGCGGGCGAGCGCCGCCGCCTCCCGGCGGGCGGACTCCGACTCCGAGGCGGTGCTCGTCCGGAGCCGCTCGGCGTGGTCGGTTGCCTCCTGCGCCTGGTTCGACGCGGCGCTCAGCAGCCGCTCGGCGTCTGCGCGGGCGCGGCGCAGCAGCGACTCGGCCTCTGCCCTCGCCGCCTCCGCCTCGGCGTGCAACCGCTCCCGGGACTGCTCGGTGATCCGCTGCGCCTCGGTCCTGGCGGCATGCAGCGCCTGCTCGGCCTCGGCACGGGACTCGTCCATCAGCCGCCGGGCCTGGGACTCCGCCCGGGAGCGCAGCTGCTCCGCCCAGGCGACGTTCTCGTTGACGTGCGACTCCACGGTGGAGCGCCGTTCGGCCAGCTCCTGGTCGAGCTGCTGGCGCCGCCGGACAGCCTCGGCGTGCAGCTCGGCCTCCAGCCGGGACTGCGCCTCGGCCTGGTCCTGGTGCAGCCGCTGTGACTGGTTGCGGACGTCGCGCAGTTCCCGCTCGGCGTCGGCGCGCAACTGCTCGGCCTGCTGCTGGGCGTTCCTGAGCAACTGCTCGGCCTGCCCGGAGAGGCCGTCGTACCCGGCCGGGCGCGAGGCGAGACTGCGGCGCGCCTCGTGCAATTTGGCGCGCAGAACCTCGACCTGGTAGCCGAGGTCGTCGGCGTGGTCGACGGCCTTGTCCCGCTCCTTCTTCAGCCGATCCATCTCGGCTTCGAAGCGCGACAGGTGATCGTCAGCCTCGTAGCGGTCGTAGCCCCGCACTGCGCGGTCCCATCCGTCCCTTGGTCGACAAGGTGAGCTGAAATCTTCCGATGAGCGGCCCCGGAGAGGACGCCCCGACGAAATGGTGTCAGATCATCGGCGGTGTACGGAACGGGACCTGGCCGGCCCGCGACCGGCCGCCGCTCGGCCACTCTACCGATGTTCTCGCCGAACGGGCGCGCCGATCCGCCTGTTGGTGCCGGTCCCACCGCCTCCGCGCGACGAGGGCGGGACCGTCGAGGCGGGCGGGATCAGTGCGTCTGCCCGGTTGCGGGGGCCGAGGTGACCAGCTCGGTGAGCACTCCGTGACAGTCCTTGGGGTGCAGAAAGGTGATCCGGGAGCCCATCGAGCCGGTGCGCGGCTCGTCGTAGAGGACGCGTACGCCGCGCTCACCGATCGCGGCGGCATCCCCGTCCACGTCCGCCGTACCGAAGGCGATGTGGTGCACGCCCTCGCCGTTCTTCGCCAGCCACTTGGCGACCGTGGAGTGCTCGTCGACCGGCTCCAGGAGCTGAATCCAGGACGAGCCGCCGTCGTCGGTCCCGTTGGTCCTGAGCATGGCCTCCCGGACGCCCTGCTCCTCGTTGACCTCGGTGTGGAACACCTCGAAGCCGTAGGTGTCGCGGTAGAAACCGGCGGTGCGGTCCAGGTCGAAGCAGGCGATCCCGATGTGGTCGATTCGCGTCAGCATGGGACCAGGACACCCCGCCGTGCCCGGTTACGCAACGTGCGCACGGTCACACTCCCGGACCGGTGACCGCGTCGCCTACCGCTCAGTACGCTGGCGGTGCACCCTGATTAACCCTCGTTCACATCCTTCTCCGAAGGGGTCGCAGCATGACTGGCACGACCGGCACCACCTCAGTGATCGTCGCGGGCGCGCGCACGCCCGTGGGGCGTCTCCTCGGTTCGCTCGCGCCGTTCGGAGGCGCCGATCTCGGCGGCTTCGCGATCAGGGCCGCGATGGACCGGGCCGGGATCGCCGGCGACCAGGTCCAGTACGTGATCATGGGCCAGGTGCTCCAGGCCGGGGCAGGGCAGATCCCGGCGCGTCAGGCGGCCGTGAAGGCCGGCATCCCGATGAACGTACCGGCGCTGACCGTCAACAAGGTCTGCCTCTCCGGACTCGACGCGATCGCCCTGGCCGACCAGCTCATCCGGGCGGGCGAGTTCGACGTGGTGGTGGCGGGCGGCCAGGAGTCGATGACCAACGCCCCGCACCTGCTCCCCAAGTCCCGGGCGGGCTACAAGTACGGCGCGGTCGAGATGCTCGACGCGATGGCGCACGACGGGCTCACCGACTCCTTCGAAGGAGTGGCGATGGGCGAGTCCACCGAGAAGCACAACACCCGGCTGGGCATCGGCCGGGCCGAGCAGGACGAGATCGCCGCCGCCTCGCACCAGCGGGCCGCCGCCGCGCAGAAGAACGGCCTCTTCGAAGCCGAGATCACCCCGGTGGAGATCCCGCAGCGCAAGGGCGAGCCGGTGGTCTTCAGCCAGGACGAGGGCATCCGCGGCGAGACCACCGCCGAGTCGCTCGGCAGGCTCCGTCCGGCCTTCGCCAAGGACGGGACCATTACCGCGGGCAGTGCCTCGCAGATCTCGGACGGCGCGGCGGCCGTGGTGGTGATGAGCCGGGCGAAGGCCGAGGAGCTCGGTCTGGAGTGGATCGCCGAGATCGGGGCCCACGGAAACGTGGCCGGCCCCGACAACTCGCTCCAGTCCCAGCCGTCCCACGCGATCGAGCACGCTCTGAAGAAGGACGGCCTCGCGGTGGCGGACCTCGACCTCGTCGAGATCAACGAGGCCTTCGCCGCTGTCGCGGTCCAGTCGATGAAGGACCTCGGCCTGACCTCCGAGAAGGTGAACGTCAACGGGGGCGCCATCGCGCTGGGCCACCCCATCGGCATGTCCGGAGCCCGTATCGTGCTGCACCTCGCGCTGGAGCTGCGGCGCCGGGGCGGCGGCACCGGGGCCGCAGCGCTCTGCGGGGGCGGCGGCCAGGGCGACGCGCTCGTCCTGCGGGTGCCCGGCAGGTGATTTGGCCGTCCGGGGCCCGGGGGCGGCGCGGGGTGCGGCTCGCGCCGCCCCCGGGCGGTGCCGGGCGGTGGGAAGCGCGGCACGGGCAGCACAGCGGAACCGGACCGCCGGTGAACGGCGGTCCGACGTACGAGGAGCGCGGAAGCAGATGACGGTGGACGTCCCCCAGTTGGTGGAGCAGGCCCGTCAGGGCGGTCCCCGGGCGGTCGCCCGGCTGATCTCGCTGGTCGAGGGGGGCGCCCCGGAACTGCGCGAGGTGATGGCGGCCCTGGCGCCGCTGGCGGGCGGCGCCTACGTGGTGGGTCTGACCGGTTCGCCCGGGGTCGGCAAGTCCACCACCACCTCGGCCCTGGTCAGCGCCTTCCGCAGGCGCGGGAAGCGGGTCGGGGTGCTGGCCGTCGACCCGTCCTCGCCGTTCTCCGGCGGGGCGCTCCTGGGTGACCGGGTGCGGATGTCGGAGCACGCCTCCGACCCGGGCGTCTACATCCGCTCGATGGCCACGCGCGGCCATCTCGGCGGACTCGCCCGGGCGGCGCCGCAGGCGATCCGCGTGCTGGACGCGGCCGGCTGCGAGGTCGTCCTGGTCGAGACGGTCGGTGTCGGGCAGTCCGAGGTGGAGATCGCCGCCCAGGCCGACACCTCCGTGGTGCTGCTCGCCCCCGGCATGGGCGACGGCATCCAGGCCGCCAAGGCCGGAATCCTGGAGATCGGTGACCTGTACGTGGTCAACAAGGCGGACCGGGACGGTGCGGACGCCACCGTCCGGGAGCTGCGCCACATGCTCGGCCTCGGTGCCGCGAGGGGCCCGGACGACTGGCGGCCGTCCGTCGTCCGCACGGTCGCCAGCCGGTCCGAAGGGCTCGACGAGCTGGTGGCGGCACTGGAGAAGCACCGGAGCTGGATGGAGGAGCGCGGCGCGCTGACCGAACGCCGCGTCCGGAGGGCGGCCCGCGAGGTGGAGACCCTCGCGGTGACCGCCCTCCGGGAGCGCATCGCGGACCTCAGCGGCGACCGTCGGGTGGGGGAGCTGGCCCGCCGCATCGTCGCCGGGACGACCGACCCCTACGCGGCGGCGGACGAGTTGGTCGCCGGCGTCACCGAGAGCTGACTGACCTCAGCGGTCGTCGTGTTCGTCGCCGTCGTCCCCGTGCTCGTCCCGGTCGTCGTCCCCGTCCCGGTCGTCGCGGTCGTCGTCGCCGAGCACCGCGATCCTGCCGGAAGCCAGGTCGACGCGCAGCTCGCGGTCGTCGTCCTGGCCGTCGAACTCCACCTTCCAAGTGGTGCCGCGGTCGTCGAGCTCGATCTCCTCGATCGGACCGTCCGCCTTCCCCGCTGCCAGCCGGGCCGCGTCGCCGGCACCGTTCGAGGCCCCCGTGAGCAGCTTACGCACGTACTCCGCGTCCCGGCGGTCGTCATCGTCGTCGCGTTCGGCGCGGTTCGCGACGACCTCGCCGCTCGACCTGTCGATCTCTACCAGCCGCCAGCCGCCGTCCTTGCCGACGACGTCCACCTCCCACACCCGGCCGTCGTCCTCGCGCTCCAGCCCCGCGACCACTCCCGGCGCCTCCTCCAGGGCCCGCTGCACGGCCTGCGCGGCGCTCACCCGGTCCTCGACCGAACCGCTTCCGGCCCCGTCGTCGTCCGTGTCGTCGTCCCTGTCCGCGGCGCTCGCCGCCCGGAGGGTGCTCGGGGTGCCGCGGGCGCTGTCGTCCTCGGCCAGCGCCGTCCCGGCGACGACACCGCCCGCGATCACGCCGGCCGCGGCGAGGGTCGCGATGATCAGGTTGCGCTGCATGGGGTCCTCCCCTGTCGTCGTGCTGCCGGCCGGTTCTCCGGCCGGACGACCCCCACTCTCGCCAACCGTGGCTGAAGGCCTGCTGAAGCTTCCTGAAGACCTCTTCAGGAAGCTTCTGCCAGGCTTCGTCCCATGCGCATGCTGATCGTGGAGGACGAGCGGAGGCTCGCCGTCTCCCTCGCCCGGGGCCTCACCGCCGAGGGCTTCGCCGTGGACGTGGTGCACGACGGCCTGGAAGGGCTGCACATGGCCACCGAGAACCCGTACGACCTGGTCGTCCTCGACATCATGCTGCCGGGGATGAACGGCTACCGCATCTGCTCCGCGCTGCGCGCGGCCGGCGACGAGACGCCGATCCTGATGCTGACCGCCAAGGACGGCGAGTACGACGAGGCCGAGGGGCTGGACACCGGGGCCGACGACTACCTGACCAAACCGTTCTCCTACGTGGTCCTGCTTGCCCGGGTCCGCGCGCTGCTGCGGAGGCGGGGGAGCGGTGCCGCTCCGGTGCTGCGGCTGGGCGACCTCACCGTGGACCGGGCGGCGCACCGGGTGGAGCGCCGGGAACGGGCCGTCCAGCTCACCGCGAAAGAGTTCGCGGTCCTGGAGCACCTCGCCGTGCGGGCCGGCGAGGTCGTGTCCAAGTCGGACGTGCTGGAGCACGTCTGGGACTTCGCCTACGACGGCGATCCCAACATCGTGGAGGTGTACGTCAGCGCGCTCCGGCGCAAGCTGGGGCCGGACCTGATCGCCACAGTGCGCGGCGCCGGCTACCGACTGGTGGTCTCCGGTGGCTAGCGCCCGGCCGTCCCGGAGGGCGTTCGGCTCCGTCACGGCACGGGCGACGCTCGGCGCCACCGCGGTGGTGGCGCTGGCCCTGCTGGTCGCCGGGGCCGCGGTGCTCTCGCTCCTCCAGTCCAACCTGCTCCGCGAGGTGGAGCTGCGGGCCGAGGTCCGGGCCCGGGACGTCGCCGGGCAGATCGCCACCGACGTCGGCTTCGACGAGCTGTCCTCGGACGGGCCGGTCCAGGTGGTGGACGCCGAGGGCAGGGTCAGGGCCGTCAGCGAGGACCTGGAGTCGCTGACGGGCACCTCGACTGGCGCGGTCGTCCCCGTCCCCGCACCGTCCCCCACGCCGACACCGTCCCCGGGCGCCGGGAGCCCCACCGCGTCCCCGCCCGGCGGCGACCGGGACGAGGACGACGGCGACGACGAGGACGACGGCGACGACGAGGACGACGGCGACGACGAGAACGGCGACGACGACGAGGGTGACGACCGCTCCGGCATCGGGGTGGCGGGCCCCGGGGCGGTGGCGGGCATCGGCCCGGGCGAGGTCGGCGACCGGATCGACTTCCGGGACGGCACGGCCGTGGTGGACGGCGAGGAGCGGGACTACCGCTTCGCCGTCGCGACGGCGAGGACCCCGCGGGGCGAGGCGCTCACGGTGTACGCGGGAGCCGAGCTGGCCGTCGAGCAGGCTGCCGTCGGTACGGTCCGCACGGCGCTGCTGATCGGGTCGCCGATGCTGCTGCTCGTGGTGGCCGGCACCACCTGGCGGGTGACGCGGCGCGCGCTGCGCCCGGTGGAGGGGATCCGGCAGGAGATGGCCGAGATCACCCGCTCCGCCGACCTCTCCCGGCGGGTGCCGGAACCGGCCGCCGCCGACGAGGTGGGCAGGCTGGCCCGCACCACGAACGAGACGCTGGGTGTCCTGGAGGCCTCGGTCGAGCACCAGCGACGGTTCGTCGCCGACGCCTCGCACGAACTGCGCAGTCCGATCGCCTCGCTCCGCACCCAGTTGGAGGTCGGGGCGGCGCACCCCGAGCTGCTGGATGTCCCCGGGGCGGTGCAGGACACCGTCCGCCTCCAGGTCCTGGCGGCCGACCTGCTTCTCCTCGCCCGGCTGGATGCCGGCGAGGGCACCGCGGACCGGAGGGTGGAGCTGTCCGCCCTGGTCGGCGAGGAGGCGGCCCGCCGCGGTACGGACCGGGTCCCGGTGACGACGGCTCCGCTGGCGGCCGCGGAGACGACCGGCTCGTCCGGGCAGCTCGCCAGGGTGCTGGCGAACCTGCTGGACAACGCGCAGCGCCACGCGCAGAGCCGGGTGCGGATCTCGGTGCGCGGTCCGGCCGGGGGCCGGGTGGTGCTGGAGGTCGCCGACGACGGGGCCGGGGTGCCCGAGGAGGAGTGGGAGCGGATCTTCGAGCGGTTCGTGCGGCTGGACGACGCGCGGAGCCGGGACGACGGCGGTGCGGGGCTGGGGCTGGCGATCGCCCGCGAGGTGGCACGGCGGCACGGCGGCGAGCTGCGGGTCGGCCGTGCGCCGGAGGGCGGGGCCCTGTTCGTGCTGAGCCTGCCCGCCGCGGGCCGGGGCGGCGGGTCGCCGGAGCCGGGCGGCGCGGCGGGCGGGCCGGGCCCGGGGTGAGGCATGTGTCCGCCTCCCCGGTGCCGTCTGCCCGGGGTCCGCGCTCCCCGGGCAGGGCCGCGGGTCAGACGCGGCCGCGCTGGACGCGCAGATGGTCGGCGATCGGGGCGAGGGAGGCGCGCAGCTCCTCGAGCGCCTGCGGGGTCAGCATGTCGATGAAGTGCCGACGGACCGAGGCCACGTGGTGCGGGGCGATCTCCCGCATGGTGGTCCAGCCGTGCTCGGTCAGGACGGCGAACAGCCCCCGCTTGTCGGTGTCGCAGTGCTCCCGGCGGACCAGCCCGGCGTTCTCCATCCGGGTGATCTGGTGGGACAGGCGGCTCTTGGACTGGAGCGTGGCGCCGGCCAGGTCGCTCATCCGCATGCGGTGTTCGTCCGACTCCGAGAGGTTCACCAGGATCTCGTAGTCGTTCATGGTCAGCCCGTAGGGGTGCAGGTCCCTCTCCATCTGGTGCATCAGCAGGCGGTTGACGTCCAGGTGGGTGCGCCAGGCCCTTTGTTCGGTGTCGGTGAGCCAGCGGGTGCCCTCATCGGTGTCCATGGCACCGACTTTACCGAGCCCACGAGGGTGACCCGCCGGGCACTCCCTGTTGCTGCGGCACGTGGGCGGACTGCTGCTCGGCGAGCAGGTGCTCGGAGGACTGGAGCAGTACCGTGCCCGCTCCGGTGAACTCGAACTGGTGCTCCTCGCCGGAGGCGCCGCCGAGGCCGGTGAGGGCCCGCACGCCGCCGAGCACGCCGCGCAGGTACTGGTGGTCGTAGTGGTGGCAGGGGGACGGGCAGTCCGCCCAGCCGACCAGTGCCTGCGGGTCCACCCGGATCGGCGGTTCGACGAAGTGCACGGGCCCGTTGGAGGCGGCGACGAAGGTGCCGGTGCCGATCAGAGTGAGGAAGCCCGGGATGATCGACTGCTTCAGCGACAGGCCCGGATCGAAGGCGAGCAGGTTGCCGGACCTGATGGTGAGGTTGCCGTCGTCGAGGTCGTAGGAGTTGATGTCGAAGGCGCGGTCGGCGAGGAGCAACTTGCCCTTGCCCTGGGCGACCACCCAGCCGGCCGCGTGCAGCGGCGAGTGGAAGCTGCTCGCGACGAGTGCGTCGAGCGGTCCGTGGCCGACGCCGTTGAAGGTGATCTGCCCGTAGTAGGCGATCATCTTGCCCTTCTGGAGGAACCACTCGCCGTCCAGGGCCACGCTGAACGCGTAGGAGTTGGCGTTGTCGTTGTCCGGCAGGGTGTGGGAGTCGAAGACGACGGGAGCGTTCACGGGTCACTGCCTCCGGGCTTCACGAGGAACGGTGTGCTTCGGGCGGCCGCGGGGCGCGGCCGCCGGGTGGCGGCTCACAGCTTCTCCTCGCTGGCCTGTACGTAGACGGTGCCCTGCCCGGAGAGCTCCAGCTGGAACGCCTCGCCCGAGCCGCGGCCCACCATGTCCCGCCAGCCCAGGGCGCTGGAGAGCCGGTTGCGCAGGGTGCCGCGGTGGCCGACGTAGGCCTGCGGATCGACGTGCACCGGCCGGTTCGGGCCCACCGCGAGCTCCATGACGTCGCCGTGCGCGAGGACGGCGACCGACCCCCGGCCCTCCAGCGTGGTGGTGAAGAGCCCCTGCCCGGTGGCCTGGCCGCGGACCATCCCCCTCACCCCGCCCTGGGAGCCGAGGAAGACGGTGCCCTGCTGCAGCGAGCCCTCGAAGGCCAGCAGCCGGTCGGACTCGACGTGGAGCATGTCTCCGGCCAGGTCGATGAGGTGCACCTCGTGGCCGCCGTGGCCGAACATGACGGTGCCGTGGCCCTCGACCGTCATCAGCGGGGCGGCCTCGCCCCTGACCCTGCGGCCGATCGCGGACATCACGCCGCCCTGCCCGCCCATCAGGTCGGGGGTGAACGCGACCTCGCCGCGGTGGGCCAGCATCGCGCCGCGCTGGCTGTACACCCGCTGTCCGGGGACCACCTGCGCCTCGATCATCTTGGAGGTGATCCTGGTGAACGGCATCAGACCTGCCCTCCGACGGTGTTGCGCTCGCTGGGCTGCACGTAGACGAGCCCCTCGCCCTCGAAGCGGATCTGGAACGCCTCGCCCGAGCCCTCGCCGACGAAGGTGCGGAAGGTCACCCCGCTCTGGAACTGCTGGGTGAGCCGTCCGGTGTGCGCGACGTACGCGCCCGGGTCGACCTGGAGCGGGGCCTGCGCGGTCACCCGCAGGGCCAGGGCCGGGCCGGCGGACGTGATCGCCGCGGTACCGGTGCCCTCCACCGTGGTGGTGAAGAGACCGTTGCCCTGGGAGGCGCCGCGCAGCCCGGTGAAGGTGGTCCCGGTGCGCAGCCCGCCGTCGGTGCAGAGCAGGTTGCTCGCCTCCACGTGCAGTGTGTCGCCGGACACGGCCACCAGGCTGATGTCGCTCGCCCGGTCGGCCAGGTAGCAGGTTCCGTGCCCTTTCACCTCCATGACCTCCATCTGCTCACCGGTGAGGCGCCGGGTGACCATGCCGCGCAGGCCGTCCCCGCCGCCGGTCAGCTTCCTGAAGGCCATCTCGCCCTCGTAGGCGACCATCGACCCGTTCTTCGCCCGGACGGAGTCACCGGCGAGATCGACGGCGAGCACCTTGCTGCCCTTGCTGCCCTGAAATCTGAAGTCCGCCACGGCACCGAACTTACCCCGGTCGGGTGATTCCCCGGGAGGCTGCCACAATGGCGGTGCTTGTGCATTCCTTCACACATCCGAGGATGTCGTTGTGGACCTAAAGACCGCTTCCGCCCTCCGCCGGCTGCGGCTGATCTCCGCTCCCGAGGCCGTCTCCTTCCTGCTGCTGCTCGTCTGCTCGGTGCTGAAGCGCACGACCGAGTTCAACGCCGTGCCGGTGGTCGGCATGATCCACGGTGTGCTCTTCGTGCTCTACGTGTTGTTCTGGGCGGACGCGTGGAACCGTGCGAAGTGGCCGCTGCCGCGTGCCGCGCTGTACTTCGCGCTGTCCGTCGTGCCCGCCGGTGGCTTCTTCGCCGAGCGCATGCTCCGGCGCGAGTCGGAGTCCGGCGTGATCGCCGCCAGGGCGCGCCAGGAGGGCGTGGTGAGGTCGTGATCGTCGCCTTCTCCGTCACTCCGCTCGGCGTCGGCGAGGACGTGGCCGACCACGTCGCCGAGGCGGTCCGCGTGGTGCGCGAGTCCGGGCTGCCGCACCGCACGGACGCGATGTTCACCTCTCTGGAAGGCGGCTGGGAGGAGTGCATGGACGTGGTCCGCCGGGCGGTGGCCGCCGTCGAGGAACGGGCGCCGCGGGTCTCCCTCGTCCTGAAGGCGGACATCCGACCGGGAGTCACGGATGGACTAAGCAGCAAGGTCGAGGCCGTGGAGCGCCGACTCGCCTGACACCTGGTGATCGGGCCGTCCACGGCGCCGTGTTGCGTCCGTTCGGGGTCCCTCTCCGGTCGACACGGAGCGATATGTCATTTCTGCTGTGACATATCTGCTTTGTCCGACTGAGTGGAGGGACCCGTGCGGCCGGTGGCTTACGACTACGAGACCTACAGCCGTCTCGCCGGACCGCTCACCGAGCCGGACCAGCAGCCCTACCGAGTCCAGTACCGCAGCCTGCTCTCCACCGAGCCCCACCGGGTGCGCGCCGCGGTGCTGATGACCGCGGCGCCGCTGCTCTCAATGGTGCTGCTGCTCTGGCTGGTCTGGCCGACGCACTGGACGGACCGCTCCGGCGCCCCGGTCTGGCTGCTCGCCGCCGACTGGGTGATGCTCGCCTGCATCGGGCTGATCGAGCTCTTCCGGCTGGTGAACGTCGTCTCGGTGGCACACGCCACCATGGTCGCCAGGGACCCGGTGCCGGTACGGCCCGAACAGGGCACCCGGGTGGCCTTCCTGACCACCTACGTGCCGGGCAAGGAACCCCTCGGGATGGTCCGGGCGACCCTGGAGGCCGCCGTCGGGATTCGGCACGACGGCACGATGCACGTCTGGCTCCTCGACGAGGGGGACGACGCCTCGGCCCGGGCGCTCTGCGCGGAACTGGGCGTGCACCACTTCACCCGCCACGAGGTGCCGGAGTGGAACCGCGAGAGCGGCGTGCACCGCACCCGCTCCAAGCACGGCAACTACAACGCCTGGCTGGCTGCCCACGGCGGCGGCTACGACTTCTTCGCCTCGGTGGACACCGACCACGTCCCGCTGCCCGGCTACCTGGAGCGGATGCTCGGCTACTTCCGCGACCCGGACGTCGCCTTCGTCGTCGGCCCGCAGGTCTACGGCAACTACACCACCGCGGTCACCAAGTCCGCCGAGAGCCAGCAGTTCCTCTTCCACGCGCTGATCCAGCGGGCCGGCAACCGGTACGGCTCGCCCATGTTCGTCGGTACCAACAACGCCGTCCGGATCAGCGCCGTCCGCCAGATCGGCGGGCTGGTGGACTCGATCACCGAGGACATGGCCACCGGCTTCGAACTGCACCGCACCCGCAACCGGGCCACCGGCAACCGCTGGCGGTCCGTCTACACCCCGGACGTGCTGGCCGTCGGTGAGGGCCCGGAGTGCTGGACCGACTTCTTCAGCCAGCAGATGCGCTGGTCGCGCGGGACCTACGAGACCGTGCTCCGGCAGTACTGGCGCGGGCCGCACCGCTTCTCGCCGGGCACGCTCCTCAACTACTCGCTGATGCTCGTCTACTACCCGATGAGCGCCGTCACCTGGATGCTCGGCGCCTTGAGCTGCACGCTGTTCCTCTGGCTCGGCGCCTCGGGAACCCAGGTGTCCGCCGGCGTGTGGCTGATGCTCTACAGCGACGTCGCCGCCCTGCAGATCGGGCTGTACCTGTGGAACCGGCGGCACAACGTCTCGCCGCACGAGCCCGAGGGCTCCGGCGGCGTGGCCGGCATGGCCATGTCGGCCATCTGCGCGCCGATCTACGCCCGTTCGCTGGTCGCCGCCGTGTTCCGTCGGGCCTGCCGGTTCGTCGTCACCCCCAAGGGTGGCACCGCCAGTCCGGACCGGCTGAGCACCTTCCGCATCCACCTGTTCTGGATCGGGGCACTGGGCAGCGGCCTGGTCGCCTCGTTCGCCCTGGGCCACACCCACGTGGCCATGCGGACCTGGACCGTGCTGGCGCTGGTGATCTCACTGGCTCCGGTCACGATCTGGGGCTGCACCGAGTTCCGTGCCAGGCGCCGCGACCGGGTGCCGCGCACCGAACCGGAACCCACCCTCGCCGTCACCTCCAGCGGGAGCTGATCCATGCCGTACCGCCCCAGCACGCGCCTCAAGAAGACCCTGATGGGAACGGGTGTCACCCTCGTGCTCGCCGGGCTCAACGCCCCGGCCACGCTGGGCTTCGCCAAGGAGAAGATCCACGACTACCGAATAGCGCAGCCCGGCTACCGGGCCCAGTACGGTTCCTGGCAGGTGGTGGACCCGCCCCAGGAGTACCGGACCAACTCGATCCACGCCGCGCTGCTCCGGACCGGCAAGGTGCTGCTCATCGCCGGTTCCGGCAACGACGAGGAGCAGTTCGACGCGGGCACCTTCAACACCGTGCTCTGGGACCCCGCGGACAACTCCTTCTCCCGCATAGCCACCCCCGAGGACCTCTTCTGCGCCGGGCACTCGCAACTGGCCGACGGCAACCTCCTGGTGGCCGGTGGCACCGCCCGGTACGAGAAGCTCGGCGGGCAGGTCGAGCGGGCCGGCGGCGGCATGATCGTGAAGAACGAGAACCCCGACCGGCCGCACACCTTCCCCGAGGGCACCCGCTTCCGCTCCCCGGCCGGTGTCGAGTACACCTCCGCCTTCCCCGCACTGGTGCCGCGGGCCACCAAGACCAGCGACGAGGAGACCGGCGAGGTGACCGTCACCGCCGGTGAGACCCGGGTCTTCGTGGAGGCGGTGGAGAAGGGCGACGGCGCGGTGTCCGACGAGCCCGCGCAGTACGAGATCCTCGGCCTCAGAGGGAAGAACGCCGACAACCTCTACGGGCTCGCCGAGAAGCTCACCCTCGACAATCAGGACTTCCAGGGCATCAAGGAGTCCTACGAGTTCGACCCGGTCGCCGAGAAGTACCTGCCCGTGGACCCGATGGCCGAGGCGCGCTGGTACCCGACGCTCGTCACCCTCCCGGACGGCAAGGTGCTCTCCGTCTCCGGCCTCGACGAGATCGGGGAGGTCCTCCAGGGGCAGAACGAGATCTACGACCCGGAGACGAAGAAGTGGAGCGAGGGCCCGACCCGCTACTTCCCGACCTACCCGTCGCTCTTCCTCACCGAGGGCGGGAAGCTCTTCTACTCCGGCTCCAACGCCGGCTACGGGCCGGCGGACAAGGGCCGGGACCCGGGGATCTGGGACCTGGCCAAGAACACCTTCGACAAGATCGACGGGATGACCGACACCGACCAGCTGGAGACCTCCAGCTCGCTCCTGCTGCCGCCCGCTCAGGACCAGAAGGTGATGGTGCTCGGCGGTGGAGGAGTCGGCGAGTCCGAGAAGTCGACCGCCCGGACGGCCGTCGTCGACCTGAACGAGGAAAACCCTGCCTTCCGGAACGGCCCCCCGCTGCCGCAGGGCACGCGGTACCTCAACAGCGTGATCCTGCCGGACGACACCGTGTTCACCACGGGCGGTTCGGAGAACTACCGGGGACGCAGCGACAGCGACATCCTCAAGGCGCAGTTCTACGACCCCGAGCGCAACGAGTTCCGCCCGGCCGCCGACCCGGAGGTGCCGCGCAACTACCACGCGGAGGCGCTGCTCCTCCCGGACGGCCGGGTCGCGACGTTCGGCTCCGACCCGCTGTTCGGCGACAAGGCGAACACCCGGCTGGGCACCTTCGAGAAGCGGATCGAGATCTACACCCCGCCGTACCTGGAGGGGGAGCGCGGCGAGAACCGGCCGGTGATCGGTGACGGGCCGGACCAGCTGCGGCGCGGAGGGGAGGCCGTCTACGCCACCGAGCAGGCCGGCCGGGTCGCCGGCGCCCGGCTGATGCGGCCCAGCGCGGTCACCCACGTGACGGACGTCGAGCAGCGCTCGATCGAGCTGGACGTCCGGCGGGGCGACGGGCAGGTGACGGTCGGCGTCCCGGAGGACCGCTCGCTCACCCCGCCCGGCTGGTACATGCTCTTCCTCCTCGACGAGGAGGGCACGCCCTCGGAGGCGAAGTGGGTGCGGCTGTCCTGACCCGGCGCCCCGGCGCCGCTGCGTACTCCGGCGGTCCGGCGGTCCCTCGCGGGCCGCCGGACCGCCGACGTGTGGGACCGCGCCGGGTCAGCGGAGGTCGTTGCGGGCCAGACCGAGCGCGTACCCCGGCCGCCACTCGCCGGCCTGCGGACCGCCCCGGGACTCCCCGTCGGACTTCGCTGGGGCGCTTGACCCGCAGATACGCGTCCACCAGCCGCTTCGCCGGTCCGGGTGGTCGGCGCCGCTACCAGCGCCCGTCCCGGTGGGTTGCACCACCCGTCCCCGCGCCCGGTCAGCGGACCGTTGCCGTTGTGGCTGGTGTCGACCACGTCGTGCTTGCCGCCCCGTGCCGCCGACAGCCGGTTCCCGCAGGCCACCACCGTGGCGTCCGGCTGGAAACTGCTCACGTTGAGGGCGAAGCCGTCCGCCCGGGCCACGCCGGACCGGGTGAGCGGCTCCGCCAGCTCTCCCGGGCCGCTGATCTGGCTCGGGTTCCCCGCGCCGAGATACGTCTTCGTGTGCGGCTGGGCCCTCAGCCGGTCCACCGCCGCGGAGAGCAGCCACTGCCGCTCGGCCGCGTACCCGGCGGGAGTGCAGTTGTCGACGAGGTGCGGCGATGCGCCCGCCAGGCTCGCACGTCGGTCGCCAGGAGCGGCGGCGGGACATGGTCCGGCCGCCCGGATCGGCCAAACTTCGAGACGGGGCTGACCGGCATGTGGCCGGCCGGTATGGTCGGCGCCGTGCCGAAGCCGCTCAGTCTCCCGTTCGACCCGATCGCGCGCGCCGACGAACTCTGGAAGCAGCGATGGGGGCCGGCGCCCTCGATGGGCGCCATCACCTCCATCATGCGTGCCCATCAGATCCTGCTGTCCAAGGTCGACGCCGTGGTCAAGCCGTACGGCCTCACCTTCGCCCGGTACGAGGCCCTCGTGCTGCTCACCTTCGCCAAGGCGGGCGAGCTGCCCATGTCGAAGATCGGCGAGCGGCTGATGGTCCACCCCACCTCGGTGACGAACACGGTGGACCGGCTGGTGCGCTCCGGGCTGGTCGCCAAGCACCCCAACCCGAACGACGGGCGCGGGACCCTCGCGGTCATCACGGACCGGGGCCGCGAGGTGTGCGAGGACGCCACCCGGGACCTGATGGCGGTCGACTTCGGTCTCGACGTCTACGACGCGGAGGAGTGCCGGGAGATCTTCGCCCTGCTGCGGCCCCTGCGGGTGGCCGCCGAGGACTTCCGGGAGGGCTGAACGCCGGGCCCGGGGCGCCGGTGGGGTGCGACGGCGGTCCGGTTACGCTCGTGAGCCATGAAGTCCAATGTGCTCACCCGGTACCGGGTGATGGCTTACGTGACCGCCGTGTGGCTGCTCGTGTTCACCGGGTTCATCGTCTCCAAGTACGCGTTCGGGGTCGGGGACACCACGGTCGTCTCGCAGATCCACGGCGTCCTCTTCATCGTCTACGTGGTCTTCGCCTTCGATCTGGGCTCCAAGGCGCGTTGGCCGTTCGGCAAGCTGCTGTGGGTGCTGGCCGCCGGCTGCATCCCGGTCGCCGCCTTCTTCGTGGAGCGCAGGATCTCGGCCGAGGTCAAGCCGCTGGTCGAGCACGACGAGCACGACGAGCCCGCCCAGACCTGACGTCCGCGGACTCCGGTCCGCACGGCCGGGGCCCGCGCGCCGGGGCCCCGGCCGTGCGGGGCAGACCTGCCCCCCTGGTAAATAGTTGGACGTCCTAGTAAATTCGGGGGTATGGACGCTGACGCCATCGCAGAGGGCCGCCGACGGTGGCAGGCCCGGTACGACGCCGCACGCAAGCGGGACGCCGACTTCACCACGCTGAGCGGTGATCCGGTCGAGCCGGTCTACGGTCCGCGCCCCGGCGACACCTACGAGGGCTTCGAGCGGATCGGCTGGCCGGGGGAGTACCCGTTCACCCGGGGTCTGCACCCCACCGGATACCGGGGGCGCACCTGGACGATCCGCCAGTTCGCGGGCTTCGGCAACGCCGCGCAGACCAACGAGCGCTACAAGATGATCCTGGAGGCGGGCGGCGGCGGCCTGTCGGTCGCCTTCGACATGCCGACCCTGATGGGCCGTGACTCCGACGACCCGCGCGCGCTGGGCGAGGTCGGGCACTGCGGAGTCGCCATCGACTCGGCCGCCGACATGGAGGCGCTCTTCGCGGGCATCCCGCTGGGCGAGGTCACCACCTCCATGACCATCAGCGGCCCCGCGGTCCCGGTCTTCTGCATGTACCTGGTCGCCGCCGAACGGCAGGGCGTCGACCCGGCCGTGCTGAACGGCACCCTCCAGACCGACATCTTCAAGGAGTACATCGCTCAGAAGGAGTGGCTCTTCCAGCCCGAGCCGCACCTGCGGCTGATCGGCGACCTGATGGAGCACTGCGCCCGGGGCATCCCGGCGTACAAGCCGCTCTCCGTCTCCGGCTACCACATCAGGGAGGCCGGCTCCACGGCCGCCCAGGAGCTGGCCTACACGCTTGCCGACGGCTTCGGCTACGTCGAGCTGGGCCTCAGCCGCGGCCTCTCGGTGGACGAGTTCGCGTCCGGCCTCTCCTTCTTCTTCGACGCCCACCTCGACTTCTTCGAGGAGATCGCGAAGTTCCGCGCAGCCCGGCGGATCTGGGCCCGCTGGATGCGCGAGGTCTACGGCGCGAAGAGCGACAAGGCCCAGTGGCTGCGCTTCCACACCCAGACGGCCGGGGTCTCGCTGACCGCGCAGCAGCCGTACAACAACGTGGTGCGCACCGCCGTCGAGGCGCTGTCCGCCGTCCTGGGCGGCACCAACTCGCTGCACACCAACGCCCTTGACGAGACCCTCGCCCTGCCCTCCGAGCAGGCCGCCGAGATCGCGCTGCGCACCCAGCAGGTGCTGATGGAGGAGACGGGGATCACCAACGTCGCCGACCCGCTCGGCGGCTCCTGGTATGTCGAGCAGCTCACCGACCGGATCGAGGCGGACGCCGAGCGGATCTTCGAGCAGATCAGGGAACGCGGCGCCCGGGCGCAACCGGACGGCCGCCACCCGATCGGGCCGATCACCTCCGGCATCCTGCGAGGCATCGAGGACGGCTGGTTCACCGGCGAGATCGCCGAGGCCGCCTTCCAGTACCAGCGGGCGCTGGAGAAGGACGAGAAGCGGGTGGTGGGCGTCAACTGCCACACCGGCTCGGTCACCGGCGACCTGGAGATCCTGCGGGTGAGCCACGAGGTCGAGCGGGATCAGGTGCAGGCGCTGGGCGCGCGCCGGGCCTACCGTGACGACGCCGCGGTGCGCGCGGGTCTGACGAGGCTCGTCGAGGCGGCCCGGGACGACTCGAACATGATCGAGCCGATGCTGGCGGCGGTACGTGCGGAGGCGACGCTGGGCGAGATCTGCGACGCGCTCCGGGACGAATGGGGTGTCTACACCGAGCCGCCCGGCTTCTGACCGCCGCCCCCGCCCTCGCTGCCGTCCCCGTCGTCCCGGTCGCTGTCCCCGCCGTCCCCGTCGTCGGGGACGCGGTCGTGGTCCGGCGGGGCGGGGCGCGGTGGCGGGGCGGAGAGGGCGGGCAGTCCGCCGAGCAGCAGGGTGGCGAAGCGGCGGGTCCAGTCCTCGTCCACGGAGCGGGCGCTCACCAGTGAGCGGTGCACGACCGCCCCGGCGATCACGTCGAAGATGAGGTCCACCGTCCGCGCCGCCTCCTGCGGGTCCCCCGTGTCGGGTGGCAGCTCGCCGCGCTGCTGGGCCCGTCGCCGTCCGGTGAGCACCAGCCGCTTCTGCCGGTCGACAATCGCCACCCGGATCCGCTGCCGCAGGGCGGGGTCGGCGGTGGCCTCCGCGACCACCGCCATCAGCGAGGTCTTGGTCTCCGGGCGGGCCAGCAGTGCCGCGAAGGAGAGCACCACGCCTTCCACGTCGCTGCGCAGGCTCCCCTGGTCGGGCAATTCGAGCGCGTCGAAGAGGACGGCGACGGCGTCCACGACGAGTTCGCTCTTGCCGGGCCAGCGGCGGTAGAGCGTGGTCCTCGCCACGCCGGCCCGCACCGCGATGTCCGCCAGGGACAGCTTGGACCAGCCGATCTCCACCAGTGCCGAGCGAGTGGCGTCGAGGATCGCCGCATCGGCGGCGGCGCTGCGGGGGCGTGCCATCCGGGTGACTGTAGCCGGGATTCCGGGTTACGCTACGACACGTATCGGAATCACGCCGGAGGACGCCGGTGACCATGGCACCGATGCGGCAACCACAGGCCGGGTGGGGACCCGGCACACAACACCGCGCGGAGGGGGGAGACTGGTCCCATGCAGCCACGCAATATGTCCATGAGCGGAGTGGTCGACCTCGCCGCGGTGAAGGCGGCCGGGGAGGCCAAGCAGAAGGCGGAGGAGACCCGCGCCCAGCGGGCCGCCTCCGGTGATGAAGGAGGGGGCGTCGCCCTCTCCGGCCTGGTGATCGACGTCGACGAGGCCGGTTTCGAGCAGGACGTGCTCCAGCGCTCCGCCGAGGTGCCCGTCGTCATCGACTTCTGGGCGGAGTGGTGCGAGCCCTGCAAGCAGCTCGGGCCCGCACTGGAGCGCCTGACCCAGGAGTACGCGGGCCGGGTGCTGCTCGCCCGGATCGATGTCGATCACAACCAGGCGCTGTTCCAGCAGTTCGGTGTCCAGGGGATTCCCGCGGTCTTCGCGGTGATCGCGGGGCAGGCGCTGCCGCTGTTCCAGGGGGCCGCGCCCGAGGCGCAGATCCGCCAGGTCTTCGACCAGCTCGTTCAGGTCGCCGAGGAGCGCTACGGCATCGTCGGCATCCCGGTGGACCCGGACGCCGAGGCCCCGGAGCCGCAGGCCGCACCCGAGCCGCCGGAGGACCCGGCGCTCGCCGCCGCCCACGCGGCGCTGGACGCGGGGGATCTCGGCGGTGCCGTGCAGGCGTACCGCAACGTGCTGTCCGACAACCCCGCCAACGAGGAGGCCAGGCTCGGTCTCGCCCAGGCGGAGCTGCTCGACCGCGTGCAGGGCCTGGACGCCGCGCGGGTCCGCCAGGAGGCGGCCGACGCCCCGGCGGACGTTCCGGCGCAGCTCCGTGCCGCCGACCTGGACCTGGTCGGCGGCCATGTCGAGGACGCCTTCCTGCGGCTGATCGACGTGGTCCGGCGGACGGCGGGGGACGACCGGGAGAAGGCGCGGTTGCGCCTCCTGGAGCTGTTCGAGGTGATCGGCCCGGAGGACCCGCGAGTCGTGGCGGCCCGCGGTTCACTCGCCCGGGTGCTCTTCTGACCCCGGCCCCCTCCCGGGCTCCTTCGGGGACGGCCGCCTCCCGGACGGTCGCTTGACATGACGAATAACAGCGGCCGCGTTTTGCCAAAACTTGGCAATCGCGGCCGCTGCTACTTGCGGTAAGTGACCGCTTCCCCCTTCCTCCCCGGTCGTACCGGTTTGGTCCGCTTCCGGGGCGACCCCGGGCCGTCACGGCGGGTAGGCATGCGCCGACGCGCCTCGTGTCGCGGTCACCTTCTCGTTACTCGCAAGTAATGAACCCCTTGTGCCACCCGGGGTGGATGCAGCACGATCAGGCTCGCTCGGTCCTTTTCCGCCGCCCGGCAACCAGTCGGCGTCCAGCGGGACGGGAACCCCACCGGGCGACCCGGAGAGCACGCGTTCCCCGGTTCATCGGGCAGGGGGGTACTCGTCGCGGCGAGGCCTGTCCAGCCGGTCGCGCGAGAGCGCGGTCAGTGGTTGTCGCTCGGAGGTGATCGCCGGCAGTCCGGACGTGCTCTGCTCGTCCCGCGCGCTGGCGGCGCTCTCCCTTCCCGAGGACGTAGCACTTCTCCCATCCCCGCTCCGGTCGGTTCACCTCACACCCGCCCCGGGCCGGAGATGTACGTCCGAGAAGGAGGAAGTCATGGAGTCAGTGGCTCGTGGCGGAACCAGATGGAAGCGGTTCGCCGTCGTCATGGTTCCGAGTGTGGCCGCGACCGCGGCAGTGGGCATCGCTGTCGCCCAGGGGGCGTTGGCCGCGTCGTTCAGCGTCTCGGGCCAGCAGGCCAAGGTGGCCGTCGACCGGCTCGACGGCACCGGGTTCGTCCAGTACGGAGCCATCGAGAAGCAGCACGGGGGGAAGACCATCCCGGTCGCCGTGTCGGCGTTCCGGGATGCCGAGATCACCAACCTCTGCCAGTCGGTGGTCGTCCCGGTGCCCGGTTTCGGCGACGTGTCACTGATGCTGAAGGCGGGGCAGGGCAGCACGAAGGTCGAGGCGAAGAACCTCTACATCGACCTCGACCAGCTCGACGCGGACGCCACCTTCCGCAACATCGACATCGGTGTCGCGGCCGGGGACTCCTCGAAGGGCCCCGGGGTCAAGGAGGGCGACCAGACACTGCCCGGGTCGTTCGCCCAGCAGGCCGACTCGGCCACGCTGCTCAACGTCCGCCAGCGGGCCTGGGCCACCAGCGCGGGCACCTTCAAGCTCTCCGGTCTCAAGCTCAACGTGACCAAGGGCAAGAACGAGTGCTTCTGACGCATTGACGGGGGGAGCGGGGCGGGTCTCCGCTCCCCCGCGAAGCACACGGGGAACACCACACGAACAGTTCGGTCCGAGGGAGCTGCTGCATGAGTGCCGAGTCGCTGGGAGCGCGTGCGCGCGTCGGCCACTGGCGTGTCACCTTCCGCCACTGGCGCTGGCAGCGCCCGTTCTGGTCGGGGCTGCTGACACTGCTGGCCGGAATCCCCATCGTCTACATCCCGTACGCCGACCCCTCCCTGGAGGAGCTGTCCTTCCGGCTGGCCACCACCACCGGCTCCGGCTCGCTGATCATCGGCGTGCTGCTGGTCGTGCTGGGCCTGACCCAGTGGTTCCAGCCGCACGGCCGGGTCTTCGCCGGAGTGGCGGCGATCCTGCTGGCACTGGTCTCCCTGGTGGTCTCCAACTTCGGCGGGTACCTGATCGGTTTCCTGCTGGCCCTGATCGGCGGCGCCCTCGGCACCGCCTGGGCGCCCGGCACCCCTGGAGGCGGGCCGGCCCCGGTCTCGGCGCGCGCCGGCCTCGGTGCGGGGACCCGTCCGCTGCCCGGCTCGTTCGAGGGTCCCGGCCCGGTGACGCGGTTCGGGCCTGGCTCCGCCGATGAAACCGCCGGGCCCGGGGGCGCCGGTTCCGAGGGCACCGCGCCGGACGCGGAGCCCGGGTACGCCGGCCCGCGGACATCCGGCGGCCGGCCGACCGAACCCGCCGGGACGGCGGACGGCGAGCCGGGCCGGGTGGGCGGAGGAAGCCGTGCCGGGTGACCAGCGCCCCCGAACCGGGCCGCGGCACGCGGCGCCCCGCAAAACGCTGCTGACCCGACTGCACGTGCCGAGCGGACGGGCCGTCACGCTCGCCGCGATGCCGTCCGCGATGCTGGTGGGCATCGGGCTGATGCCGCAACTGGCCGCCGCCAAGCCCGTCCCGGACATCCCGTTCCGGGAGGGCCCCTGCGTCTCGGCCGCCGACAGGGACGCCGAGGAGGACGCCGAAGCCGGGCGCCCCGACGGCGGCGGCGACGAGGACGCAGGGGAGTCCGCGGACCCCTCATCCGAGGGCGACGACCCCTCGGACGGGGACGCCCGGGACGCCCCCTTTGGACCCGAGCCGTCGGACGGTGCGGACGCCCCCTCCGACGGAGGCGGGCAGGAGGACTCCGGCGGAGGGACCGGGCCGTCCCCTCGCCCGTCGAAGTCCGGGCCCTCCGGCTCCGAGGCCTCCGGCCCCGGCGGGGAGCCGGACGCCTCGCCGGGGCCCTCGGGGCCCTCGGAGTCGCGCGATCCGCTCGGCCCGCTGGGCCTCGGGGACGCTCTCCGGGACCTGCTGACCCCGGGGGACCGGGGCGGGCAGGACGCCGAGGGCTCCGCGGACGGTGGGGAGGGCGCGGACGTCCCCGACGGCGCGGACGTCCCCGACAGCGGCTCCTCCGCGGACGCGGAGCGGGACGGCGGGGCGGCCGAGGACGGGGGCACCGGCCGGGCCGCGGGTGACTCCGGAAGCGGGGCCGAGGACGGCGTAGGCGGTGCCGAGGAGCCCGCACCGGGGACCGGCGGCACCGGTGAGACCGCGCCGGGGGGTGGTGGCGCCGAAACCCCGCAGCAGGACGCGCAGGAGCCCGGGGACGCCGGTGCGTCCGAGGACGCCGGGGACGCCGAGGGGGCGGAGGGCGACGGCAAGGAGCCCTACCCCTGCCCGGACTTCGACGCGGAGGCGTTCGAAGGCGCCGGGTCCGAGGAGACGGCCGCGCTGGTCCCGGACACGCCGTGGCGGCTGGAGTCCTCGAAGCTCACCCTGGTCGGGCTCAGGTACCACGGCATCGTCCAGGTGCGGACCTGGAACGGCACCGAGAAGCGGGTCCTGAAGTTCACCTCGGAGTCGGTGGACATCAAGGACCTGCACCAACTGGTCGACGGGCCCGGCGGCACCACCCAGCACGTCGAGGCCGAGGAGGGCAGTACGTCCACCATCCGCGGCGGCACGGTGACGATGTACACCGAGCAGCTGACGGGCTCTCTGTTCGGGCTGATACCGATCACCTTCAGCCCGCGCACCCCGCCCCCGCTGGACGTGCCGTTCGCCTTCTTCACCGGCGTCGAGGTCGTCCAGGCCGGGCAGTTCGGCGGCACCCTGACGATCCCGGGCATGAGCATCAGCAACAGCGGGTGATGACCCCTGCCGGCGGCGGACAGCACCGGCACCGGCGAAGGGGCCCGGGGGCTTCCCCCGGGCCCCTTCGCCACGAGGGCGCCGCGTCCGTGCTGCCCTGGTCAGCCGTCCTGACCGAGGTGGAGCACCCGCACCATGTTGGTGGTGCCCACCACGCCGGGGGGCGAGCCGGCCGTCATGATCATGGTGTCGTTCTTGTTCCAGCGCTGGAGCTTCAGCAGCTCCTTGTCGACCAGGTCGACCATCGCGTCGGTGTTCTGCGCGTGCGGAACCACGAAGGTCTCCACGCCCCAGGTCAGGGTGAGCTGGTTGCGGGTGAGCGGGTCCTCGGTGAAGGCCAGGATCGACTGCTGCGTGCGGTAGCGGGAGAGCCGCCGCGCGGTGTCGCCGGACTCGGTGAACGCGACGAGCGCCTCCGCGCCGAGGAAGTCCGCCATCTCGCACGCGGCACGGGCCACCGACCCCCCCTGGGTACGTGGCTTCTTGCCCGGCACCAGCGGCTGCAGTCCGCGCGAGAGCAGCTCCTTCTCGGCCGCCTCGACGATCTTCGACATCGTCTTGACCGTCTCGATCGGGTACTGGCCGACCGAGGACTCCGCGGAGAGCATCACCGCGTCGGTGCCGTCCAGGATCGCGTTGGCCACGTCGGAGGCCTCGGCGCGGGTCGGCCGCGAGTTGGTGATCATCGACTCCATCATCTGGGTCGCCACGATCACCGGCTTGGCGTTGCGGCGGCAGAGCTCGATCAGCCGCTTCTGTACCATCGGCACCTGCTCCAGCGGGTACTCCACGGCCAGGTCCCCGCGGGCGACCATCACGCCGTCGAAGGCGAGGACGATCTCCTCCATGTTGTCGACCGCCTGGGGCTTCTCCACCTTGGCGATGACCGGTACCCGGCGGCCGACCTCGTCCATCACCCGGTGCACGTCGCGCACGTCCGCGGCGTTCCGCACGAAGGACAGCGCCACCATGTCGCAGCCCATGGCCAGGGCGAACTTCAGGTCGTCGACGTCCTTCTCGGACAGCGCGGGCACGTTCACCGCCGCGCCGGGGAGGTTGATGCCCTTGTGGTCGGAGATGACCCCGCCCTCGATGACGATGGTCCGCACCTGCGGGCCGTCCACCTCGACCACCTGGAGCGCGACGTTGCCGTCGTTGATCAGGATCGGGTCGCCCTTGGCGACGTCCCCGGCCAGGCCCTTGTAGGTGGTGCCGCAGATGGCCCGGTCGCCGGCGACGTCCTCGGTGGTGATGGTGAACTCCTCACCGCGGACCAGTTCCACCGGTCCCTCGGCGAAGGTCTCCAGCCGGATCTTCGGACCCTGGAGATCGGCCAGAACGCCGACGGCACGCCCCGTCTCCTCGGCGGCCTTGCGGAGGCGGCCGTACCGTTCCTCGTGCTCGGGCTGACTGCCGTGGCTCATGTTGAAACGGGCCACGTTCATACCGGCCTTGATCAGCGTCTTGAGCTGATCGGAGGAGTCGACGGCGGGGCCCAGGGTGCAGACGATTTTCGAACGGCGCATGAAAACGATCCTATCGGGTTTGTTCAGACGCAAAACGTACTGGGGTGACGCGGCTCACCGGTCAGGAGGCGACCAGGGCGTAGGCCTGCGCGGCGATCTCCAACTCCTCGTCGGTCGGCACCACCGCCACGGCGACCCGGGCGTACTCCGGGGAGATCAGCCGGGCCTCCTCGGAGACCGTCTCGTTGAGACCGGCGTCCACCGCCAGGCCCAGTTCCGCCAGCCCCTCCACGGCGGCCTGCCGCACCGGCGCGGAGTTCTCCCCGACGCCCGCGGTGAAGGCCACCGCGTCCACCCGGCCCAGCACCGCGCTGTAGGCGCCGATGTACTTCTTCAGCCGGTGGACGTAGATGTCGAACGCCAGCCGGGCCCGCTCGTCACCCTCGCCGATCCGGCGGACGATCTCCCTCATGTCGTTGTCCCCGCACAGCCCGACCAGGCCGCTGCGCTTGTTCAGCAGGGTGTCGATCTCGTCCGTCGACATCCCGGCGACCCGCCCGAGGTGGAAGACCACGGCCGGGTCCACGTCGCCGGAGCGGGTGCCCATGACCAGGCCCTCCAGCGGGGTCAGCCCCATGGAGGTGTCCACGCAGACGCCCCCGCGGACCGCGGAGGCCGAGGCGCCGTTGCCCAGGTGCAGCACGATGACGTTCACCTCGGCCGGTTCACGGTGCAGCAGCGCAGCGGTCCGCCGGGAGGCGTAGGAGTGCGAGGTGCCGTGGAACCCGTAGCGGCGGACCCGGTGCGCGTCGGCGGTCTCGACGTCGATGGCGTAGCGGGCGGCGTGCTCCGGCATCGTGGTGTGGAAGGCGGTGTCGAAGACCGCCACCTGCGGCACGTCCGGGTTGAGCTGGCGTGCGGTCCGGATGCCGCTGAGGTTCACCGGGTTGTGCAGCGGTGCCACCGGGACGAGCCGTTCGATCTCGGCCAGCACGGCGTCGTCCACCACGGTCGGCTCGGTGAACTGCTGCCCGCCGTGCACCACCCGGTGCCCGATCGCGGCCAGCTCCGGGGAGTCCAGCCCGATCCCGTCGGCGGCCAGCTCCTCGGCGACCGCCTTCAGCGCCGCCTCGTGGTCCGGTACCGGTTCCGAGCGCTCCCGCCGGTCGCCGTCCCCGGGGAGGTGCACCACCCGTCCGGTCTCCTCGCCGATGCGTTCCACCAGGCCCTCGGCGAGCCGGGCCCGGTCCCGCATCTCCAGCAGCTGGTACTTCACCGAGGACGATCCGGAGTTGATGACGAGTACGTGCGTGCCTGGCATGCTCAGGCGCCCCTTTCCTGGGCCTGGATGGCGGTGATCGCCACGGTGTTCACGATGTCCTGGACCAGCGCGCCCCGCGAGAGGTCGTTGACCGGCTTGCGGAGCCCCTGGAGGACCGGGCCGACGGCTACCGCGCCGGCCGAGCGCTGGACGGCCTTGTAGGTGTTGTTGCCGGTGTTCAGATCGGGGAAGACGAGCACGCTGGCCCGTCCGGCCACCTTCGAGTCCGGCAGCTTCGTCGCCGCGACGGACGGCTCCACCGCTGCGTCGTACTGGATCGGGCCGTCCACCAGCAGGTCGGGCCGGCGCGCGCGGACCAGCTCGGTGGCCCGCCGGACCTTGTCGACGTCCGCGCCAGAACCCGAGGAGCCGGTCGAGTAGGAGAGCATCGCGATCCGCGGCTCGACCCCGAACCGCGCGGCGGTGGTGGCCGACTGGACGGCGATGTCGGCGAGCTGCTCGGCGTCCGGGTCCGGGTTGACCGCGCAGTCGCCGTAGACCAGCACCCGGTCGGCCAGGCACATGAAGAACACCGAGGAGACGATCGACGCGTCCGGCTTGGTCTTGATGATCTCGAACGCCGGCCGGATGGTCGCCGCGGTGGAGTGCTCCGCGCCGGAGACCATGCCGTCCGCGATGCCCTCCTGCACCATCAGGGTGCCGAAGTAGGACACGTCGGCCACCACGTCGTGCGCCAGCTCGTAGGTGACGCCGCGGTGCGCCCGCAGGCGCGCGTACAGCTCGGCGAACCGCTCGCGCAGCGGCGAGGTCGCCGGGTCGACGACCCGGACGGTGGCGCCGGTGCCCTCCGGGATCTCGTCCGGTGCCAGCAGGTCGAGGTGCACTCCCAGGTCCGCGGCCCGCCGACGGACGCGGGCGTCCTCGCCGAGCAGCGTGAGATCGCAGATGTTGCGCCGCAGCAGCACCTCGGCCGCCCGCAGCACCCGTTCCTCGGTCCCCTCCGGCAGCACCACGTGGCGCCGGGCCGCGCGCGACCGCTCGACCAGCTCGTGCTCGAACATCATCGGGGTGACCCGGCCGGTGCGCACCACCGACAGCCGCTCGCTCAACAGTCCGGTGTCGACGTGCGCCTCGAACAGGCCCAGCGCGATCTCGGCCTTGCGCGGGTTGGCGGCGTTCAGCTTGCCCCGGAGGGTGAACAGCTCGCCCGCGGTCGGGAACGATCCGCCCGGCACCGCCAGCACCGGGGTGCCCGGAGCGAGGCGGGTGGCCAGCCGCATCGTCTCCGCACCGGGCCGCTCGTCCAGGGTGAGCAGCACACCGGCGATCGGTGGGGCTCCGGCGGAGTGCGCGGCCAGCGCGCCGATGATCAGATCGGCCCGGTCTCCCGGTGTCACCACCAGACAGCCCTCGGTGAGCGCGGGGAGGAACGTCGGCAGCATCGCGCCGCCGAACACGAAGTCCCGGCAGTCGCGGGCCAGCCCCGCCGGATCGCCCAGCAGTATGTCCGCCCCCAGCTCGTCCACGATCTGCTGGACGGTGGGCGCGGAGAGCGCGGGCTCCTCCGGCAGGACGTATACCGGCTCCGGCAGGTGCCGACCCAGTGCCCGCGCCGCCTCGACGGTGTGCCCGTCCCGCACCCGGTTGACGACGGTGGCGATCACCTCGCAGCCCAGCGAGGTGAAGGCGTGGTGCGCGTTGCGCACCTCCGCGACCACCACGTCCGCACTGCGGTCGAGGCCGGCCACGACGGGCAGGACGGCGGCGCCCAGCTCGTTCGCCAGCCGGGCGTTGAGCGCCAGCTCGGCCGGCAGCCCGGTGTCCGCGTAGTCGGTGCCCAGCACCAGCACCGTCTCGTAGTCGGCGGCGAGCCGGTGGAAGCGGTCCACCAGCACCGACACCAGCTCGTCGGTGCCCTGCTCGGCCTGGAGCGCGGCGGCCTCGTCGTATCCCAGGCCCACCATGGCGCCACGCGGCTGGGCCAGCCGGTAGCGGCTGCGCAGCAGGTCGAGCACCGGGTCCGGGCCGTCGTGGGCGAGTGGCCGGAAGACACCCACCCGGTCGACGCGTCGGGTCAGCAGCTCCATGACTCCCAGCTCGACCACCTGCCGGCCGTCGCCCCGGCCGATGCCGGTTACGTACACGCTGCGTGTCACGCGTGTGCCCGCCTTTCGTTCCTCGTCCGCGCCCGTCGTCTGTCCTGCGTCCTGCGTCCTGCGGCTGTCGTCCTGCCTGCCGCGACTGCCGCCCTACGTGCCCCGACCGTCGTCCTGCGTGCCGCGCACCGCGTTCCCGGTCCGCCGGTCCCGGGAGGGGCGGTGGCCGTCCGCGGCGCCGGTCCTCCGATTCCCGTGCCGCTGCCCGGGTACGCGCCCTGCTGCCGGGCGCCGACGCCGCCGCCCGGCTCCCGGGTGCCCCGGAGAGCGGCACGGAAATCAGCCCGGTCCGCACTCTTGACAGTACCCGCGACCCTGGATACGCGGTGCGGGGCGCCAGTGGACGGTCGGTACTGGCCGTGTTCAAGACATGAAACAATCCCCCCGCCCAGTCGGAACGTCCCCGATCAGGAGTAGCGATCAGCATGCGTATCGGAGTCCTCACCGCCGGGGGCGACTGCCCCGGCCTGAACGCCGTCATCCGATCGGTCGTCCACCGTGCGGTCGTGGACCGGGGGGACGAGGTCATCGGTTTCGAGGACGGGTTCAAGGGGCTGCTCGACGGCCGGTACCGCGAGCTGGACCTGAACTCGGTCAGCGGCATCCTGGCCCGCGGCGGCACCATCCTCGGTTCGGCGCGGCTGGAGCGCGACCGGCTCCGCGAGGCGTGCGACAACAGCGAGGAGCTGATGGGCCGGCTCGGGATCGACGCGCTCGTCCCGATCGGCGGCGAGGGCACCCTGACGGCCGCCACCATGCTCTCCGAGGCGGGACTGCCGGTCGTCGGGGTGCCGAAGACGATCGACAACGACATCTCCGCCACCGACCGCACCTTCGGCTTCGACACCGCCGTCGGTGTCGCCACCGAGGCGATGGACCGGCTGAAGACCACCGCCGAGTCGCACCAGCGGGTCATGGTCGTCGAGGTCATGGGACGGCACGCCGGCTGGATCGCGCTGGAGGCCGGCATGGCCGGCGGCGCGCACGGCATCTGCCTCCCGGAGCGCCCGTTCGAGATCGACGACCTGTGCAAGATGGTCGAGGAGCGCTTCTCCCGCGGGAAGAAGTTCGCGGTGATCTGCGTCGCCGAGGGCGCCCGGCCCACCGAGGGCTCGATGTCCTACGAGAAGGGCATCATCGACCAGTACGGCCACGAGCGCTTCATCGGCATCGGCAACCGGCTGGCCGGCGAGGTCGAGCGGCGGGTCGGCACCGAGGCCCGCCCGGTCATCCTCGGCCACGTCCAGCGCGGCGGCACCCCCACCGCCTACGACCGGGTGCTCGCCACCCGCTTCGGCTGGCACGCCGTCGAGGCGGCGCACCGCGGCGACTTCGGCCGGATGACGGCGCTGCGCGGCACCGACATCGAGATGGTGCCGCTCGCGGACGCGACTCGCGAGCTGAAGACCGTCCCGCAGTACCGGATGGACGAGACCGAGGCCGTCTTCTGACGGTCCCGCCCCGGGCCCGCGGCCCGGGAAGCGCCTCCGGCACTCAGGCGCCGGTGCGGCTGCCCCAGTGGTACAGGTGCTCGGGGCGGCCCTGGCCCCCGTAGCGCAGTGCCCGGTCCACCAGACCGCGCTCCGCGAGGTGCTCCAGATAGCGCCGGGCCGTCACCCGGGAGGCGCCGATGAGGTCGCCGACCCGGCTGGCGGACAACCCCTTGGGCGCCGCCTGCCGCAGGTGGTCGACGACCGCCTCCAGGGTCCGGTTGCTCATGCCCTTCGGCAGCGGGCCGCCGACACTGCCGCGCAGCGCGGCGAAGGCCCGGTCCACGTCCTGCTGCGCGGTGGCGTCGCCGTGGAGCACGAGGTGGCGCCGGTAGTCGGCGTAGCGCTCCAGTTTGTCGCGGAACGCCGCGAAGGTGAACGGCTTCAGCAGGTACTGCACCACGCCGTGCGCCACCACCGAGCGGACGATGTCCACGTCGCGCGCCGAGGTCACCGCGATCACGTCGGTGAAGTCGCCGCGGGCCCGCAGGGCCCGGCAGACGTCCAGACCGTTCATGTCCGGGAGGTAGAAGTCCAGCAGGATCAGGTCCACCGGCTGCCGCTCCAGGAAGTCGGGGACGGCCGCGCCCCGGTGCACCACCCCGGCCACCGCGAAACCCGGCACCCGCGCCGTGAACTGGGCGTGGGCGTCGGCGATGCGGGGGTCGTCCTCGACCACCAGTGTCTCGATCATCAGCGGGTCAGCTCTCCGGTCCACCTCGGTGCGGGCGCAGCCGCACGGTGAAGACGGCTCCGTCCTCGTCCGACACGTCGACGTCGCCGCCGTGGCGGTTGATCACCTGCTGCACCAGGGCCAGGCCGAGGCCCCGGCCCTGGGCGGACTCGGCCTGCTTCGTCGACCAGCCGCGGGTGAACATCGCGTTCAGCCGGCTGCTGTCCACACCTTGCCCCGAATCCGCCACGCGCACCAGCAGCACACCGTCGGAATCCGTGCGGACCGTCACCGCCACCCGGCGCGGCGGGTCGCCCGCGAGGGACGCGTCAATCGCGTTGTCCACCAGGTTGCCGACCAGGGTTACCAGGTCCCGCGCGGCGAACACGGTCTCGGCGACGGCGGTGTCCTCGGTGACGGTCAGCTCCACGCCCTTCTCTGCCGCCTGCGCGGCCTTGCCGAGCAGCAGAGCCGCCAGCGCGGGCTCCTCCACCTCGTCGGTCAGCCGGTCGGCGAGCTGCTGGGCGCTGGCCAGCCCCTCGGTTGCGAACTCCACGGCCTCGGCGGGACGGCCCAGCTCGATCAGGGTCACCACGGTGTGCAGCCGGTTCGAGGACTCGTGGGCCTGCGAGCGCAACGCCTCGGCGAACCCCCGGACCGAGTCCAGCTCACCCGCCAGTGCCTCCAGGTCCGTGTGGTCGCGCAGGGTGGTGACCGCGCCGAGCGGCCGCCCGTCCTTCGCGATGCGCTCCTGGTTGACCACCAGCACCCGGTCGCCGTACACGCACAGCTCGTCGTGCACCGGCTCGCCGGAGGCCAGCACGGTCCCCAGCGGGTCGTCGAGGTCCAGTTCCCGCACCGCGCGGCCCTCCGGGTGCGGCGGCAGTCCCAGCAACCGGGCCGCCTCGTGGTTGACGAGCGTCAGCCGGCCCTGCCGGTCCACGATGAGCAGCCCCTCGTGGACGTTGCGCAGCACGGCGTCGTGGCTCTCGTAGAGCCGGCTGATCTCGGCCGCGCCCAGCCCCAGCGTCTGCCGCCGCAGCCGCCGGCTGATCGCCCAGGATCCGGTCGCCGCCAGCACCAGCGCGCCGGTGGAGGTCAGTGCCACCGGTGCCAGCCGTCGCCGCACCTCGTCCCCGATCTGCTCCTGGAGGATGCCGATGGCGACCAGGCCGAGGACCCGGCCGTTCGACGCCTCGACCGGGGCGACCGCGCGGGCGGAGGGGCCGAGGGTCCCCTCGTACGTCTCGGTGAACGTCTCGCCGCGCAGGGCCGGGCGGATGGTGCCGATGAACCTCTCGCCCAGCTCGTCCGGGTTCGGGTGCGAGTAGCGGGTCCGGTCGGTGCCCATGAAGACGACGAAGTCGGTGCCGGTGGCCTCGCGGACGGCTTCGGCCAGCGGTTGGAGCACGGCCGAGGGTTTCTCTTCGGAGTAGGTGCGCTGCACCTCGGGCAGCTCGGCCAGCCCCGCCGCGAGGGTCCGCACCCGCCGCTCCGCGTCGGACTGGCTGTCGCGCCGCGCCTCCAGGACCACCAGCAGGGCTCCGGACCCGACCAGCAGCAGGATCACCGCGAGCTGAAGCACGAAGAGTTGCCGCGCCAGGCTCAGCCGATAGTGCATGGCAGGGATTCTCGCAGGTCAGGGCCGGAGCCGTGGAAGACCGCCCGGACGGTGGGGCGTCCGGGCGGACGGGGCCGTCCGGACGGGATGCGGGACGGGCGGGTCAGAACTCGATGCCGAGCGCCCATCCGCCGAGCAGCATCACCGTGCCGGTGATCAGCACCATGCCGATGATGTTCAGCCACAGTCCGGCCCGGACCATCTGCGGCATCGTCACGTACCCGGTGCCGAACACGATCGCGTTGGGCGGTGTGCCGACCGGCAGCATGAAGCTGCAGGTGGCGGCGAGCGCGGCCGGTGCGAGCAGCAGCAGCGGGTCGAGGCCGATGCCCACCGCCACGCCGCCGAGCACCGGCAGGAAGGTGGAGGCGGTGGCGGTGTTGCTGGTCAGTTCGGTGAGAAGCAGGATGATCAGGCAGACTGCGGCGATCAGGGCCACGGTGGGCAGTGAGCCCAGCCCGCTCATCCGGGTACCGATCCAGTCGCTCAGCTCGGTGTCCTGCACTGCCCTGGCCAGGCTCAGCCCGCCGCCGAACAGCAGCAGCACGCCCCACGGGATGCCGGCCTGGGCGGTGCGCCAGTCCATCGTCTGGAGCACGCGCCGCTTGAGCGAGACGGGGATGAGGAACAGGGCGACGACCGCGGTGATGGCGACCGCCTCGTCGGTGAGGTTCGCGGCGAAGGGCAGCACCGAGGTCAGTGCGGACCAGCCGGTGATCGGCTCCTTGAACACCCACAGCAGGGCGGCCGACACGAAGACGACGAGTACGTTCCACTCACCCCGGGACATCCGGCCGAGCTTGTCGATCTCCTCCTGGATGACCTTCCTCCCGCCGGCCACGTCGGTGAGTCTGGTCGGGTAGGCCACCCTGGTGAGGAACAGCCAGGCGATCACCAGGAAGACCGCGGCGAGCGGGACGCCGACCTTCATCCAGTCGGCGAAGGCGATGGTGATGCCGTAGTTCTGCTCGACGAAGCCGCTCATGATCAGGTTCGGTGGGCTGCCGATGAGCGTCCCGAGGCCGCCGATGGTCGCGGCGTAGGCGATGGCCAGCATCAGGCCTGTGGCGAAGTTCTTGGTGTCCTTGTCCTCCGCCAGGTCCGAGACCGGGCCGCCCTCGGTGACGACGGCCTCCGGGCCGGCGCTCTCGGTGCCTTCCCCGTCCGCGCCCTTGGCCCCGCCGGACTGCCGGGCGAGGACCAGGGCCAGCACACTCGTGCCGATCGGCAGCATCATCAGCGTGGTCGCGGTGTTGCTCACCCACATGCTGAGGAAGGCGGTCGCGACCATCACACCGAGGATCAGCTGCCTGGGCTTGGTGCCGATCGCCCGCATGGTGAGCAGGGCGATGCGCCGGTGCAGGTTCCACTTCTGCATCGCCAGCGCGATCACGAAGCCGCCCAGGAACAGGAAGACGGTCGGGTGCGCGTACGGCGCCGTCGCCTCGTCGATCGCCAGGACACCGAGCAGCGGGAAGGCGACGATGGGAACCAGCGAGGTCACCGCCAGCGGCAGCGCCTCGGTCATCCACCAGACCGCGACCAGCACCACCACGGCGGCGGTCGTGCGGGCGCCGGTGGACAGCGCGTCGTCCTGCGGCAGCAGGAAGTACGTGAGGAGCGCCAACGCAGGACCGAGCGCCCGGCCGATCCACACGCGGCGCGAGGACAGAAGCGTCTCGTCCGCTCCTGGTCGCTGCCCGGCCGAGGACTTCGCTCTCTCCTCGGACTGCTGGGTGTCCGTCGCCATGACCTTCCCTCCGAAACCTTGCGGCTACTTCGCTGTAACCGGTGTGGTGGGGAATGTGGCACGGCTCACCATCGCTGTCGCGCTTTTGTTCTTAACGGTCGCGGACGCGCGGCGCGTCCGGGGCGGCCACCGCTCGCGGCGGCCGCCCCGGACGGCGCCGGGCCTCCTCACTCCCGGTCGGAGGCGTCCAGCCGGAAGCCCAGTTTCATGCCGACCTGGAAGTGCGCGACCTGACCGTCCTCGATGTGCCCGCGGACCTGGGTCACCTCGAACCAGTCCAGTCCGCGCAGCGTCTCCGAGGCGCGGCCGACGCCGTTGCGGATCGCGGCGTCGACGCCCTCGTGCGAGGTGCCGACGATCTCCGTCACCCGGTAGGTGTGCTCGCTCACGGGGTGCCTCCCTGGTATGTGCGGTGCTGTGCGGCTCGGTGCCGTGCGGGTGGTGCTCCGGCGGTGCGGGGCCCGGGGAACCGGACCGCCCGGGGCGCGGACGGTCCGGTTCCACGGTGCCCCGGCTCCGCCGCTTCCGCACCCCGCGGGGCGCGGAAGCGGCGGCGGGCGGTTGCTTCCGGGCGCGGCACCCGGGCGGGCGGGTCAGGCCTGCCGGAGCCAGAGCGTGGCCAGCGGAGGCAGCGTCAGGGCGATCGAGGACGGACGGCCGTGGGCGCCGACCGGTTCCGCCGCCACCGGCTCGCGGTTGCCGACGTCGCTGCCGCCGTATGCCAGCGCGTCGGTGTTCAGCACCTCCCGCCAGGACGCGGCTCCGGGCGAGGAGGCCGGCACCCCGAACCGGTAGTCGTGCCGGACCACCGGCGAGAAGTTGCTCACCGCCAGCAGCGGGGAGCCGTCCGCGCCGTACCGCAGGAAGGCGAAGACGTTGTCCTCGGCGGCGTCGCCGCAGACCCAGGCGAAGCCGCCCGGGTCGGTGTCCCGCTCCCACAGGGCGGGGGTGCCGGTGTAGCGGCGGTTGAGGTCCCGTACCAGGTCGCGTACCCCGCGGTGGTCCGCCGCCGCGGAGTACGAGGGGTCCAGCAGCCACCAGTCGGGCCCGTGCGTCTCCGCCCACTCGGCACCCTGAGCGAACTCCTGTCCCATGAAGAGCAGTTGCTTGCCGGGATGGGCCCACATGAAGCCCAGGTAGGCCCGGTGGTTGGCGCGCTGCTGCCACCAGTCGCCCGGCATCTTCGAGACCAGCGCCCGCTTGCCGTGCACCACCTCGTCGTGCGAGATGGGCAGGACGTAGTTCTCGGAGTGGGCGTACACCATCGAGAAGGTCATCTCCCCGTGGTGGTACCTGCGGTGCACCGGCTCCTTGGCCATGTACTCCAGCGAGTCGTGCATCCAGCCCATGTTCCACTTCAGGCCGAAGCCCAGGCCGCCGAAGCCGCCGGGGCCGACGTGGTGGGTCGCGCGGGTGACGCCGTCCCAGGCGGTGGACTCCTCGGCGATGGTGACGACTCCGGGGCAGCGGCGGTAGACCGTCGCGTTCATCTCCTGGAGGAAGGCCACCGCGTCCGGGTTCTCCCGGCCGCCGTGCTCGTTCGGGCTCCACTGGCCGTCCTCGCGGGAGTAGTCCAGGTAGAGCATCGAGGCGACGGCGTCCACCCGCAGGCCGTCGATGTGGAACTCCTCGCACCAGTACACCGCGTTGGCTACCAGGAAGTTCCGCACCTCCTTGCGGCCGTAGTCGAACTCCAGTGTCCCCCAGTCCGGGTGCTCGGCCCGCTGCGGGTCGGGGTGCTCGTACAGCGGGGAGCCGTCGAAGCGGGCCAGCGCCCACTCGTCCTTCGGGAAGTGCGCCGGGACCCAGTCGACCAGCACCCCGATCCCCGCCCGGTGCAGGGACTCCACCAGGAACCGGAAGTCGTCCGGGCTGCCGAGCCGGGCCGTCGGCGCGTACAGGCCGGTGACCTGGTAACCCCACGAGCCGCCGAACGGGTGCTCGGCCACCGGCATCAGCTCCACATGGGTGAAGCCAAGCTCCTTCACGTAGGCGGGCAGCTGCTCGGCGAGTTCCCGGTACCCCAGCCCGGGGCGCCAGGACGCCAGGTGCACCTCGTAGACGGAGAACGGTGCCGCGTGCACCGGCCGTGCACTGCGGTCGGCCATCCACGCGTCGTCCTGCCACCGGTGGGTGGAGGTGTGCACCATCGAGGCGGTGGCAGGGGGGCACTCGCCGCGCCGCGCCATCGGGTCGGCCCGCATCGAGTGCCCGCCGTCGGCCCGGCACACGTCGAACTTGTAGAGCGCGCCGTCGCCGACGCCGGGCAGGAACAGCTCCCACACCCCGCTGGAGCCCAGCGAGCGCATCGGGCAGGCGGTGCCGTCCCAGTGGTTGAAGTCCCCGGCGATCCGCACGCCCAGCGCCTGCGGGGCCCAGACGGTGAACCGGGTACCGGCCACGCCCTCGTGGACCATGGGCCGGGCGCCGAGCGCGTGCCAGAGCTGCTCGTGCCGGCCCTCGCCGATGAGGTGCAGGTCCGTCTCGCCCAGCGCGGGCAGCAGCCGGTAGGCGTCGTCCGTCTCCAGCACGTCGTCCGGGCCGTAGCGCACCCGCAGCCGGTGGGGCGGGACGGCGTCCAGCGGCAGCACGCCGCCGAACAGCCCGTCGGCCTCGCTCAGCAGCGCGGCCCGCCCGCCGTCCGGCAGCAGCACCTCGACGGATTCCGCATAGGGCCGCAGGGCCCGGAACAGTACGCCGTCCGGGCCGGGGTGGGCGCCGAGGATGCTGTGCGGGTCGTGGTGCTCGCCGTGCAGCAGCCGGCGGCGCTCGACGGCGTCCAGCGGCGCCGCCGGACGCGCCTGGCGGGTCTCGGGGGCAGCGGCCCTGCGCGGTCCGGGCGCGGTGGCGCGCGGGGGCGACGCGGGGACGGAGGGGCGGAAGGTTTCCGGTACCTCGGAACGGGCGGTCACGGGACGGTACTCCCTGGGGTCGGGGGTGGTGCCGGTGCGGCGGACGGACGGCGGCTGCGGACAGCCGCGGAGGATCGGCGGACGGGGGCGCCGGACGGCGGCCGCGCGGCCGGGCCGCAGGGGCAGGCGCGGGCGGTCGGACGGGGCCGGGGGCGCGGCCTCATCCGCGGGTGGCGAGCCGCTGGGCGGCGGCCAGCGGGATCGGCAGCCAGTCCGGCCGGTGCCGGGCCTCGTACAGCACCTCGTAGACGGCCTTGTCCGTCTCGTAGGCGCGCAGCAGCGCGGCCTGCTCGCGCGGGTCGCTCCCGGCCGCCTCGGCGTATCCCGCGCAGTACGCGGCCCGGTTGGCGGCCGCCCAGCGGCGGGCCTGGGCCCCTGTCCCGCGCTGGCAGGCGGCGTAGTCGAAGGAGCGCAGCATTCCGGCGACGTCGCGCAGTGCCGGTTGCGGGCGGCGGCGTTCGGCGAGCGGCTTCGCCGGCTCGCCCTCGAAGTCGATCAGCGACCAGCCGCCCGGCAGGCCGGGGCCGGTCGGACCGAACAGGGCCTGGCCCAGGTGCAGGTCGCCGTGGACGCGCTGCACCGGGCAGCTCCCGCCGTCCCGGGCCAGGGCGGCCACCGCGTTGAACGCCTGCTCCAGTCCGGCGCGGCAGGAGCGCAACTGCGGGACGGCGGCCGCGACCGCCGCCAGCCGCTCCGTCATCCGCCCCGCCTCCTCGGCCAGGGGCGCCCCGCGCAGTTCCGCGGTGGGCAGCGCCTCGGCCAGTGCGGTGTGCACCTCGGCGGTGGCGCGGCCCAGGCCCCGGGAGCCGGCCGTGAAGTCCGATCCGTCGCGGAGTGCGGACAGGGCCAGCTCCCAGCCGTCGCCGGTGCCGGGCAGGAACGGCTGCAGGACGCCGAGTGTGACGGGGACGGGGTCGGCGGTCTCGAACCAGGCCAGCGGCGCGGGCACCCGGGTACTGCCGGTGCGGGCGAGCGCCAGGGGCAGTTCGAGGTCCGGGTTGGGCCCCGGGCTCACCCGCCGGAAGAGTTTGAGGATGCAGGAGTCCCCGTAGACCACAGAGGAGTTGGACTGCTCCGCCCGGAGCGGACGGGGCCGCAGGCCGGAGCCGATGGTGCCGCCCGGCTCGCGGACGAACCGCAGGGCGCCGAGCCGGCCGGGCGCGCGGAGGCGTTCCAGCAGCACGCCGGTCAGCCGGCCGTCGGGTACCGCGTCGTAGAGCGAAAGGCCGCGCAGCGGGCCGGCCGCCACCCGGCCGAGCAGCGCCGGGGCGAGCGCGGGCGGCAGCACCTCTCGCACCCCGAGCAGGAGTTGGTAGCAGTCGCTGCCCGACCCCTGCCGGGTGCGCACCAGCAGGTGCAGCAGGCCCGGCGTTCCGTCGCCGGAGCAGGGCAGCAGTTCGGTGGCCGAGGCGAGGGCCAGGCCGTCGAGCGGGCGGCCCTTCCCCGCGTACCAGCGCTGCCCGGGCAGCCACTGGCGCAGCAGCGGGGCGAGCGCACGCATCAGAGCGGGCTCCGCCGTTTCGGCGACGGCGACGCGGGGTGCGGAACCTTCCGGCGTGGCGGTCATGACGTCCTTCCCCCGGGCACACGAAAAGTACGCAGAGTGTCCCGGAATGCGGCAACGGCTGTCCGGCTGTGCGGGACGTGTTGAGGGGAGATCGACCGTGCGGCGGTGCTTCACTGGGCCACACGGGTGGTGCTGAGCAGTGCGGGCCGCGCGAGTGCTTCTAAGCGTGCCCGCCGAGGTCCGGTGGTAACCGGCCGGACCGCGGCGGGCACCCCCGTCGGGCTATCCGAGGGGTCTGACCGCCGTCGGCGGCTGCGGCACCGCCTCCTTGCGCAGCCGGAACCAGTAGAAGCCGTGCCCGGCGAGCGTGAGCAGATAGGGCAGCTCCCCGATGGCGGGGAAGCGCACCCCGCCGATCAGTTCCACCGGGTGCCTCCCCTGCCAGGGCGCCAGTTCCAGTTCGGTGGGCTGCGGGAAGCGCGAGAAGTTGTTCACGCACATCACCAGGTCGTCACCGCCGTCCGGCAGTCTGACCTCCCGCAGGAAGGCCAGCACCGCCGGGTTCGACGAGGACAGCTCGGTGTACTCGCCGAGTCCGAAGGCCGGGTTCTGCTTGCGGATCTCGATCATCCGACGGGTCCAGTGCAGCAACGAGGAGGGGGAACTCATCGCCGCCTCCACGTTGGTGACCTGGTAGCCGTGCACCGGGTCCATGATCGCCGGCAGGAACAGCCGCCCCGGGTCGCACGACGAGAAGCCGGCGTTGCGGTCCGGCGTCCACTGCATCGGGGTGCGCACCGCGTCCCGGTCGCCGAGCCAGATGTTGTCGCCCATGCCGATCTCGTCCCCGTAGTAGAGGATCGGGGAGCCGGGCAGCGACATCAGCAGCGCGGTGAACAGCTCGATCTGGTTGCGGTCGTTGTCCAGCAGGGTGGCCAGCCGCCGGCGGATGCCGATGTTGGCCCGCATCCGCGGGTCCTTGGCGTACTCCGCGTACATGTAGTCGCGTTCCTCGTCGGTGACCATCTCCAGGGTCAGCTCGTCGTGGTTGCGCAGGAAGACGCCCCACTGGCAGCCGGACGGGATGGCCGGAGTCTTGGCCAGGATCTCCGAGACGGGGTAGCGCGACTCCCGGCGCACCGCCATGAAGATCCGCGGCATGACCGGGAAGTGGAAGGCCATGTGGCACTCGTCGCCGCCCTTGGCGTAGTCGCCGAAGTAGTCGACGACGTCCTCCGGCCACTGGTTGGCCTCGGCCAGCAGGACGGTGTCCGGGTAGTGGGCGTCGATCTCCGACCTGACCCGTTTGAGGAAGTCGTGCGAACGCGGCAGGTTCTCGCAGTTGGTGCCCTCCTCGGCGTACAGGTACGGGACCGCGTCCAGCCGGAACCCGTCGATGCCGAGGTCGAGCCAGAAGCGCAGGGCGGAGATCATCTCCTCCTGGACCCGGGGGTTCTCGTAGTTGAGGTCCGGCTGGTGCGAGAAGAACCGGTGGAAGTAGTACTGCTTGCGGACCGGGTCGAAGGTCCAGTTGGACTGCTCGGTGTCCACGAAGATGATCCGCGCGTCGGCGTAGCGCGTGTCCTCGTCGTCCCAGACGTAGAAGTCGCCGTAGGGGCCCCCGGGGTCCTTCCGGGACTGCTGGAACCACTCGTGCTGGTCACTCGTGTGGTTCATGACCATGTCGATGATGACCCGGATGCCGCGCTGGTGGGCGGCGTCCACGAACTCCACGAAGTCGGCGAGGTCGCCGAACTCCGGGAGCACCGAGCTGTAGTCGGCGACGTCGTAGCCGCCGTCGCGGAGCGGTGACTTGAAGAAGGGCGGCAGCCAGAGGCAGTCCACCCCCAGCCACTGCAGGTAGTCGAGCTTGGCGGTGAGGCCTTTCAGATCGCCGACACCGTCGCCGTTGCTGTCCTGGAACGAACGCACCAGGACTTCGTAGAAGACGGCCCGCTTGAACCATTCAGGATCGCGGTCCTTGGCGGGCGTGTCCTCGAAGGTGTCGGGGACGGGCTCATTGACGCTCATCAAAGGGTGACCCTCCGGTCGGTGAGGACGGTCGCAGGGTCAAGACGTGCGCCGGGGCCGGAACATCGGCTCTGCCGGACTCCAGGCGCACGTAGTTGTCCCTGCCCCAGTGGTAGGTCTCGCCGGTGAGCTCGTCGCGCACCGGAAAGGGTTCGGCGCCACTTTCCTGCGCAGGGGTCAGCCCCGACGCCTGTAGTGCCGCCATGTCCAACGACACCGTCGCCTCGTGGGTGTGGTGGGGGTCCAGGTTCACGACCACCAGCACTGAGTCGGGGTACGGCACGTTGCTGCGCTTGGAGTAGGCGATGATCTGCTCGTTGTCGGTGCGGTGGAAGTGCAGCCCCCGTAGCTGCTGGAGCGCCGGATGCCGACGGCGCAACCTGTTGAGGGTGGTGATCAGCGGAGTGAGGGACCGACCCTCGCGGTCCGCGGCCTCCCAGTCCCGGGGACGGAGCTGGTACTTCTCCGAGTCCAGGTACTCCTCGCTGTCCGGGCGCACCGGGGTGGACTCGAAGAGTTCGTAGCCCGCGTAGACGCCCCAGGCGGGCGACAGGGTCGCCGCCAGCACCGCCCGGACCCCGAAGGCGGCCCGGCCGCCCTCCTGCAGGTAGGCGTGCAGGATGTCCGGCGTATTGACGAAGAAGTTGGGACGCATGTACGAGGCCGTCTCACCGGAGAGCTCGGTGAGGTACTCCGTCAGCTCCTGCTTGGTGTTGCGCCAGGTGAAGTAGGTGTAGGACTGCTGGAAGCCCACCTGGGCCAGGGTCCGCATCATCGCGGGGCGGGTGAAGGCCTCGGCCAGGAAGAGGACGTCGGGATCGCTCCGGTTGACGTCGGCGATCACCTTCTCCCAGAACACCACCGGTTTGGTGTGCGGGTTGTCGACGCGGAAGATCCGCACGCCCTTGGACATCCACAGCCGCAGCACCCGCAGCGTCTCCGCCACCAGGCCGGCGAACGCGCGCGGATCGCTGTCGAAGTCGATCGGGTAGATGTCCTGGTACTTCTTCGGCGGGTTCTCCGCGTAGGCGATGGTCCCGTCGGCGCGCGTGCGGAACCAGTTCGGATGCTCTTTCACCCAAGGGTGGTCGGGGGAGCACTGGAGCGCGAAGTCGAGCGCCACCTCCATCCGCAGCGCACGGGCCCGTTCGATGAAGTGGGCGAAGTCGGCGAAGGTGCCGAGCTCCGGGTGGATCGTGTCGTGCCCGCCGTCCGCCGAGCCGATCGCCCACGGCGAGCCGACGTCGGACGGGTCCGCGGAGAGCGTGTTGTTGGGGCCCTTGCGGTACGCCTCGCCGATCGGGTGGATCGGCGGCAGGTACACCACGTCGAATCCCATCGCCGCCACGGCCGGCAGCCGTTCGGCGGCCGTGCGCAGGGTCCCTGGGACGAGCCGCCCTGCGTCGTCGGTCCGCGCGCCCTCGGAGCGGGGGAAGAGTTCGTACCAGGAGCCGAACAGGGCTCGCCGCCGCTCCACGTTGAGCGGCAGCGCCTTGGAGGCGCTGACGAGTTCGCGCAGCGGGTGGCGGTCCAGCACCTCCCGCACCTGCGGGGTGAGGGCGGCGGCGAGCCGGGCGGCGACCGGGCGGTCGGTGGCACGCAGCGCGTCCACCACCTCCAGCACCACCGCCCGGCCCTCGCTCTTGGGCACGTCGGCGGCGGCCCGCTCGTGCAGGGCCGCCCCCTCGGTGAGGGTCAACTCGGTGTCCACGTCCGCGGGGAGCTTCACCGAGGCGTGCTGCCGCCAGGTGGCCAGCGGATCGCTCCAGGCCTCCACCGAAAAGGTCCACCGTCCCTCCACCTCGGGGGTGATCTCCGCGACCCAGCGGTCGGTGCCGGGGGCGGCCTCGTGCATCGGGATCCAGGGGCCGCCGCGGCCCGTCGGGTCGCGCAGCACCACGTTCGCGGCCACCGCGTCGTGCCCCTCCCGGAAAACCGTGGCGGAGACCTCGAAGGTCTCACCCACCACGGCTTTCGCGGCTCGCCGTCCACAGTCGACGAGCGGCTGGACGTCCAGGACGGGGATTCGACCGATCATGGGCTCACCTGGGGTTGGTACCGGGGGTTTCCTTCTTTGTATCCGCTCCGCCGGCTGATGGCTGGTTGCGGGCATGACCGCTCCTGTCCGGGTTCACTCGGCTGGGGGTCTCGCGAGGGCGCAGGAACGGAGCCTGCCCATCCGCCGGGGGCGCTTATTCCGGCATCAGGTGAACTACTCGTACGTAGCTGCGACGTCACGCGGGCGGGCGATATCCGTTCCCGGGACGCCCGGGCGCGCCGCTCGGCCGTCCGGGGTGCGCATATCCCGTAGTAGTACGACGAATGAGCACCATGCTGCCCTGTCCGCCTGCCCCCGAGGCGCTGAGCGAAGCCCCGATCCCCGCGAAGAGGGCGGCGCGGAGGGGCGCGCGTGAGAATTCCGAAACTTTCCGGAAGTGCGCCGGAATCGCGGCCGTACGGCGGAGGGGGAACCGTGCGCGGGTGAATGGCGGGCGTGCGGTCCGGCGACTGGCAGCCGAACAAAGCAGGTGACCGGTAAACCCGTCGAACCGGAAAGCGGATGAGCCGAAGAACCTCCGGATCGGAGAAGACCGGGCAAGGGGAAACCACGAAAGATCGAAAACGCGCGGAAAACGCCGAGGGATCGGCGAAGACCCCCGGAGAACGGCCGGACGCCGCTACCTTCGTGGGGTGAAGGCCATTCGTCGCTTTTCGGTGCGTCCCGTCCTGCCCGAGTCCCTACGACCGCTCAGCGACCTGGCGCGCAACCTGCGCTGGTCCTGGCACCCCGAGACCCGCGAGCTGTTCCGGTACGTCGACCCCGCCGGCTGGCAGGCCTGCGGCGCTGACCCACTGCAACTGCTCGGCACCCTCTCGGCCGACCGCCTCGCGGAACTCGCCCGCGACCGCGGGTTCCAGCGGCGGCTCGCCGTCGCCGCCGGCGACCTGCACGACTACCTGACCGAACCGCGCTGGTATCAGCAGGCGGAGGGGCCGCTGCCGGAGGCGGTCGCCTACTTCTCCCCGGAGTTCGGCATCACCGCCGCGCTGCCCCAGTACTCCGGCGGGCTGGGCATCCTCGCCGGCGACCACCTCAAGGCCGCCAGCGACCTCGGCGCCCCGCTGATCGGCGTCGGACTCCTCTACCGGCACGGCTACTTCCGCCAGTCGCTCTCCCGGGACGGCTGGCAGCAGGAGCGCTACCCGGTCCTCGACCCGGACGAACTCCCCCTGGAACTGCTCCGGGAGCCCGACGGCACCCCCGCCCAGGTGGTCCTCACCCTGCCCGGGGGCCGCGCGCTGCGCGCCCGGATCTGGCGCGCCGCCGTCGGCCGCGTCCCCCTGCTGCTCCTCGACTCCGACGTCGAGGAGAACGGCAGCGCCGAACGGAACGTCACCGACCGTCTCTACGGCGGTGGACGCGAGCAGCGCCTCCTTCAGGAGATGCTGCTCGGCATCGGCGGGGTCCGCGCCGTGCGCGCCCACTGCCGCCTCGGCGGCCACCCCGCCCCCGAGGTCTTCCACACCAACGAGGGGCACGCCGGATTCCTCGGACTGGAGCGGATCAGGGAGCTCGGGGCCGAGGGCGTCGGCTTCGACGCCGCGCTGGAGTCCGTACGGGCCGGCACGGTGTTCACCACCCACACCCCGGTGCCCGCCGGCATCGACCGCTTCGACCGCGACCTCGTGGCCCGGTACTTCGGAGAGGAGGGCGAGCTGCCCGGCGTCCCCGTCGACCAGGTGCTCGAACTCGGCCGGGAGACCTACCCGGGCGGCGCGCCGGAGCTGTTCAACATGGCCGTGATGGGCATGCGGCTCGCCCGGCGCGCCAACGGCGTGTCCACACTGCACGGCCAGGTCAGCCGGCAGATGTTCGCCGGCCTCTGGCCCGGCTTCGACCCGGAGGAGGTGCCCGTCACCTCCGTCACCAACGGGGTGCACGCCCCCACCTGGGTCGCTCCCGAGATCACCGCGCGCACCCCGCGCCTGCCGGACGGCGAACTGGGGGAACTGCGCCGCACCCTGCGCGAGCAACTGGTCCAGGAGGTACGGCAGCGGCTGCACGACTCCTGGCGGCAGCGCGGCGCGGCCCGCGCCGAGCTGGGCTGGGTCGACCAGGTCCTCGACCCCGACGTGCTCACGGTGGGTTTCGCCCGGCGGGTGCCGTCCTACAAGCGGCTCACCCTGATGCTGCACGATCGGAAGCGGCTGACCGAACTGCTGCTCCACCCCGAGCGCCCGATCCAGCTCGTCGTCGCCGGCAAGGCCCACCCGGCCGACGACGGAGGCAAGCGGCTCATCCAGGAACTCGTCCGGTTCGCCGACGACCCGAAGGTGCGGCACCGGATCGTCTTCCTGCCGGACTACGGGATGGGCATGGCCCAGAAGCTCTACCCGGGCTGCGACGTCTGGCTGAACAACCCGCTGCGCCCGCTGGAGGCCTGCGGCACCAGCGGGATGAAGTCCGCGCTCAACGGCGGCCTGAACCTCTCGGTGCTCGACGGCTGGTGGGACGAGTGGTACGAGCCGGACTTCGGCTGGCCCATCCCCACCGCGGACGGCTCCGCCGCCGACGAGGAGCGCCGGGACGCCATCGAGGCCGCCGCCCTCTACGAGGCGCTGGAGCAACAGGTGGCCCCCTGCTTCTACGACCGTCCGGAGCGCTGGCTGGACATGATCCGGCAGACCCTGCGCCGCCTCGGCCCCCGGGTGCTCGCGGACCGGATGGTGGGAGAGTACGTGCAGCGGCTCTATGCGCCGGCCGCCCGCGCCCACCGGGAACTCGGACCGGAGTCTGCCGCCGAGCTGGCCCGCTGGAAGGCCCGTGTCCGGGAGCAGTGGCCGCAGGTCGCGGTCGACCACGTGGAGGCCGCGGGACCGGCCACCGACTCGCTCGAACTCGGGGCGGCGCTCTCCCTGCGGGTACGGGTGCGCCTCGGCTCGCTGGAGCCCTCCGAGGTGGAGGTGCAGGCCGTCGCCGGACGGGTGGACCCCTCCGACACCCTCACCGACCCGGTGCAGGTGCCGCTCAAGACCACCGGCGGGCGGGACCTGGAGGGGCGCTGGCTCTTCGAGGGCCCGCTGGCGCTGGACCGCACCGGTCCGTTCGGGTACACCGTGCGGGTGCTGCCCGCCCACCGGCTGCTGTCCGACGGCACCGAGCTGGGACTGGCCGCCGTACCCGCGGAGAGCGGCGCCGCCGACGAGGCCGCCGGCGTCCTGCTGCGCTGACGCCGCCCGCGTCTTGTGCCCGCCCCCGCCGGGGGCGGGCACGGAATGCGGGGCGCCCGCCCGGGCCGGGGCGCCCCCCGTGCCCGGCGGGGCCCGGCGTCAGCGCACGCTCTGCCGCCAGGCCTCGTGCAGACGGGCGAACTCCCCGGACCGCGCCACCAGCTCCTGCGGGGTGCCGTCCTCGACGACCCGCCCGTCCGCCATCACCAGCACCCGGTCGGCGATCTCCACCGTCGACAGCCGGTGCGCGATGACGACCGCCGTCCGGCCGCGCAGCACGGTGTGCATGGCCTCCTGGACCGTCCGCTCGCCCGGGACGTCCAGTGAGGAGGTCGCCTCGTCCAGGATCAGCACCGCCGGGTCGGCCAGCAGCGCCCGGGCGAAGGAGACCAACTGCCGCTGCCCGGCCGAGATCCGGCCGCCCCGCTTGCGGACGTCGGTGTCGTAGCCGTCGGGCAGCGCGGCGATGAAGTCGTGGGCCCCGATCGCCTTCGCTGCCTGCTCCACGTCCGCACGCTCGGCGTCCGGTCGGCCGATCGCGATGTTCTCGGCGACCGTGCCGGAGAACAGGAACGCCTCCTGAGTGACCATCACCACCCCGCGACGCAGGTCGGTCGACGACAGCTCGCGCAGGTCCGTGCCGTCCAGCAGCACCCGGCCGGAGCTCGGATCGTAGAAGCGGGCCAGCAGCTTGGCCAGGGTGGACTTGCCCGCTCCGGTGGCGCCGACCACCGCCACCGTCTGCCCTGCGGGGATCCGCAGCGAGAACCGGGGGAGCACCTCGTCGCCGGTGCGGTAGGTGAACCGCACCTCGTCGAAGAGCACCTCGCGACCGGGACGGCGCGGCGCACGCTCCGGCAGCTCCCGCGGCTCGGCGGCCTCCGGAACCCCCGGCTCCTGAGCCAGCAGGCCGGCGATCTTCTCCAGCGAGGCGGACGCCGACTGATAGGAGTTCAGGAACATGCCCAGCCGGTCGATCGGGTCGTAGAGCCGGCGCAGATAGAGCACCGACGCGGCCAGCGCCCCGAGCCCGAGCCCGCCGTCCGCCACCCCGTACGCGCCCCACAGCACGATGCCCGCCACCGCCGCGTTGGCGGTGAGCCGGGAGGCCACCACATAGCGGGCCATCTCCAGGATGGAGTCGCCGTTCACCCGCAGATGGCGGCGGTTCAGCTCGCCGAAGTCCGCGTCGTTCGCGCGCTCCCGGCGGAAGGACTTCACCGGGCGGATGCCGTTCATCGTCTCCGCGAACTTCACGATCACCGCGGCGATGGCGGTGGACCGCTTGCGGTAGACCCGCATCGACCGGCGGCGGAAGTTGCGCACCAGGGCCAGCAGCGGCACGAAGGAGGCGATCGCCGCCGCGCCGAGCCCGAGATCCAGGTAGAGCAGCATCGCCGAGATGTAGAACACCGAGAGGGCGACCGTCAGCAGCTCCTGGAGGCCCTCGTCCAGCAGTTCGCGCAGCGCCTCCACGTCGGTGGTCGCCCGCGAGATCAGCCGGCCCGAGGTGTAGCGGTCGTGGAAGTCGACGCTGAGCACCTGGGCGTGCCGGTGAATCCTGCTGCGCAGCTCCAGCAGCACGTGCTGGCTCAGCCAGGCGGCCAGCCGGACGAAGCAGTACTGGAGCGTGCCCCCGAGCAGCGCGCACCCCAGATAGGCGCCCGCCACGAGCAGCAGCGGGCCCCAGTCGTCCGCCCGCAGCGCGGGTACGCCGCGGTCGATGGCGTAGGCGACCAGCAGGGGGCCGACCTGCACCACCGCCTGCTGGAGCAGCAGCGCGAGCGCCGCGATGCCCACCCGCGGGCGGTGGGGGCGCAGCAGCGAGCCCAGCAGCCGCCGCGGGGCGTCGGGCGGCGCGGGCAGGGCGTCCCGGTCGAAGGCGTCCGTCGCTCCACCCGTCGGCTCCCCGGCCGGCGGGGCGGCTCCCGCGGTGCCGCGCGGGGCGGCCGCGGGGGCCCTGGCGCCGGGGCCCCCGGCGCGGTCCTTCGGACCGGACGGGTCGGTCGTGGTGGTCACCGCTCCTCCTCGTGGGCGTCACCGGACATCAGGTGCCGGTACTCGGCGCTCTCCCGCAGGAGTTCGTGGTGCGAGCCGACGGCGGTGATGCGGCCCCCCGACAGCATCGCCACCCGGTCGGCCAGCAGCACCGTCGACGGCCGGTGCGCGATCACCAGCGCGGTCGTCGTCGTCAGCACCTCGCGCAGGGCGGCCTCCACCCGCGCCTCGGTGTTCACGTCCAGCGCCGACAGCGGGTCGTCGAGCACCAGGAACCGCGGTCGGCCCACCACCGCGCGGGCCAGCGCCAGACGCTGCCGCTGTCCGCCGGACAGGCTCAGCCCCTGCTCGCCGACCTGGGTGTCCACGCCGTGCGGCAGCGCGGACACGAAGCCGTCCGCCTGGGCGATCCGCAGCGCCCGGTGGAGGTCCTCCTCCTCGGCGCCCGCCGCGCCCATCAGGACGTTCTCCCGGACCGTCGCGGAGAACAGGGTCGGTTCCTCGAAGGCGACCGCGACCTTCGCGCGCAGCGCGTCGGTGCTCAGCGTGGCGATGTCGGCGCCGTCCAGCACGATCCGGCCGCCGGTCGTCGGGTGGAGCCGCGGCACCAGGGCGCTGAGGGTCGTCTTGCCGCTGCCGGTGGCTCCGACCAGCGCCATCGACTCGCCCGGCGCGATGTGCAGGTCCACGCCGTCCAGCACCGGCGGTGCGTCCGCCGGGGCGTCCGGGTACCGGAACCGGACCGAGTCGAACCGCAGGCCCCTGCCGTTGCCCGCGCCGTCCCGGGCCACCGGGGGTGCGGCCGGCCCGGCGTCGAGCGGGGTGTCCCGGGGCGCGGGGGCGTCCAGCACCTCGAAGTACCGGTCGGTGGCCGTCGCCGCCTCGTTGCTCATCGCCAGCAGGAAGCCGATGGACTCCACCGGCCACCGCAGGGCGAGCGCCGTGGTCAGGAAGGCGACCAGGGTTCCGGCCGACAGCTCGCCGTCCGCGACCTGCACCGTGCCCAGCACCAGGGCGGCGCCCAGCGCCAGCTCCGGCAGTGTCACGATCAGCGCCCAGATGCCCGCGAGCAGCCGGGCCTTGCGCAGCTCGGTGCCGAGCAGCCTCCCTGACAGGGCGCGGAACGCCCGCGTCTGGCTGCGGTGCCGGCCGAACCCCTTGATGATGCGGACGCCGAGCACGGCCTCCTCGATCACGGTCGTGAGGTCGCCGAGCTGGTCCTGCGCCTTCCTGGCCACCAGGGCGTAGCGCTGCTCGAAGAGCGAGCACAGCAGCACCAGCGGGAGCACCGGTAGCAGCACCACGAGGCCCAGCGTCCACGCCTGCGACAGCAGGATCACACAGCCGACGACGATCGTCACGCCGCTGACGACCAGGAAGGTCAGCGGGAAGGCGAGGAACATCCGGAGCAGCTGGAGGTCGGTGGTGGCGCGGGAGAGGAGCTGACCGCTGGCCCACCGGTCGTGGAACGCCACCGGCAGCCGTTGCAGGTGGCGGTACAGCGCGCCGCGCATGGCCGCCTCCACCCCGGCCAGCGGGCGGGCGACCAGCCACCGGCGCAGGCCGAACAGGGCGGCCTCGGCGATCCCGACGGCCAGCAGCACCCCGCCGCCCAGCCACACCCCGCCGGTGTCCCGGGCGGCGACGGGGCCGTCCACCAGCCACTTCAGCACGAGCGGGATGAGCAGCCCCGTGCAGGAGGCCAGGACGGCGACGAAGGCGGCGGAGAACAGCCGGACGCGGACCGGCCGCACGAACGGCCACAGGCGCAGCAGCGAGCGCACCGCCGAACGCTCCCCGCCGGGGCCTTCGGACGCGGCGCCGGACGGGCCCCCGGCCGGGGTGTCGGACGGGTCGGGCGCTTCGGCGGGCGGCCGGACGGCGGGTTCGGCGGGGGGTTCGGTGACGGCACTCATCAGCACCGAGACTACGGTTCGCCACTGACAGAGTTCACCGGGTTCTTCGACGTAGGTCCCCGGACCGAGAGCCGCCCCCGCGCGGCCCGGGGACGCCCTTCCCCCGGCGCGCGCCGGGGCACGCCCCTGCGGCGGTCATGCCGCTGCCCCGCCCCGGTCGGCGCGCCACAGCAGGACGCAGCGCGGCGGCACCGGGACGGTGTCCCCGGCCCGGTGCACCGTGCCGGGCGCCTCGCCCTGGTCCTCGCGAGAGGTGTCCACGACCAGCTCGTAGCCGTCCGCCCACGGCCCTCCCGGCAGAAGGAAGGAGAGGGGCGCGTTCCCGGCGTGCAGCAGCACCAGGAAGCTGTCGTCGGTCACCGGGCGGCCCACGGCGTCGCGCTGCGGGATGTCGCCGCCGGAGAGGTAGAGCGCGAGCGTGCTGCCGGGGGTGTACCAGTCGGCCTCCGCCATCTCCCGGCCGTCGGCGGTGAACCAGGCCAGGTCGCGGAGCCCGTCGCTCCCGTTGGGGCGGCCGGAGAAGAAGGCCCGCCGACGCAGCACCGGATGGGCGCGGCGCAGCCGCACCAGGCGGGCGGTCAGCTCGAACAGGGCCTGCCAGGCCGGGTCCTCCAGCAGCGACCAGTCCACCCAACCGGTCTCGTTGTCCTGGCAGTAGGCGTTGTTGTTGCCGTGCTGGGTGCGCCCCATCTCGTCCCCGGCGACGAGCATCGGCACACCCGTGGACAGCAGCAGCGTGGTCAGCAGGTTGCGCAGCTGGCGCCGCCGCAGCGCGTTCACCTCCGGCTCCGCGGTCTCGCCCTCGGCGCCGCAGTTCCAGGAGCGGTTGTCGTCGGTGCCGTCCCGGTTCTCCTCGCCGTTCGCCTCGTTGTGCTTCTCCTGGTAGCTGACCAGGTCGCGCAGGCTGAAGCCGTCGTGCGCCGTCACGAAGTTGATCGAGGCGTAGGGGCGCCTGCCGCCCCGGGCGTAGAGGTCGCTGGAGCCGGCCAGCCGGTAGCCGAGGTCGCGGACGTCGGGCAGCGCGCCGCGCCAGTAGTCGCGCACCGCGTCCCGGTAGCGGTCGTTCCACTCCGTCCACAGCGGGGGAAACGCGCCCACCTGGTAGCCGTCGGAGCCGACGTCCCAGGGTTCGGCGATCAGCTTGACCCGGCGCAGCACCGGGTCCTGGGCGATCACCGCGAGGAACGGGGACAGCATGTCCACGTCGTGCATGGAACGGGCCAGCGCGGCGGCGAGGTCGAAGCGGAACCCGTCCACACCCATCTCCTGCACCCAGTGGCGCAGCGAGTCGGTGATCAGCCGGAGCACCTGCGGCTGCACGACGTGGAGCGTGTTGCCGCAGCCGGTGTAGTCGGCGTAGCGGCGCGGGTCCTCGCCGAGGCGGTAGTAGCCGCGGTTGTCGATGCCGCGCAGCGACAGGGTGGGGCCCAGCTCGCCGCCCTCGGCGGTGTGGTTGTAGACGACGTCCAGGATCACCTCGATGCCGGCGGCGTGCAGGGCGCGGACCATCCTCTTGAACTCGCCGACCTGCCGGCCGCGGGTCCCGGTGGCGGCGTAGCCCGCGTGCGGGGCGAAGTAGCCGACGGAGCTGTAGCCCCAGTGGTTGCGCAGCCCGCGGCGCAGCAGGTGGTCCTCGTGGGCGAACTGGTGCACCGGGAGCAGCTCCACCGCGGTGACGCCCAGCCGGGTCAGGTGCTCGACGGCGGCCGGGTGCGCCAGTCCGGCGTACGTCCCGCGCAGTTCCTCGGGCACTCCCGGGTGCCGCATCGTGAAGCCGCGGACGTGCAGTTCGTACAGGACCGTGTCGGCCCACGGGGTCTTGGGCCGCCGGTCCTCGCGCCAGTCGTCGTCCGGCGGGTCGTCGGGGCCGCCGGCGGCGTCGCCCTCGTGGACGACGACGCCCTTCGGCACGCAGCGGGCCGAGTCGCGGTCGTCGCGGACCGTGTCGGCGAGCTCCTGCTGGGGCCAGTCGCGGACGTGGCCGTAGACCTCGGGCGGCAACGCGAACTCGCCGTCCACGGCACGCGCGTACGGGTCCAGCAGCAGCTTGGCCGGGTTCCAGCGGGCGCCCGACCACGGGTCCCAGCGGCCGTGCACCCGGTAGCCGTAGCGCTGGCCGGGACGGACGCCGGGGAGGAAGCCGTGCCAGATCTCGTGCGTGAGCTCGGCCAGCGGATACCGCGTCTCGGTGTCCTCCTCGTCGAAGAGGCAGACCTCCACGGCCTCCGCTCCGCCGGCCCACAGGGCGAAGTTGGTGCCCGCCGTCCCCTCGGGCCCGGCGCGGTAGCGGGCCCCCAGCGGTTGCGGGCTGCCCGGCCACACCGGGACGGCGGACGGGGAGCGGTCCGGCGCGCGGGGGGAGGGACGGCCGGCGCTCCGGGCGGGTGCGCCGGGCGCCGCCCGCGCCCGGTGCGCGGCGGCGCCGCGGGCGGCGCCACCGCCCGCGGGCTCCGGCGGGAGGCCGGTGAGCGGCCCGGCGGGGTCCGTCACGGGTGCACCGCCGGACGGGGGAGCGGCAGGCTGCGAGGATGCGGCGGGGCTGGGCAGGGCATGGGTCAGCCTCCTGCGGCTCGCTGGGCGGTTCCGGGCCGGGGCCGCCGTCGGACGGGAGGCCCTGGGGCGTCCGGCGTCCCGTGCCGTGCGCCGCCGTCACCGTTCTCGGGGGATTCTTCCCGCCCGGCCGTTCTCCTCACACGCCCGAGCGGCTCGTTCGCCGGTCACGGGAGCGTCCCGGGGCGCACGCCGACATCGACGCCCGCCGGTCGGCGTTCCCAACCGCCCCCGTCCTCGGCCCTCTTGCCGGGCGTTGCCGGCTCCCGCAGACCGCCGCCGGCCGAAGCGGCGAGCACGGACGCGCGGTTCCGCGCGCGGCCGTTCGGGTGAACCCCCGCCGGCCGCGTCGGCGCCGCTGGTAGGGGAAGGAACGGTGACATTCCCGGGGAGCCCACCGGGAGGACTCTGTGGGTTTCCGACCGGGACGATGCAGGTGACGCGGGCAACGGGACGTGCCGCACGCGGGCAGCGCGCGGAGACACCACCGCGCTGCTGGGCACGGCCCTGCTGGTCACCGCGTGCAGTGGCGGCGGGGGCCCTGCCGCGCAGGGCGACGGCGCGGACGGCGCCCGGGAGGCGAGGGGCGGCGCCTCGCGGGCAGCGGGGCGAGGTTAACGGGCGTTACCCTGCCGCCATGACTGTGAACCTTGAGGTAGCCGACGGCGTCGGGACCATCCGGCTGGACCGCCCGCCGATGAACGCGCTCGACATCGCCACCCAGGACGGCCTGCGCGACCTCGCCGCCGAGGTGGCGCACCGCGACGACGTGCGGGCCGTCGTGCTCTACGGCGGGGAGAAGGTGTTCGCCGCCGGAGCGGACATCAAGGAGATGCGCGCGATGGACCACGCCGCCATGGTGGGCAGGTCCCGCGGGCTCCAGGAGGCCTTCACCGCGGTGGCCCGGATCCCGAAACCGGTCGTCGCCGCGGTGGCCGGCTACGCGCTCGGCGGCGGCTGCGAACTCGCCCTGTGCGCCGACATCCGGATCGCCGGGGAGAACGCCAGACTCGGGCAGCCGGAGATCCTGCTCGGGCTGATCCCGGGAGCCGGCGGCACCCAGCGGCTGGCCCGGCTGATCGGGCCCTCCCGGGCGAAGGACCTCATCTTCACCGGCCGGCAGGTCAAGGCGGAGGAGGCGCTCGCCCTGGGCCTGGTGGACCGCGTGGTCCCGGCCGCCGAGGTGTACGCGCAGGCGCACGCCTGGGCCGCGCAGCTCGCCGCCGGCCCGGCGCTCGCGCTGCGGGCGGCGAAGGAGGCCGTCGACCACGGCCTGGAGACCGACATCGACACCGGTCTCGCGATCGAGCGCACGTGGTTCGCCGGGCTGTTCGCGACCGAGGACCGGGAGACCGGGATGCGCAGCTTCGTCGAGGACGGCCCCGGCAAGGCCGTCTTCCGCTGATCCCGTCCCGCCGGCCCCGCCCGTCCGTCCCCGCGGCGGGGACGGGGCGGCGGGGACCGGTCACAGGAAGTGCCGGAGCGGGTAGACGGCCGCCTCCTTGGCCCGCTGCACCAGCGAACGCCGCTTCCAGCGTCCCGGCTTGATGTGCACGCTCGCCGTCAGGTCCTCGTCGAAATGCCGGTCCAGCTCGGCGGTGAGCCCCTCGTCCAGCACGGTGAGCATCACCTCCTCGTCGTGGCCCAGGGAGCGCCGGTTGAAGTTCGTCGAGCCGACCAGGGAGGCGACTCCGTCGACGGTGATCACCTTCGCGTGCATCATCGTCGGCTGGTACTGGTAGATCCTCACCCCGCAGGCGAGGAGCTCCTCGTAGTGCTGCTGACCGGCGATCAGGCACACCCGCTTGTCGGTGTGCGGTCCGGGCAGCAGGATCTCCACCCGCACCCCGCGGCGTGCCGCCGCGCACAGCAGCTCGACGAAGTAGGTGTCGGGCGCGAAGTAGGCCGTGGCCAGCCGAAACCTTTCCTCGGCCGATTTCAGTACCACCCGGATCAGCGTCTGCATGTCCTGCCAGCCGAAGCTGGCCGAGCCGCGCACCACCTGGATCACGGCGTCGCCCGGGGACTCGTGCTCGACGAACCGGTCGCGCTCGTCGAAGAGCGCGTCGTCGCACTCGGCCCAGTTCTGCGCGAACGCGGCCGCGATGCCGTCCACCGCCGGGCCGCGCACCTCCACGTGGGTGTCCCGCCACTCGTTCTCGTTGCGGGCGTCGCCGCACCACTCCTCGGCGATGCCCACCCCGCCGGTGAACGCCACCCGCTCGTCGATCAGGAGCACCTTGCGGTGGCAGCGGTGGTTCTGCTTGAGGGGGGAGAGGTGGAGCGGCTTGCGGAACCAGGCGATGTGCACGCCCGCGCGCTCCATGGCCGCCAACTGGTCCTTCTCGATCGGTCTGCTTCCGAACCCGTCCAGCAGCAGCCGCACCCGGAGCCCGGCCTGCGCCCGTTCCGCGAGCGCGTCGGCGAACTGGGCGGCTATGTCGCCCTTCCAGTACACGAAGGTCATCATGTCCACGGTGTGCTCGGCGGACCGGATGCGGTCGAGCATCGCCGCGAAGATCTCGTCGCCGTTCCGCAGTACGTCGACGCTGTTGCCCTCGGTCGCGGCGATGCCGATGAGGCGCTCCAGCCGGCGCCGTATCCGCATGGCGCGCTCCGCCATCATCGGGGAGGACACCGGTCCGGTCGCCTCGGTGCGGTCGGCGGAGACGGCCGACCCGGTCGGGTCCTGGGTACTGGTCACGTGATCACCTGGCCGGCGGTTGCTCGACGGATACGAGCCGCGCGGACCCGTCCGGCGCGAGTCGGCGCAGCGTGCCGACTGTACCCGCACGGCCCCGGCGCACCCCGGGGCCGCCCGGCCCGGCGGCCCCGGGGTGCTTCCGGTCGCGGCCGGTGCCGCGGCCGGAAGCGGGGAGCAGGTCGCGAGCGACGGCGCGACCGGAAGCACCTCCGGGTGCTGGTGCCCGGCGGCAGCGGCGGCCGGCACCGGTGTCGCCGGAAGCAGTGGCGGCAGTGGTGATCGGCCGTCCCGTCGGCGGGGGCGCACTCGTTCGGGTGTCCGCGCGGCGTCCGGACGCCTTAGCCCAGCCTTAACGCAGCCTTAAGCGGTGACCGGCCCCTCGTCACTGGTGATCATTCGAGTACGGGATGTCATCGCAGGTGGGCGCGACGGAATCGAACGGCGGCTGCCGTCGGCATATGCGGCGACCCCGCTCGGTAGTCGTCCGCGGGCCCGAGCAATTGCACCGGACCGCCCACGGAGTGGGCGAAATCACGTCATGATGGAGCCATGGCGGGACTGGGAGACACGGCATCGCGGTTGCCTGCGCGCGGGGGAGCGGCGGCGGGAAGTGCCCTTGATCTGGTCGGCGACCCGAGTCTGGACGAGGTCCGCCTCCCCAACCGTCCCGAGTCCGCCGCCACCGCCCGCCGCCTCACCGAGGCCGTGTTCCGGGACAACTGGCGGCTGCCGGCCCAGCGCACCGAGTACGGAGTGTTACTCGTGTCCGAGCTCGTGGGCAACGCCGTCCGGCACACCGGGGCCCACACGTTCGGTCTGCGGATGTTCCGCCGCCGGGACCGGGTGCGGATCGAGGTCCGCGATCCGTCGCGCGGACTGCCCTGCCTGATGCCGGTGCAGGAGATGGACACCAGCGGCCGGGGCCTGTGGCTCGTGGAACGCCTGTCCGACCGCTGGGGCGTGGACCTCCTGCCCCGCGGCAAGACCACCTGGTTCGAGATGCGCACCACCGACCAGTGAGCGCGGCCCCTGCCGTCCGGTCCTTCCGGCGCGCCACCGCCCGGTGGGCCCGCCGCGACGCCGACGGCGCACCCGGACACAATGGCCGGGTGGACTACGCGGACCTGCTGACGCAATCGATGGCCGCCGCCCGGCCGGTGCTCGGCCGGGGCCAGCCGGCCGACTACATCCCCGCACTCGCCTGCGCCGACCCCTATGACTTCGGGATGGCGCTGGCGACCGTCGACGGCGAGGTGCACGGGGTCGGCGAGTGGCGCACGTCGTTCTCGGTCCAGAGCATCTCCAAGCTGTTCGCCCTGTCCCTCGCGCTCGCCCACGGCGGCACCACCCTGTGGCAGCGGGTGGCGCGCGAGCCGTCCGGCAACCCCTTCAACTCCCTGTTGCAGCTCGAATCCGAGCAGGGGGTCCCGCGGAACCCCTTCATCAACGCCGGTGCACTGGTGGTGACGGACGCGCTGCTCTCCCTGACCGGCGACGCCAAGGGCGCCGTGCTGGAACTGCTGCGGCAGGAGTCGGGGAACGAGGGCATCGCCGTCGACCCCGCCGTCGCCGCGTCGGAGGCGCGGCACGGGCACCGCAACGCGGCGCTGGCGCACTTCATGGCCTCCTTCGGGAACCTGCACAACCCGGTCGAGGACGTGCTGGCCCACTACTTCGGTCAGTGCTCGATCGCCGCCGACTGCCGCGACCTCGCGATGGCGGGCAGTCTCCTCGCCCGTCACGGCCTGCGGGCGGACGGCACCCGGCTGCTCGGGCGCGGAGACGCCAAGCGGATCAACGCCGTGCTGCTCACCTGCGGCACCTACGACGCCGCGGGCGAGTTCGCGTACCGGGTCGGGGTGCCGGGCAAGAGCGGCGTGGGCGGCGGCATTCTGGCCATCGTGCCGGGCCGCGGCGCGGTGTGCGCCTGGAGCCCCGGGCTGGACCCGGTGGGGAACTCGGTCGGGGCGATGGCCGCGCTGGAGGACTTCACGCACCGCTCCGACTGGTCGGTGTTCTGACGGCTCCCACTGAGAGCCCGCGGCGGGGTCCGGGGCGGCGGGCGTCCTGCGGCTGCGGGGCAACTCACCTAGCGCACCCGGCGCTGCCCCGCGCTCGCCCGGCGGCGCCGGTCGTTGCAGAGCAGGCACTTGCCCCACCCCGGCGGCAGCGGGTCGTCCGGGTCGTTCCAGAGCGGGTCGACGGCGCCGCGCGGGTGCTCCCGGCAGCCCGTGTCACCGCCGTGCTCGCCCTCCAGCGCGCGGACGCTGCTCAGCGCGCGGACGAGTGCTTCCGACAGTCCGGTCAACTCCTCCGTCGAGGGCGCCTCCTCCAGTGCGAAGGCGATATCGGAAGCGGTGTGCAGCGCGGACCGCAGTTCGCGGACGTCGGTGTGACTCATGCTGCCGAAGCCTACGCGTCGACGCCTGCCGCTCCCGGTGTCCGATATACGGAAACACGGTCTTCTCCACCGAACGCCTTTCGGTCAAGTTGGTCCGCGGTCATGACATGTTCACGTCCGTCCTGTCAGGCTTCCCACGGACGGCGTGCGGCGCCCCCCACCGCAACCTGCGGCACGCCGCCCTCCCCACCTCTGGTTCTGCCCGTCCGGCCGGTCCGGAGGCCGCCCGTCCCGGTGCCCTCCCCGTGGACCTGAGCCCCGAGCAGCGCGCGGACCTGATCCGCGCCGCGGAGGCGGACACCGCCGAGGCTGCCGAGCAACTCGGCCTGGGTGCCGAGGAGAAGCTGAAGGTCCGGGGACGTGGTCAAGAACGCCGACGGCGGCACCCACACCCGCTACGAGCGGACGTACGACGGACTGCCGGTGCTCGGCGGCGACCGCGTTGGCCAGCGGGCGAAGGACGGCACCACCCGGCGGGTGATTAGGGCCACCGCGGCCGAGATCGCCGTGGAGTCCACCCGGGCAACCGGCGTCCGAGAAGCCCGCGACGGCGAAGAGCAAGGGGAGCGTGGCACCGCGCACGGTGGTCTGGGCCGCCGTTGGCGATCCCGGACAACGGGCCCGCGGTGACCTCCGCCATCCCGGTCGGCGGGCTCTCCGGCAACGCGCCCTCGGACCTGAGGGTGGGCGTGGACATCGTGCACACCTACCGCGGCGACCTCGTCATCGACCTGATCGGCCCCAGCGGCACGAGCCACCGGCTCAAGAGCGCCGGCGGCGACTCCACCCCCGACGTCCACGAGACCTGGACCGTGAACGCCTCCGCCGAACCCGCCAACGGCACCTGGCGACTGCGGGTCCAGGACACCCACGCCCGCGACACCGGCCGCATCGACGCCTGGAGGCTCACCTTCCGAACCCCGCCCCGCCCCACCGGGCCGGGACATCCCGTCCGTCCCGCACCGCGCGGGCCCGTACCCCGGGAAGCCGTCCACCGGACGGGCCCGAGGTACGGGCCCGTCCGGTGCGGAATCCCCGGCTCCGCGGCCCCGCGCGGACGTGCGTCCGAAGCCGCCCGTGCCCGGACCGACCGTTCGCCGCATCGGGCGACCGCTCGTCGTGGGCTTCGGCAACCGCCGGACCCCGCGCCGCCGCCGTGGTAGCAAGGGCGTGCACGCGTACCGTTCGCGGACGGCCGGTGCGGCGCCCGCGCGAGGGCGGCAGCGCTTCGGCCGACCGCCGTCCTGCTGCTGACCGCTGAACGCGGTCGGGTCGCACAGTGGCGACTGCGACGGCTCGGAGACCGGGGCGATCCCCCACGGTCCGGGCCGGAACGGCGGAGCGGTTCCACCCGGGAATACCACCGTTGTTGACACAGTCCGCCCCGAGCGGTTGCTTCTCCAGCAGCATGGGCTTCTTCCGGCTCAACGGCCGTCGGAGGCTCGCTGGTCGACGGCGTCGGACGGCGAGGAGTCATTGGCTTGTCCCAGTACGGACCCCACTCGGGCAGCTCACCGGGCGAATCGGCCTTCCCCCGGCTGCCCGACGCCGAGCTGACCCAGTTCGTCCGGGCCGGCCCCGCCACCGCCCGCGGCGCGGCGGCCGACGAACTGCGCCGCCGCCACCTCCCGGCGGTCAGCCGCTACGCGGCCATCACCTCCCGCAGCGACTCCTCCGCACGAGAGCTCACCGAACGTGCCTTCGCGCTGGCCTTCCAGGAGGAGCGCCACGGCTCCGGGGAATGCGCCTGGCGGCTGCCTCTGCTGCTCGGCGTGCAGCGCGTGGCGGCGAGCTGGTCGGCCGCCGGCCGGGCCACCGAACTCGTCCCCGCGTTCGCCCACTGGATCGACGGCGTGCGGGCCGCCGGCTCCGGAGCGCCCCGGTTCGACGCGCTCAGTCCCATGCTCCGCGGCCTGCGCCGCCTGCCGCCGCGGAGCCGGATCGTCCTCTGGCACCACTTCGTCGAGCGCGACCCCGACGAGGTGGTGGGGCTGCTGCTGCGCACCGAACCGGACGCGGTGCCGGGTCTGGCGGAGAGCGCGCAGGACGCCCTGCGCGCCGCCTGCAGCCGGGCGCACCTGGCCGATAGCGGCAGCGAGGAGTGCCGCGCGTTCGGCCGGATCACCGAAGCCGTCGCGCGGTCCAACGGCACCCGCCACAGCGCCGACCTGGACCGTCACCTGGTCGGCTGCCCCACCTGCGCGGTAGTGCTCGACGACCTGCGGCGGCTCACGGAGAGCCCGCACACCGCGATGGCAGAGGGGCTGCTGCTCTGGGGCGCCCAGGAGTACGCCTCGCCCCTGCCGCCCCGCGGCGCACGCATCCGCATACCCGAGCGGCCCCGCCGCGCGCCGCTGGCCGCGGCGCCGGCATGCGCCGCACCCGGCCCCGAGCCGGTGCGCAGGACGCGCACCCACGCCGTGGCCAGACGCCCGCTGTCGGCACTCGCCCTGCCGCTCGGTGTCGCCGTCCTGGCGCTGTCCGCTCTCGGCACCACAGTCGCCCTGGTCAGCGGCGACGGCGACGGATCCGCTCCGGAACCCCCGCCGGTGACCGCCACGGTCACCGTCCCCGCGTCCCCCGACCCGCCCCCGGCCGACCCCTCGCCGGGCGAGCGGGACGGCACGTCCGTCCCCGCGCCCGGACCGACCGGCTCCGACTCCGACCGGGACTCGGCCGCGCACCCCGGCCCCCCGCAGGGCGACGCCTTCGGCCCGTTCGTCAACGCCGGTACGGACCTCTGCCTGGATGTCGACGGCCGGATCCCGGAGCAGCACCGGGACGTGGTGCTGCGGACCTGCGCGCCGGTGAGCACCCAGAAGTGGCTCCTGGACCACCGCGGCCTGCTGCGCAGCTACGCCGACCCCGACTTCTGCCTGGGCTCGCGCGGCGACACCGACAGCGGCTTCGGCCTCCACGCCTGCACGTCGGCGGCCGAGGAGCGGAACGAGGACGGGAACGAGGAAGAGAGCGAGGACGGGAGCGGCGCCGAGGACGGGGACGACACGGACCGGCCGGACGGGAACCTGCGGTTCGAGCTGGCCTCCGACGGATCGCTCCGTCCGTTCACCGAGCCCGGCTCCGCGGTCACGCCGGAGTCGCACGAGCCCGGCAGCCCGCTGCGCCTCGCCCGCGCCGACGGCGACAGCGACCAGCGCTGGCACGCCGGTCCCACCACCACCGGCACGACCACCGGCACCACCACCGCCGACTGAGCCCGCCCGGGTGCCCCGCGGTTCGGAGCGACGGCCGGCCGTCGTCCCGGCCGGGGGCGTGAGAACGCGTCGTCGGCGACCTGCCGCGCCGGGGCCGGAAGCATCAGCCACCGGAGTCCGGGCGCCCACGCTCAAAAGACGGTTCGCTGGGGGCACGTCCCTCAGCGCTCTCCACCGGGTTCCGGGAGCCATCCTGTCGCGTTGAAGCGGGCGGTGCAGCGGCCGAACAGTTCCCGGTCGAACGCGGGGCGCGACACGTCCGTCGTGGCGAGCGCGGCGTCGGTGGCTGCGGGGTCGAAGGTGAGGCCGCCCTCCGACCCGCCGCCGGTCAGTTCTGCGGCCAGCGTGCCGAGAAGCGGGAACGCCGCGTTGCCCGGGTCCGCGCCGATCCGGTCCAGCCATGCCTGCGGGGAGACCTCCGGAAGGTGGTGCCCCATGGCACGCAGCCAGTCCAGCGCCGTCTCCAGGCGCAGCAACCGACCTGCGGCGAGGTGGAAGGTCGGGTCGGCAGCCGCCGGGAGCAGGGACAGCGCCACCACGGCGTCGGCGACGTAGTCCACCGGTGCCAGGTCGAAGGCGGCGTCCACCCGGGAGGGCGCAGCCTGGGCCTGGATGCAGCCCTTGAGTATCAGCCACAGGTAGTCACCCTGCTGGCAGGCGCCGGTGCGGCTGTGCGCGGCGACACGGGTCGGTCGGTACACCGTGACGGGCAGTCCCCGTCGGCGGGCTTCTTCGACGAGCCCTTCGGCCACCCACTTGCTCCGGGTGTATCCGTGCTCCAGGGCCTCGGGCGGTCCCGTCGGGTGCTCCGGGCCGACCGGGGGCGCGTCCGTGCCCGCGTACACGCCCACGGTGGAGACGTGGTGGGTCGGGACGGTGCGGTGGCGCGCGGCCAGGCGGAGGATCTCGGTGGTGCCGCCGACGGTCGCTAAAGGGACTTTCACGTCTGCCCCAGGGAGGGTTCAGGGACTTCCCGCCGCGTAAGCAGGGAAGGCCCCGACCGCGCTGAAAGGTACGAACGCGCTGGTCAGGGCCTGTTTCCCTAGCACTCGATGATGTTCACCGCGAGGCCGCCGCGCGCGGTCTCCTTGTACTTGACGCTCATGTCGGCGCCGGTCTCCTTCATGGTCTTGATCGCCTTGTCGAGCGACACATGGTGCCGGCCGTCGCCGCGCAACGACATCCGGGCGGCGGTGACGGCCTTGACCGCGGCCATCCCGTTCCGCTCGATGCACGGGATCTGCACCAGGCCGCCGACGGGGTCGCAGGTGAGCCCCAGGTTGTGCTCGATGCCGATCTCGGCCGCGTTCTCCATCTGCTCGGGCGAGGCGCCCAGCACCTCGGCCAGCGCACCGGCGGCCATCGAGCAGGCCGAGCCGACCTCGCCCTGGCAGCCGACCTCGGCACCGGAGATGGAGGCGTTCTCCTTGAAGAGCATGCCGATCGCGCCCGCGGCGAGGAGGAAGCGCACCACGCCGTCCTCGTCCGCACCGGGCACGAAGTTGACGTAGTAGTGCAGCACCGCGGGGATGATGCCCGCGGCGCCGTTGGTGGGTGCGGTGACCACCCGGCCGCCGGCGGCGTTCTCCTCGTTGACGGCCATCGCGTAGAGCGTGGTCCACTCCATCGCGTGCGCCAGGTCGTTGCCCTCGGCGCGCAGTTGGCGGGCCGAACCGGCGGCCCTCCTGCGGACCCTCAGTCCGCCGGGGAGGTGGCCCTCCTGGCGCAGACCGCGGGCGACGCAGTCCTGCATGACCTGCCAGATCTCCAGCAGCCCGGCGCGGATCTCCTCCTCGGAGCGCCAGGCCTTCTCGTTCTCCAGCATCAGTGCGGAGATCGACAGCCCGGTCTCCCGGGTCAGCCGCAGCAGCTCGTCGCCGGTGCGGAAGGAGTGCGTCAGCGGGGTGTCGTCCAGCTTGATGCGGTCCTCGCCGACGGCGTCCTCGTCCACGACGAAGCCGCCGCCCACCGAGTAGTAGGTCTTCTCCAGCAGCGGACGGCCGTCCTCGTCGCAGGCGAGGAGCGTCATGCCGTTGGCGTGGTAGGGCAGCGAGCGGCGACGGTGCAGGACCAGGTCCCCGTCCGCGTCGAAGTCGATCTCGTGGGTGTCGCCGATCTCGGCGGCGAGCAGCCGGAGCCTGCGGGTGGCGCGGATGCGGGCGACGTCCTCGTCGGCCCGGGCGACGTCCACGGAGCGGGGGGCGTTGCCCTCCAGACCGAGGAGGACGGCCTTGGGCGTTCCGTGACCGTGCCCGGTGGCGCCCAGGGAGCCGAACAGCTCCGCGCGCACCGAGGCGGTCTGGGCCAGGACGCCTTCGTTCTTGAGGCGGACCGCGAACATGCGGGCCGCGCGCATCGGGCCGACGGTGTGCGAACTCGACGGGCCGATGCCGATGGAGAAGAGGTCGAAGACGGAGATGGCCACGGCGGCGACTCCTTTGTCTGCTCGTGGGTGGAGCGTAGGTGCCGGAAGGGGGCGCCCGGATCGCGGGCGGGGCGCACGGCCGCGCGTGCGGCCGGCGCCGGGGGAGCGGCCGGCGCCGGGGGAGCGGCCGGTGCCGGGGGAGCGGCCGGTGCCGGGGGAGCGGCCGGTGCCGGGGGAGCGGCCGGTGCCGGGGTGCCCGCGCGGGTGGACGGGCGCCCCGGCCGTGGTGTCCGCGGGAAGGTCCGCGGAGCCGGGCTCGGAGCCGCGTGCCGGAGCGGGGTCGCCGCCCCGGCGGGCTCGTGCGTCGGCCGGGTGTTCCGGGCTAGGAGCCCAGGCCGGGGTAGAGCGGGTGCTTCTCGGCGAGCGCGGTGACCCGGGCGGCCAGCTCCTTCGCCTTGTCCTCGTCGAAGCCGGGCAGCAGCGCCTCGGCGATGATGTCGGCGACCTCGGTGAAGTCCTCGGCGGTGAAACCGCGGGTGGCGAGTGCGGGCGTGCCGATGCGCAGGCCGGAGGTCACCATCGGCGGGCGCGGGTCGTTCGGCACGGCGTTCCGGTTGACGGTGATGCCGACCTCGTGCAGCCGGTCCTCCGCCTGCTGCCCGTCCAGCTCGCTGTTGCGCAGGTCGACGAGGACCAGGTGGACTTCGGTGCCGCCGGACAGCACGGAGACACCCGCGTCGACCGCGTCCTGGCGGGTGAGCCGCTCGGCGAGCAGTTCGGCGCCGGCCAGCGTCCGCTGCTGGCGCTCCTTGAACTCCTCGCCGGCCGCGATCTTGAAGGAGACCGCCTTCGCCGCGATGACGTGCTCCAGCGGACCGCCCTGCTGCCCGGGGAAGACCGCGGAGTTGATCTTCTTCGCGTACTCCTGTTTCGACAGGATGACGCCGCCCCGCGGGCCGCCCAGCGTCTTGTGGGTCGTGGTGGTGACCACGTCCGCGTACGGGACGGGGTTGGGGTGCAGCCCGGCGGCGACCAGGCCGGCGAAGTGCGCCATGTCCACCATCAGCAGCGCGCCGACCTCGTCGGCGATCGCGCGGAACGCGGCGAAGTCCAGCTGACGCGGGTAGGCCGACCAGCCGGCGATGATCAGTTGCGGACGGTGCTCGCGGGCCAGGCGCGCGACCTCCTCCATGTCGACCAGGTTCGACTGCTCGTCCACGTGGTAGGACACCACGTTGTAGAGCTTGCCGGAGAAGTTGATCCGCATGCCGTGGGTGAGGTGGCCGCCGTGGGCCAGGTCCAGGCCCATGATGGTGTCGCCCGGCTTGAGCAGGGCGAACATCGCGGCGGCGTTCGCCGAGGCACCGGAGTGCGGCTGCACGTTCGCTGCCTCGGCGCCGAACAGCGCCTTGACCCGGTCCCGCGCGATGTTCTCGATGACGTCGACGTGTTCGCAGCCGCCGTAGTAGCGGCGGCCCGGGTAGCCCTCGGCGTACTTGTTGGTGAGCACCGAACCCTGCGCCTCCAGGGAGGCGACCGGCGCGAAGTTCTCCGACGCGATCATTTCGAGTGTGGACTGCTGGCGGTGGAGCTCGGCGTCGACGGCGGCGGCGACGTCCGGGTCCACCTCGTGCAGGGAACCGTTCAGAAGCGACATCAGATTCCGATCCGATCGTGGTGTGCTGGAGGGTATGGGCTCAGTTGCCGGTGAAGGCGGCGTACTCGTCGGCGGAGAGCAGGTCGGCAGGCTCGCCGTCCGCCTTGACCTTGAACAGCCAGCCGCCCTCGAAGGGGGCGGAGTTGACCAGCGCCGGATCGTCCACGACGTCCTGGTTGATCTCGGTGATCTCGCCGGTGACCGGTGCGTACAGGTCGCTGACGGACTTGGTGGACTCGAGTTCACCGCAGGTCTCGCCCGAGGTGACCGAGTCGCCGACCTCGGGGAGCTGGACGTAGACGACGTCGCCGAGTGCGGAGGCCGCGTGCTCGGTGATGCCGACCGTCGACACACCGTCCTCGGCGGCCGACACCCACTCGTGCTCCTTGCTGTAGCGCAGATGCTGGGGGTTGCTCATGACTGAATTCTCCCGGATGAAGGGTGGGGGCTGTGAAACGGGTCTTGACAGGTGGGACGGGACGTCCGCTGCGGACGGCGGGCCCCGCGCGTCCGGACGCGCCGGGGCACCGGCCGCGGCGGGCCGGGGGTGCCTCAGCGGGCCCGCTTGTAGAAGGGCAGCGGGACGATCCGGTACGGCTCGTGGCTGCCGCGGATGTCGACCGCGACCGAAGCGCCCCCGGCGTCCGCGTCGTCGTGCCCGGCACGCGCGGCGTCCAGGTAGGCCATCGCGATCGGCTTGCCGAGGGTGGGGGAGGGGGCGCCCGAGGTGACCTCGCCGATCACCGTGCCGGCCGCGTCCACCACGGGGTAGCCCGCCCGGGGCACCCGTCGGCCCTCGGCGACCAGGCCGACCAGCTTGCGCGGCGGCGCGGTCGCGGCCTGCTCGGCGGCGGCCTCCAGAGCCTCCCGGCCGACGAACCTGCCCTCGTTGGTGGTCTTCTCGAACTTGACCACCCGGCCCATGCCCGCGTCGAACGGGGTGGTCGCGCGGGTCAGCTCGTTGCCGTAGAGCGGCATCCCCGCCTCCAGCCGCAGCGTGTCCCGGCAGGACAGCCCGCAGGGCACCAGCCCGGCCTCGCGGCCCGCCTCGGTGAGCGCCAGCCACAGCTTCCCGGCGTCCTCCGGCGCCACGAACAGCTCGAAGCCGTCCTCGCCGGTGTAGCCGGTGCGGGCGATCAGCGCGTCCACCCCGGCGACGGCGCCGGGGAGCCCGGCGTAGTACTTCAGCCCGTCCAGGTCCGCGTCGGTGAGGCTGCCGAGCACGGCGGCCGAACGCGGGCCCTGCACGGCGAGGAGGGCGCAGGCGTCCCGGTCGTCCCGGACAGCGGCGTCGAAGCCGGCCTGCCGGTCGGTCAGCGCGTCCAGGACCGTCTGCGCGTTGCCGGCGTTGGCCACGACCATGTACGTGTCCGCGGCGAGCCGGTAGACGATCAGGTCGTCCAGGATGCCGCCGCGCTCGTCGCAGATCATCGTGTAGCGGGCGCGTCCGACGGCGACCGCCGACAGGTTGCCCACCAGCGCGTGGTCGAGCAGCTCGGCCGCCTGCGGGCCGGTGACGGTGATCTCCCCCATGTGCGAGAGGTCGAACAGGCCGGCACGGGTGCGGACGGCGCGGTGCTCGTCGCGCTCGCTGCCGTAGCGCAGCGGCATGTCCCAGCCGGCGAAGTCGGTCATCGTCGCGCCGAGTGCGCGGTGCAGCGGGTCCAGAGCGGTACGGCGGGGGTTCTCGGGCATCTGTGGCTCCCAGGCAGGGGCGGACATGTCCTCCCCATCTGTCATCGGAACCTGAGAGGTTCGCCACAAGCCCGCGAGGGCCGTGGTTTGCACCTTGGGTGGGGCCGGAACGATCCGGCCCGCTTTTCAGATATGCCTCGCCTGCGCGGTACGGGGCCTGAGAGATTCAAGGGAGGACTTGCTCCTTCGGCGCCCTGCACCCGGTGCTCCGGGGGCTTCGGGACTCTCCCGCGCTGGTTCAAGCGGCCGTTATGGAGTTGGCGGCCTCATCATGACATGGGCGGCCGCTTCGGGGGGAGCCCGGACGGGGAACGGTTGCGGCAGGGGTCGGAGGGGCTATGACGGGAACCGAGGGGGCCGGCGTGATCCGGTACGAGACGACCGGTACGGCGGCGGACACGGCGGCGGAGCTCTTACTGCCGGGGCAGGCACCGCCGCCGGCGGTGGAGGGACAGCCGGGCGGACGGATGCTGCTGCCCGCCGGTGGGCCGCCCGCCGCCGACGGGGAGGGGCCGTGGCGCGCAGCCGCGCAGGAGGAGGCGAGCGCGCCGCCGGAGCCGGAGCGCGCGCGGGTGCTCGACCTGCGCGGCACCGCGGTCGCCGGCCCCGGGACCCTGCGCTGGCCGGCGGGCGACCGGGTGGTCGTCTCCGGGCTGCCCGGCAGCGGGAAGTCCACCCTGATGCGGCGGATGGCCGTGGAGTGCGGCGCGGTGGCGCGGATCGACTCGCAGGACGCCCGGGAGTGGTGGGCCGATCGGCTGCCCCCGCTGCTGCCCTACGCCTGCTACCGGCCGCTCGTCCGGGTCACGCACTACTGGCGGTTGTGGCGGGCCCTGCGGACGACCGGCAGCGTGCTGGTCCACGACTGCGGATCGCTGCCCTGGGTGCGCCGCTGGCTGGGGCGGGAGGCGCGGCGGCGCGGACTGCGTCTGCACCTGCTGGTGCTGGACGTCCCGCCGGTGCTGGCACTGGCCGGGCAGACCCAACGCGGCCGGACGGTTTCCGGGTGGGCCTTCGGCCGCCACCGCCGGGCCGTGGCCCGGCTGCTGGGACAGCTCGAAGCCGGACGGTTGCCGACCGGTTGCAGCTCCGCGGTGCTGCTCGACCGGGCGGTGGCCGCCGGGGTCCACACGGCGACCTGCACCGGTCCCGGCCGCCCCGCGGCCTGCTGCCGCTGAGCCCCGGACCGGTGGCGGCCACCCGACCGCCCGTCGCGTGGGCGACCGGCCCCGGCCGCCCCGGCCGTGCGGCCGGGACCCGGCCGTCCGGTCCAGAGCGCGTGACCGCCCGGACGGGCGCCGAGGTGCGGCGGCCCGTCCGGGCGGCGGTTCGTGAGCGGAGCGGTCCGGGTCAGCTCGGCGGTCCGGGCAGTCCGGTCGTCGGCAGGCCCGTGCCGGGGAGGTCGGGCACGTCCGGCGCCGGCAGGTCGCCGTCGAGCAGGGTTTCGAGCAGCAGCGCCACCACGGCAGCGATCGTCTCGTTGGCAGCCCCGACGACCTCGGTGGGGTCACCGGAGGCGACCGCCTCCAGCAGTGCGTCCACCGCGGCCTGCAGGTCCTCGGCCGCTTCGGCAGCGAGAGCCGCCGGGTCGGGGGCCGCGGCCCGGTCGCCGGCCTCCGGTGCCTCGGTGGCGAGCTTCCCGATGGCCTCGGTGAGCGCCGCCTCGTGTTCGGCGGCGTCGGCCGCCGGCAGGAGGCCGTCCTCGGCGGTGAGGACGGCCAGCAGCTCGGTGACCGGGGCGAGTACGCCGTCCATGCCGTCGAGCGTGGTCACTTGAGAGGCGAGCGCCTCGACGTCGGGGAGGGCGGCCCGAGCGGGCGGCGCCGCCTGCTCGGGGGCGGCCACGGCGGTACCGGCCGGGCCACCGGGCATCGCCGCCGAGGCCGCTCCGGCGGCGCCGAGGGTGAGTGCACCGGCCATCGTGGCGGCTACTGCGGTGGATACGACCGATTTCCTGCGCATGAGGGGATGTTCCTCCGATAAGCGGGTGATGTGGACGCTCCTCACTCTTCGCCCGGCATGCACCTGACGCAACCGGGCGGTCGCCGGGCGTGTGCATTCGGGTGACCGCGACGCCCGGCGGAGCACCGGGCGCGGGCGCCGCTAGGGTTTCTGCCATGACAGGTCCCCAGCATCCGCAGCACCCGCAGAACTACGGCCCCGGGCACGGCGGTGGCTGGCCGGGAAACGAACTGGAGGAGGCGCTGGCCGCCTCGGTGAACGTGCCCGGCGCCGGCGGGCGGCTGATGGAGGTGCTCGGGCGCAGCAGCGTCTGGGTGCCGCTGCCCGAGGGCGGCGGTCCGGACAGCCCCAGCATCGACCTGCCCACCGTGCAGTGGGAGGGCCGCCCGCACGTGCCGGTGTACAGCTCGGAGCAGCAGTTCCTCCAGTGCGTGCAGGTGCCGATGTCCTTCGCGGTGGTGCCGGTCGGCGAGTTCGCGCGCGGACTGCCCCCGCAGGTGGGGATGGTGGTCAACCCGGAGGGCGCGGTGGGCGCCCCGCTTCCGCCCGAGGCCGTGGCCGAACTCTGCCGGGAGGGCGCTGGCGGCGGCCTGCCCGGCGCGCCGACCGGCGCCCGGATGCGGCTGTTCGAGCCGGACTGGCAGGACGACCCGGTCGACTTCCTGGCGGCCGCTGCCGGTGAGTTCGCGACCGTCCCGCCCGTCCGTACCGCCCGGCGCGGACTGGCGAGCGCGGAGGGCGATCCCCCCGCGCTCTTCGTCGGCGTCGAACTGGAGTGGATGGGCGACGACGTGCGCCAGTCCGCGCACGACGCGCTGGCCAGGGCGCTGGGACGCGCCCCGGTGAAGTGGCCCGTGCAACTGGTCCTGCTGGACGCCGCGCAGGACCCGGTCGTGGAGTGGATGCGGCAGTGCCTGCGGCCGTTCTACGTCAAGGAGTCATGAGCACCTGTACCCGGACGGACACGAGTACCCGCCGAGGTCCCGCGGGCGGCTCGTAAGCTGGTTGGATGGCAGGGGGCGCATGCCGGTGCCCCCTGCGGTGGGCGAAGTGGCGAGAGGTGGACCGGGTGAGCGCGGGTGAGAGCGTCGAGCAGCTTCTGCGCCAGGTGTCACCGGGACGGTACGACGTCTATGAGGAACTGCTGCACCGGCTCGCGGACAGCCGCGTCTGGATGCTGCTGTGGCACGGGCGCTCCGGCGACCCGGACGCCCAGTACGGCAACATGGAGGTCGCCGGGCACGGTTACGCACCGTGCGTGACCTCGGCGCAGGAACTCGCCGCCTCCGGCTGGGACCGGGCGCACGAGACGGTCACCGGACGGGACGTCGCCGCGGCGCTGTACCCGGACCGCTGGGGCCTGTGGCTTGACCCGCACGCCCCGGGCGGCGGGCTCGGCATTCCCTGGCTGGACCTGCGCCGGGTGTGCGGCGGCCTGGAGCGGTTGCCCGCCGGCCCCCTGCGGATCAGTGAGCCGGCCCTGGAGATCCCGCAGTTCTACGCCCAGCTCGCCCACAACGCCCAGCGCACGCCCGCGATCCGCAGCCTGCGCAGGGCCTGGGTGCAGCCGGCCCTCGGTGTCGCCTACCTGGTGATCGGGCTGGACCTCTACGACGACGGCGACCGGTCGGTGGAGTCGGTCCGCGCGATGATGCACCAGTCGGTGGGGGCCGTCCCGGAGGGGCTGCCCGTCTCGACGGTCGCGATGTCCGACGCGTACGACCCGGTGGCGATGTGGCTGCGCGCCAACTCGCGGCCGTTCTTCGACCGTGACGCACACGGTGCCGCACCGGCCGCGGTGCCCGGCCACGGCTACGGCTACCCCCGGCCGTACTGACGTCACTGCAGGTAGCCGCCTTGCGATGTCCGAATGTTGGGTAATGCCCAACTAAAGCCCAACTCAAACCGGCGTCCGGGTCTCAGGTCGGTATCACCGACATGCGGACGGTTCTCACCGCTCTAAATGCACAGTAATGTGCGGGCGACCATATGTCGGAACCACCACTGCCCCCTGAGGTGGACATGCGAATGAAAAGATCCCGTGTCGTTCAGACGGTCGCGGCCGCCCTCGCGGTTGGCGTGATCGCCACTGGATGCAGCAGCGAGCGGGACGAGGAGAGCGCCGGCAGCGGTGCCAAGCCCTTCGTCTTCGGCGCTGCCGGCGACCCGGCTTCACTCGACCCGTCGATCGCGAGTGACGGCGAGACCTACCGCGTCACGCGCCAGGCCTTCGAGGCGCTGCTGACGCACGAGCCGGGCGGCACCGAGATCGTCGGCGGCCTGGCCGAGGAATGGTCGAGCAACGACGCCGGCACCGAGTGGACCTTCAACCTGCGCAAGGGGGTCAAGTTCCACGACGGCGAGGAGTTCAACGCCGAGGCGGTCTGCACCAACTACGATCGCTGGTACAACTGGGAGGGCACCTACCAGCTGGACGCCCTCTCCTACTACTGGCAGAAGGTCTTCGGCGGCTTCGCCGAGAACAGCAACGAGGACATCCCCGAGTCGATCTACGACGGGTGCACCGCCGAGGACGAGTCGACCGTCGTCATCAAGGTGAAGGAAGCCACCGCGAACCTGCCCGGCGGATTCTCGCTGCAGGCGCTGGCCATCCACTCGCCGAAGGCCATCGAGGCCTACGAGAAGGACCAGGCCTCCGGCGAGGGCGACGCGATCAGCTACCCCGAGTACAGCCAGGAGGCGGGCACCGTCGCCGGCACCGGGCCGTTCGAGGTCACCGAGTGGAACAAGGGCAACAAGGAAGTCACCCTTGAGAAGTTCGACGACTACTGGGGCGAGAAGGCGGGCATAGACACGCTCGTCTTCCGTACCATCGACGAGGAGTCGGCGCGCCGCCAGGCCCTCCAGGCGGGCAACATCCAGGGTTACGACCTGGTCGCCCCGGCGGACGTGGACACGCTCAAGAGCGACGGCTTCCAGGTCCCCGTCCGCGACGTCTTCAACCTCTTCTACCTGGCGTTCACCCAGGAGGCCAACTCCGCGTTGGAGAAGAAGGACGTCCGCACCGCGATCGCGCACGCCATCGACCGCGAGAACATCGTCAACACCCAGCTCCCCGAGGGGGGCAAGGTGGCCGACCAGTTCATGCCGGACACCATCGACGGCTACTCGGACGACGTCACCCAGTACGAGCACGACACCGACAAGGCCAAGGAGCTGCTCGCCGACGCCGGCGAGGAGGACCTGTCCGTCGAGTTCTGCTACCCGACCGAGGTCACCCGCCCGTACATGCCGTCCCCGGCGGACATGTTCGAGATCATGAAGGCCGACCTGGAGCGCGCGGGCGTCAAGGTCACCCCGAAGCCGATGAAGTGGACCCCGGACTACATCGACACCACCCGCGACGGTGGCTGCGAGATGTACCTCCTGGGCTGGACCGGTGACTTCAACGACGGCTACAACTTCATCGGGACCTGGTTCGGCGACTACCAGAAGGAGTGGGGTTTCCGCAACGACAAGGTCTTCGACGCGGTGAAGGAAGCCGGCGCCGAGCCCGTCCTGGAGAAGCGGATCGAGCTGTACAAGGACGCCAACGAGGTCATCATGGACTTCCTGCCCGGCGTGCCGCTGTCGGCCTCCCCGCCCTCCATCGCCTTCGCCGAGGACGTCAACCCGCCGAAGGTCTCCCCGCTGACGCAGGAGAACTTCTCCGAGGCGTCCTTCAAGTAAACGCACGTCACACCGCAGGGGGTCCGCCCGACCACGGCACGTCAGTGGTCGGGCGGACCCCTGTGAAGTGAGAACGAGACATCAGAAAGGGGCATTGCGGGGTGTTGCGTCTCATAGTCCGAAGACTGCTGCAACTCATTCCCACCCTGCTCGGCCTGTCGGTAGTGCTGTTCCTCTGGCTGAACCGGCTTCCCGGCGGCCCGGCGGCAGCGATGCTGGGCGAGCGGGCGACTGCGGAACAGAAGGCGAGGGTCGAAGAGGCCCTCGGCCTGGATCAGCCGGTGTGGGTGCAGTACGGCCGCTTCCTGAGGCGGCTCTCCGAGCTCGACCTCGGAACCTCCTCGCAGACCGGCCAGCCGGTCCTGGAGGAGTTCACCAGACGGTTCCCCGCCACGGTGGAACTCGGTATCTCCGCCATCGTCATCGCCATCCTCGTGGGCATCCCACTGGGCTACTTCGCCGCACGCCGGCGAGGCAGCTGGCTCGACGTGTCAGCGGTGTCCGGATCGCTGATCGGCATCTGCATCCCGGTGTTCTTCCTCGCCTTCATCCTGAAGGCCATCTTCGCCGTGCAGCTGAACTGGTTCCCGAGCTTCGGCCGCCAGAGCACCGGCATCAACGCCACGGAAGTCACCGGCTTCTACGTACTGGACGGACTCCTCACCGGGGAGTTCGACGCGAGCTGGGACGCGCTGACCCACCTGGTGCTCCCCGCCCTGGCCCTGGCCTCCATCCCGCTGGCGATCATCACCCGCATGACCCGGGCCAGCGTCCTCGAGGTGCTCGGAGAGGACTACGTCCGCACCGCCGAGTCCAAGGGACTCCGCCGGGGCACGGTGCGGATGCGGCACGTGCTGCGCAACGCCCTGCTGCCGGTGGTCACCGCGATCGGGTTGATGACCGGCGGGCTGCTCTCCGGAGCGGTGCTCACCGAGTCCGTCTTCGCCTTCGGCGGCATCGGCTCGTTCATCCGCACCGCGATCGACGGACGTGACTACCCGGTGCTGGTGGGCTTCATCCTGTTCATCGCGATGACCTATGTCTTTATCAACCTGCTGGTCGACCTGGCGTACAGCGTCATCGATCCGAGAGTGCGGGTGCACTGATGAGCCTTCAGACCACCAGGTCCAACAAGATCGACCGGCTCGCGGAGCTCACCGCGCAGCGCGAGACCACCACCGGGGCCAGCCTCTGGGTCGAGGCCATGCGCCGCATGCGGTCCAGCAAGATGGCCCTCATCGGTGCCCTCATCATCGCCGTGTTCGTGGTGCTGGCCGTCATCGGTCCGTGGGTCGCGCCCTACGACCCCACCGCGCAACTCTGGCGTGACGAGGTCTTCCGCAACCGGGGCCTGTTCATCGGCCCTCGGGGGGAGAACTGGTTCGGACTCGACCACCTCGGTCGCGACGAGTTCTCCCGCATGCTGGTCGGCGCCCGGCAGACGCTGCTCGTGGGCGTCGTCTCGACGCTGCTCGGGTTCACCGTCGGCGCCCTGATCGGCGGCGGCTCCGGCGCGGCGGCGACCCTGGGCGGGAAGATCGGACAGCGTGTCGACACCGTCGTCATGCGGTTCATCGACATGATGCTGGCGCTGCCCTCCCTGCTGCTCGCGGTGAGCATCGCAGCAGTGATGGGGCAGAGCCTCACCACGGTCATGATCGCCGTCGGTGTGGTCCAGATCCCCGTCTTCGCCCGGCTGCTGCGCGGCGCCATGCTCGCGCAGGGCGGCTCCGACTACGTTCTCGCCGCCCAGTCGCTCGGCGTGAAGAAGCGCCGGATCGTGCTCGCGCACGTGCTGCCGAACTCGCTCAGCCCGGTCATCGTGCAGGCCACCCTGAGCCTGGCGACCGCGATCATCGAAGCGGCCGCGCTCTCGTACCTCGGACTCGGCAACCCGGACGCGGCGGTGCCCGAGTGGGGTGTCATGCTCGCCAAGGCCCAGGAGTTCTTCGACAGCGCACCGATGATGTCGGTCTACCCCGCTGTGGGGATCATCATCACCGCCCTCGGCTTCACCCTGCTGGGCGAGGCCATGCGGGAAGCCCTCGATCCGAAACTGCGGAGCTGATGACATGTCGCTGCTTTCCGTGGACGAACTGACCGTCACCTTCACCGGACGCGGGCACCGCGACGTGCGCGCCGTCTCCGGCGTTTCCTTCTCCGTCGACCAGGGGCAAGTGGCCGGTCTGGTCGGGGAGTCGGGGTGCGGCAAGAGCGTCACCTCGATGGCCCTGATGGGCCTGCTGCCCAAGCGCGGCGTCACCGTCGGCGGCCGTGCCGATTTCGACGGCACCGACCTGGTGACCCTGAGCGACGCGCGCATGCGCGACATGCGCGGGTCGCAGATGGCGATGATCTTCCAAGATCCGCTGTCCTCGCTGAACCCGGTCATCCCGATCGGCCTCCAGGTCACCGAGATCCTGACCCGGCACCGGGGAATGAAAGGCCCGGCGGCCCGCAAGGAGGCCGCCGACCTGCTGGACCGGGTCGGGATCCCCGACCCGACCCGGCGGCTCAAGGAGTACCCGCACCAGCTCTCCGGCGGTATGCGGCAGCGAGCGCTCATCGCCATGGCGGTGGCCTGCGCCCCGCGTCTGCTGATCGCCGACGAGCCCACCACGGCCCTGGACGTCACCATCCAGGCGCAGATACTCGATCTGCTCCGGGAGCTGGTCGAACAGGAGGGCACCGGCCTGCTGATGATCACCCACGACCTCGGGGTGGTCGCCGGTCTGTGCGACGAGGTGAACGTGCTCTACGCCGGCAAGGTCGTGGAGTCCGCAGCTCGCCGTCCGCTCTTCGCGGAGCCGACGCACCCGTACGCGAACGGCCTGCTGGGGTCCATCCCCCGGTTGGACGCTCCGCGCCGGGAGCCGCTCAAGCCGATCCGGGGCTCCATCAACGACCAGATCGCCTGGGCCGACGGCTGCGCCTTCGCACCCCGCTGCGACCACTACACGCTGGAGTGCCTGGAGGGGACACCCGAGCTGACCGAGCCCCGTGCCTCCGGGCATCTGGTCCGCTGCGTCAACCCGGTGATGCCCGAGGGCGCCGCCGGACTGGAGAAAACGGAGGCCGGTTCATGAGCCTGCTCGAACTGGACGATGTGAAGGTCCACTTCCCGGTCAAGAAGGGGGTCGTCTTCGACCGCACGGTCGGGCACGTCTACGCCGTGGACGGGATCTCGCTGTCGGTGGAGTCCGGCCAGACCTACGGTCTGGTCGGCGAGTCGGGCTGCGGCAAGACGACGCTCGGCCGCGCCGTGTTGCGCCTGGTGGACATCACCGACGGTGCCGTCGTCTTCGACGGGACCGACCTGGCGAAGCTCCCCAACGAGGAGATGCGGCGCTACCGGCAGCGGCTCCAGATGGTCTTCCAGGACCCGCTGGGCAGCCTCAACCCCCGGCAGAACATCGAGTCCATCCTCTCCGAGGGGATGGAGGCGCACGGCATCGGTGCGAACCAGGAGGAGCGCCGCGGCACGATCAAGGAGATCCTGGCCAAGGTCGGACTGCCGGACAACGCGCTCTCCCGCTACCCGCACGAGTTCTCCGGCGGCCAGCGCCAGCGCATCGGCATCGCCCGCGCGCTGGTGCTGAAGCCGGACGTGATCATCTGCGACGAGCCTGTCTCGGCGTTGGACGTCTCGATCCAGGCACAGGTCATCAACCTGCTGGAGGAGCTCCAGCAGTCGATGGGCCTGACCTACCTGGTCATCGCGCACGACCTCGCGGTCGTCCGGCACATCTCGGACGTGATCGGCGTGATGTACCTCGGCTCCCTGGTCGAGGAGGCACCGAGCGACTCGATCTACGCCGAGCCGCGGCACCCGTACACCCGGGCACTGATGTCCGCGGTACCGGTGCCGGACCCGGAGGTGGAGGACAACCGGGAGCGGATCCTGCTCACCGGTGACCTGCCCTCGCCGGCCAACCCGCCGACGGGATGCCGGTTCCACACGCGGTGCCCGTGGAAGCAGGACACCCTGTGCGCCACCGACCGGCCCGTGCTGACCGACATCGGCGACGGTCACCGGGTCGCCTGCCACTGGGCGGCGGAGATCGCCGACGGCCGGATCCAGCGGTCCGCGCACTCCCAGCCGCACGCCCACGCGGGTCCTCCCTCGGAGGCCCACGCCTCCGAGGTGGCGGACGAGACCGGGGAGGCGGGCGGTTCCGAGGACAGCGCCGGTTCCGGGGACACGGGTAAGCGGGAGCAGGCTCCCGCGGTCTCGGAGTGACCACCTCGGAGTGACCGAGGGCGGAGACGTGCAGAACGGCCGGGCGGGCCACCGACGACTGCCGGTGGCCCGCCCGGCCGTCACGGCGTCCTGATCGGTGCCTCGTGGTGGGACTCGCCGTACGAGGGTGTGAGCCGGGCGGGGAGTGCCGAGGTCAGTCGCTGCCCTTCACCGGGCTGCTGCCTCCATGGCCTCGGCCGCTGTGTCCGGTGTCCCGCGTCGGCTGGTGAGCGCGCACGGCCTCGGCGTGACCGGGATCGATCCTGCAAGCGCCCCCTGTCGGAGGCCGAAGAACAAGCGGAGGTGACGCCTCACGGACTCGGCCCGGAAGGCCTCAGCCGCTCTCCTGCTCCTCCGAGCGGTGCGGGCGCGGCAGGTGCAGGCCGAAGAACATGGCGCCCAGCCGGAGGGCGAGCACCACACCGGCCGAGACCACCGTGGCGGGGGCCTGGGCGACGTCCAGCCGGTCCAGCACCAGGTAGCACAGCGCCCCGGTGAAGGCGGCGGTGGCGTAGACGTCCTCGCGGAGCAGCAGTGGAGGGAACTCCCCGCAGAGGATGTCCCGCACGACCTCGCCGGTGACGCCGGTGAGGACCGCCAGGATCAGGACGGCGAGCGGGGTCACCTCGGAGTCGAGGGCCGCGCGGGCGCCGATCACGGTGACGACGGCGAGCCCGACGGCGTCCACGAGCAGCAGCGAGCGGTGCGGGAGCCTCCGGAACCGCAGGTAGACCATCGTCGTGATGCCCACCCCGCCGACCACCGTGAGCAGGACCCAGTCCTGGGTCCAGTAGAGCGGGTCGCGGTCGAGGATGAGGTCGCGCAGGGTGCCGCCGGAGACCGCGGCGGCGAAGGCCAGCACCAGTCCGCCGAACGGGTCCATGTTGGCCCGGTGCGCGGCCAGTACCCCGCTCGCCGCGAAGGCGGAGAGACCCACCAGGTAGAGCACGTGCAGCATGCGGGGATCATGTCATCCCCTGCTGTCCCCGGCCCACCCGGCGCCGGTGTGCACCGGGGCGCGGTCTGTGTGCGCCGCCGGCGGGGGCGAGGGGCCGCCCGAGCACGACCCGGCACCGCGAACCGGTATAGTAAGGACGGTATAGTTATTGGTTGCGTGAGAAGGGCCGCCCTGCATGATCGAGATCCTCAACCCCTCCCAGGTCGCCCGGGCGAGGGACACCGGCGCCCTGGTGGCCGACATCCTGCAGACGCTGCGGCGCCGTAGCACGATCGGCACGAACCTGCTGGACATCGACCGGTGGGCGAAGGCGATGATCGTCGAGACCGGGGCGCTGTCCTGCTACGTCGACTACGCGCCGTCCTTCGGGCGTGGCCCGTTCGGCCACTACATCTGCACGGCCGTCAATGACGCCGTGCTCCACGGCCGGCCGCACGACTACACGCTCACCGACGGCGACCTGCTGACCCTCGACCTCGCCGTGTCGAAGGGGGGAGTCGCCGCGGACGCCGCCATCAGCTTCCTCGTGGGCGAGGCGGAACCCCCGGAGAGTGTGGCGATGATCGCCACGACCGAACGCGCGCTGGCCGCGGGGATCGCCGCCGCCGGGCCCGGCGCCCGTATCGGGGACCTCTCCCACGCGATCGGTACGGTCCTCGCCGAGGCGGGGTATCCGATCAACACCCAGTTCGGAGGACACGGGATCGGGTCGACGATGCACCAGGACCCGCACGTGGCGAACACCGGGCGGCCCGGCCGCGGGTACGTGCTGCGCCCCGGGCTGCTGCTGGCCCTGGAACCGTGGGTGATGGCGGACACCGCCGACCTGGTCATCGACGCCGACGGGTGGACGCTGCGCAGTGCGACGGGCTGCCGGACGGCGCACAGCGAGCACACGATCGCGGTCACCGAGGACGGCGTCGAGATCCTCACCCTGCCGAAGCAGACCCGGTCGTGAGGCTGTACCCGGGAGTGCGCCCGAGCCCGCGGGCCGGGTGACAGGGTGGGGCTACCGGTCGGTAATGAATGGTTGTACGGTTCTCCGCATGGACGAGGCACGCATCGGGGACAGTGAGTTCGACCGCGACACCGGACTCCGGGAGCAGGAACCGGGCCGGTACCGGATCGACCTGCCCGAGGGGTGGTCGATCGGCGGCGTGCTCAACGGCGGGTACCTGCTGGCCGTACTCGGCCGGGCCATGGGCGAGAGCCTGCCGCAGCCGCACCCGTTCTCCGTCACCGCCCACTACCTGTCCGCCACCCGCCCCGGAGCGGCGAGTGTCCGTACCGAGGTCGCCCGGCGGCGCGGGAGCATGGGAACCGCCTCGGCCTCGCTGGTCCAGCACACCGAGGAGGGTGCCGAGGTCGAACGAATCCGGGCCCTGGCCACCTACGGTGACCTCGACGCCCTGACCGACGAGGTCCGCACCGCCGCCAAGCCGCCGGAGCTGCCGCCGTACGAGACGTGCCTCAGCGCGCACGATGATCCGAGCGGCCGTCGCGTGCCGCCCATCGCCCAGCGCATCGACCTCAGGTTCGATCCCGCGACGGTGGGGTGGGCGGTGGGGGCCCCCAGCGGCCGAGGGGAGGTGCGGGCCTGGTTCGCCCTTGCCGACGGCAGGGAGATGGACCCGCTCTCCCTGCTCCTGGCGGTGGACGCGCTTCCCCCCACCGCCTTCGACCTCGGCGTCAGCGGCTGGGTCCCCACTGTCGAACTCACCGTCCACGTCCGTTGCCGGCCCGCGCCGGGGCCGGTCAGGGTGGCGGTCCGCACGCGCAACCTGGCGGGCGGGTTCCTGGAGGAGGACGCCGAGGTCTGGGACAGCCAGGACCGGCTCGTCGCCCAGTCCCGGCAACTCGCCCGCCTCCCCGCGCGCACCTGACGGCCTTTCCGGGTCCCGCCCTCTCGAAGCCGGCCCCGGTCGGTCGGCCCGGGGTCAGCCCGTGGCGGAGGGGGCCTGTCGGGCGGGGACGGTGGCGGCGATCGTGGCCGAGCCCACCACCCGGGTGCCGTCGTACAGGACGACGGCCTGGCCCGGGGCGACGCCGCGGACCGGCTCGGCGAACCGGACGCGGATCGCGTCGCCGTCGGGTTCGGCCCGCACCGCGGTCTCGCCGCCGTGCGCCCGGAACTGGGCGGTGTACTCGCCCGGCCCCCGCGGTGCGGTGCCGCACCAGCGCGGCCGGATCGCGGTCAGTTCCAGGACGTCCAGCGACTCCATCGGCCCGACCGTGACCGTGTTGTCCACCGGGGAGATGTCGAGGACGTACCGCGGCTTGCCGTCCGGCGCGGGGTGCCCGATCCGCAGCCCCTTGCGCTGGCCGATCGTGAAGCCGTACGCGCCCTCGTGGGTGCCGACCCGCCGGCCGTCCTCGTCGAGGATGTCGCCCTCGGCGGAACCGAGGTGCTTCGCGAGGAAGCCCTGGGTGTCGCCGTCGGCGATGAAGCAGATGTCGTGGCTGTCCGGCTTCCTGGCGACGGCCAGGTCGCGGCGCTCGGCCTCGGTGCGGATCTCGTCCTTCGTCGTGAGGGTGTCGCCGAGTGGGAACATCGCGTGCGCGAGCTGCCGCTCGTCGAGCACGCCGAGCACGTAGCTCTGGTCCTTCGCCTCGTCGCTCGCCCGGTGCAGCTCCCGGCGCCCGTCCGCGCCGCGCACCACCGTCGCGTAGTGGCCGGTGCACACCGCGTCGAAGCCCAGCGCCAGCGCCTTGTCCAGCAGCGCCGCGAACTTGATCTTCTCGTTGCAGCGCAGGCAGGGGTTCGGAGTCCGCCCCGCCGCGTACTCGGCGACGAAGTCGTCGACCACGTCCTCGCGGAAGCGCTCCGCCATGTCCCAGACGTAGAACGGGATGCCGAGCACATCGGCGGCGCGGCGGGCGTCGCGCGAGTCCTCGACCGTGCAGCAGCCGCGTGCGCCGGTGCGGAAGGACTGTGGATTGGCGGACAGGGCGAGGTGGACGCCCGTCACCTCGTGCCCGGCCTCCACGGCCCTGGCGGCGGCGACGGCGGAGTCCACCCCGCCTGACATGGCGGCGAGTACGCGGAGCGGCGTGGTCGAGTCAGTCATAGCGCTTCCAGGGTAAGGCAGGAGCCGCGGTCTGCTGCGGGTGCGGGTGCGGGTGCGGGTGCGGCTGTGCGGGCCGCGATCGGCTCCCGGGTCTCAGGAACCCGGGGGCGGTGGTCCGCGTTGGCCCTGTACGGGGGGCGGACACCGCCGGTGGCGGCGGGCGCACCGCCGGGGAGCGGACGACGGGACGCGCGGGCGGCCCGGGGAGCGGGGACGCATGGCGGCGCAGCCGCAGGAAAGACGCGGGCCGAGTCGGCGCGCACTGCTGATCGGCGGCGGGGCGGCCGCCGTCGCGGGCGGGGTCGGGTACTCCCAGCGCGAGGAGCTGTCCCGCTGGTGGTGGCGGATACCGGGCAACCACAAGCCGCGCACCGACGGCGAGGTGGACTACCCCGGCTCCGAGTGGGTGCCCGCCTCGACGGCGAACTGGCGCCGGGCGGACCGCCCGGACGACTTCACCATCGACCGGGTGGTGATCCACGTCATCCAGGGCGATTACGCCGCCGCGATCAGCGCCTTCGAGAGCCCCGCCCACCAGGCGGCGACCCACTACATCCTGCGCACCGAGGACGGCAAGGTGGCCCAGGCGGTGCGCGAACTCGACGTGGCGTACCACGCGGGAAACCGCGAGTACAACGAGCGCAGTGTCGGGATCGAGCACGAGGGCTTCGTCGACCAGCCGGAGTGGTTCACCGAAAAGATGTACCGGGCGTCGGCCCGGCTCACGGCCGACATCTGCGACCGTAACGACATCCCCCGGGACCGCGCGCACATCATCGGCCACCACGAGGTGCCGGGGGCGGACCACACCGACCCCGGCCCGCACTGGGACTGGGCCACCTACCTCCGGCTCGTGCGCGAGGTTCCGCCCGGCAGGGAGGCGGTGACCCGCGGGGGCGACGAGGGCTGACGGTCAGCTCAGCCCGGCCGACCTCGCCCGGGCCACGGCCGGGCCGATGGCCTCGGCCACGGCCTCCACGTCGGCTTTGGAAGAGGTGTGCCCGAGGGAGAACCGCAGCGTCCCGCGGGCCAGTTGCGGGTCCGCCCCGGTGGCCAGCACGACGTGGCTCGGCTGCGCCACCCCGGCGGTGCACGCGGAGCCTGTCGAGCAGGCGATGCCCTGCGCGTCGAGCAGCAGCAGGAGGGAGTCGCCCTCGCAGCCGGGGAAGGCGAAGTGCGCGTTCCCCGGCAGCCGGCCCTCGGGGGAGGGATCGCCGCCCAGGACGGCGTCCGGCACCGCGTCGCGGACGGCGGCGATCAGGGCGTCCCGCAGTGCGCCGGTGTCGGCGGCGAACCGGCCCTGCTGCGCGGCGGAGATCTCCGCGGCCACCGCGAAGGAGGCGATGGCGGGTACGTCCAGTGTCCCGGAGCGGACGTCCCGCTCCTGGCCGCCGCCGTGCAGCAGCGGCACCGGGGTCTGGTCCCGGCCGAGGACCAGAGCGCCGATGCCGTAGGGTCCGCCGACCTTGTGCCCCGACACGGTGGTCGCCGCCAGGCCCGACTCGGCGTGGTGGACCGGTACCTGCCCCAGCGCCTGCACCGCGTCCGCGTGCATCGGCACGGCGAACTCGGCGGCGATCGCCGAGAGTTCGTGCACCGGTTGCAGGGTCCCGATCTCGTTGTTCGCCCACATCACGGTGATCAGGGCGACGTCGTCCGGGTTCCGTTCCACCGCGGCGCGCAGTGCGTCGGGCTCGACCCGCCCGAAGGCGTCCACCGGGAGCCACTCCAGGCGCGCGCCCTCGTGGTCCGCCAGCCAGTGCACCGCGTCCAGCACCGCGTGGTGCTCGACCGGCGACACGAGGACCCGGGTCCGTGCCGGGTCCGCGTCCCGACGGGCCCAGTACAGGCCTTTCACCGCGAGGTTGTCGGACTCCGTCCCGCCCGCGGTGAAGACGATCTCGCTGGGGCGGGCTCCGAGTGCGGCGGCGAGCCGCTCGCGGGACTCCTCGACGGTGCGCCGGGCCCGTCGGCCGGCTCCGTGCAGTGAGGACGCGTTGCCGGTGACGGTGAGCTGCGCGGTCAGTTCCCGCACCGCCTCCGGAAGCATGGGGGTGGTGGCGGCGTGATCGAGGTAGGCCATGGTGGAGCAAGTCTACGAGCACCCTCCCAAAGGTCCGAGGGCGCACACCGGGGCGCACGTCGAGCGCACGGCGGCGCCCGCGCTCGTGATCGGTCCGCGGGCCGACAGGGTTCTCGTGGCGGCCGCCCCGGGTCAGCGGGCGGCGCGCGGCAGGTCCCGGGCCTGTGCGGGGTCGGTGAGCATCCCGAGCAGCTCACCGTGCCGCTCCAGCCGGTCCGGCAGTTCGTGCAGGGTGAAGGAGAGCTGCCCGGGCGAGGAACAGCCGGCGACCTCGTCCCAACCGATCGGTGCGGAGACGGACGGCGTACTCCGTGCGCGGACGGTGTAGGCGGTGGCGGTGGTCTTGGCGGCGTTGTTCTGGCTGTGGTCGATGAAGACCCGGCCCGGCCGCAGCCTGCGCTCCATCCGGTGCACGGCCAGCGCCGGGTCCTCCCGCTCCGCCTCGGCCGCCAGCTCCTTGGCGTACGCGGCGGTCCGGGCCGTGGGGGTCGGCCGCAGCGGCACCAGCAGATGCAGCCCCTTCGAGCCCGAGGTCTTCACTCCCGCGACCAGTCCGTCCCGTGCCAGGCGGTCGCGCAGGCGCAGGGCGAGCGTGCAGCACTCGACGATCCCGGCGGGTGGCCCCGGGTCGAGGTCCAGCACCAGCCGGTCGGCGACCGCGGGGGAGTCCGCGCACCACTGGGGGGTGTGCAGCTCCGCCACCAGGTTGGCCGCCCATACCAGCGAGGGCAGGTCGTTCAGCAGGACCTGCCGGGCGGTCGTACGGCCGGATCGCGGCACCTCGGCCGTCGTCACCCACTCGGGGGTGCCCGGCGGCACGTTCTTGGTGAAGAACCGCTGCCCCTCGGTCCCGTCCGGGTAGCGCAGAAAGCTCACCGGCCGCCCCACCAGGTGCGGGAGCAGGAGGGGGGCGCAGGTGGCGTAGTAGTGGAGCAGCTCGCCCTTGGTGGTGCCGTCCGGGTAGAGGACCTTGTCCAGATTGCTCAGGGAGAGCGTGCGACCCTCCACGACGGTCATCGGCGACATATCCTGAGAATCTCACGAAAACGCCCGCAACGGGCCCGGCCGTCGCCACCGGCGCCGCCCCGCGGCACGGTCGGGCGGGAGCCGTCGGCGGTCGTTCCGGGCGCCGTACCAGCGAGGAGGTGGTCCGTGTGCGTTCCCTCTGGAAGGGGTCGATCTCGTTCGGCCTGGTCAGCATCCCCGTTCAGCTCTACGGCGCCACCGAGAACCACAGCGTCAGCTTCCACCAGATCCACCTGGCCGAGGGCTGCGGCGGACGCATCCGCTACCGGAAGGTGTGCGAGATCGAGGAGGTCGAGGTCCCCTCGGAGGAGATCGGGAAGGGCTTCACCGACGCCGACGGCGACACCGCGGTCCTGACCGACGAGGACTTCGCCTCGCTCCCGCTGCCCACCGCCCGGACCATCGAGATCCTCAGCTTCCTGCCGGCCGAGGACATCGACCCGATCCAGCTGGACCGCGCCTACTACCTGGGGACGGACACGGCGTCCGCCGCCAAGCCTTACGTCCTGCTGCGCGAGGCGCTGGCCCGCACGGGAAAGGCAGCCATGGCCAAGTTCGCCCTGCGCGGCCGGGAGTCGCTCGGACTGCTGAGGGTCATCGACGACACGCTGGTGCTGCACTCGATGCTCTGGCCCGACGAGGTCCGCTCCGCCGGCACCCTCGCACCGTCCTCGGACGTGACCGTGCGGGACGCCGAACTGGCCATGGCGGAGACGCTGATGGACTCGCTGGGCGACCTCGACTGGAGCGAACTGCACGACGAGTACCGCGAGGCCGTCGAGGAACTGGTCGCCGCGAAGCTGCAGGGGCGGGAGCCGGCGGGCGTGACCGAGCGGCCCACCGGCGGCAAGGTGCTCGACCTGATGTCGGCGCTGGAGAGCAGCGTCGCCGCGGCCCGGGAGGGCCGTGACGGGGACGCCGCCACTGTGACGGCCATCGGCTCCGGGGCCCGCAAGGGCGGGAAGACGGCGGACTCCGGTGAGGACGGCGGCGCGGCGAAGGGGAGTGGTTCCGGGACGGGCGGCGGTGCGGCGAAGACGGGCGGGGCGAAGAAGGGGAGCGGTTCGGCGACGAAGGCGGGCAGGAAGAAGGCCGCCACGAAGACCGCCGCCACGAAGACCGCCGGGAAGTCCGGAGGGGGCGCGGCCGCGAAGACGGCGGTGGGCGGAGGAGGCGGTCGCAAGGCGGCCGGTACGGCCGCCGCGTCCCGTTCCGGCGCGAAGACCGCGCGCGGCGAGGGCGCTCAGCCTTCGAAGCGCGCCGCCTCCGCCGAACGGACGACGCGGGCGGCGGACGCGGGCAAGGGCTCTTCCACCGACCGGAGTGCAGGGAAGAAGGCGGCCCCGCGCAAGCGCGCCTCCTGACGCGGCCGACCGCTCAACTCCATTCGCAGCCGATGCCGTCCCCGTCCCGGTCGAGGTGCCTGCCGTACCCGGCGTCGCCGCTCCGCACCGGGGCTGCACCGGCGGCCTTCGCCGCGTCGCAGTTGGCGTAGTAGGCCGAGCCGCCACCGTCGCCGCCGCCTCCCGAGCTGCCCTCCGCGGGGCCGGCGGCGGGCTCCGCGGTCACCGTCTCCCGCACCGTCTCCCGGACGGTGACGGTGGCCGCCGGCTCCGGCTCGGCGGTCTCCGTGGCCGTCGCGGTGACCGTGGCCGTGGCCGTGGGGTGCGGCTGCGGCACGGCCACGTCGGTCGACCCGGCATCCGCCGATCCGATGCCGGTGCCGAGCAGGAAGGCGACACCCAGGGCGGGCAGGACGAACCGTTTGCGGGCCCATCTCGGCCCCGATGTCCCGGGCTGCGGAGGGCCGGGTGGTTCGGGTTGGTATGGGTTCGTCCGGGTCATGCGTCCCCCTCGCTCGAAACACGTGGGACGACGGTAGTTCCGGGCGTCGGAAAGGGGAGGAGCACTCAGGGACGCTGTGACGGTACTGTGACCGAGCGGTGGACCGGCTCCCGGGCCGTCACCCGTTCGCTGCGTGTCGCCCGGGGACCTGCGCGGCCTCCGCTGTGTGGTTCCCGGGCGGTCGGCGGGTCAGTCCCACCGCTCCGGGCCGCCGCCGCGCCACTCGACGAGGGCGGGATCGTCCAGGGCCACGTCGTGCTGGCCCAGTCCGGCCCGGCGCAGGAACTCCGTCAGGTCGGCCGGGCCGTTGGCCAGGCCGAGTATGGTGCCGTCGCGTGTGGTCACCCGGCGCCCGCCGGAGGGCGAGGGCGGGTGGACGATGATCGGTGCGCTCATGGGCCCAGGGTGCGGCACCCGGCCCGCTCCCGCACCCCCGGTCGTGCCGTTCGCCCGGCTCAGCCCCGCCGGACCGCCTCGACGGCGTCGAGCAGCAGGTTCCACGGGTAGGCCTCCGGGAGGGCCTGCCCGGGCGGTTCCGGCACGAAGCCGTCCGGCTCTCCGTACAGGACCCGTACCCCGGCCTCCCGCAGGGTGGCGAGCGAACGGTCGAACTGCGGGTGCGTGGCGAAGGTGTTGTTGACGCAGGGCATCGCGACCAGCGGCAGGCGCTTGCCCGTCGCCTCCGCGGCGGCGCCGGCGACGTAGTTCGGTGTCAGGCCGAGGGCCCAGGTGTTGACGGTGTTCAACGAGGCCGGAGCGACGGCGAGCACGTCCGGCCGGGGCCAGTCGTCGGCCTCACCGGGCTTGCGATAGTGGCTGCGCACCGGGTGGCCGGTCAGATGCGCGAGATCGGGCAGCCGGTCGTCCAGCCAGTCGCGTGCGGTGGGGGTGAGCCCGAGGCACACGTCCCACCCGCGCGCCCGGGCCGCGCGGATCGGCCGGTGCACGTACTGCACGGGCGGGGTGGCGCACCCGAGAAGGTGGAGAACGGGGGAGTCCATACCGGCAGTCCACCACGGGGGAGCGGGGCGCGCGGCCCGGCTCGCCCGGCCCGGGCGGAGGGGGGTCGGCGCCATCGGCGCCGGCCCGCCTGCCTCACTTGCCGTTCTCGGCCTGGAACATCCAGTGGTGCTTCTCCAGGTCTCCGGTGATGGAGATGAAGATGTCCTCGGTGACGGGGTCGGCCTTGCCGGTGGCCTGCATCCGCTCGCGCATCCGGGCCACGACGGCGCTCAGTGCGGCGACCATCGTCTCGACCGCGTCCGCGTCCTTCTGCCAGCCCTCGGGGGTCGTCGCGATCCCGCTGTCCTGGCCGACGGTCGCGGCTCGGCCGTCCGGCGGCAGTCCGAGTGCCGAGGCGCGCTCGGCGACGGTGTCCGAGTACTGCCGGGCGGTGTCGACGACATCGTCCAACTGGAGGTGGACCGTCCGGAAGCGGGATCCGATGACCGTCCAGTGGATCTGCTTGGCGACCAGGGACAGGTCGACGAGGTCGACCAGGGCGCCTTGCAGCGCCTCGCCCACGACCTTGAGATCCTGCTCCGGGAGTGTGCTCTTCACGGCGTACATCCGTTGACCACTTTCGCTGTCCGGTTGCTGTCCTTCTCGCCACCCAGCGTACGACTTGTTCCGTCGTGTCGCCCGCCTCCCCGGCCTGCTGCCGGGAGGCGGGGCGGCGGGCCGCCGCCGGGGGCGTCCGCCTTCCGCAGTACCCGCGACGCACGGTTCCTATCACCGCCGTCCGGATGGTCTGCGGTGATACGGCCCACGGGGCCGGGGGCCGGGGTCGCGGGTCGGCGTCGTGCCCGTCGCCGACCGGTCCGGCGTGGGGGCGCGACAGCGCGGGGCAACTTTCCACCTCGAAGCCCTTATGCATCGGGCGCCGGTGGCCTTTAATTCTCCCAGGACCCCGGGGATATCCGTCCTCGACGGGAAGGTGTCCCGCGGGTGCCGTAGCGGTACGGTCTCCTGCCCGGGAGGGAATGCGGCACGTCGGAGGTGGCGAATATGCCCCCGAGGGAATCGCCGGAATAGCCGGGCTTCCTCAACTCCCTTGACAACTCAACGGCTTGGAGCAGCCGGAAGGACGGCGATCGCCATCGATTCGTATGCGACGGTGGACGACGTCGTCAAAGCGGCACAGGAGTTCGAGCACCGGGACCCGGCACGTTTCCGGTTGAGCAGGGTCGGCACCTCGCGGGCCGGACGGCCGATGTGGCTCCTCTCGGTCGGCCACGGCCCCCGGCAGATCCTCGCCGTCGCCGGACCGCACGCCAACGAGCCGATCGGCCACCTCGCCGTGCTGCGCATGGCGGAGCGGCTGCCGGTGGAGAACATCGCGGACACCTGGAACTTCCTGCTCTGCCTCGACCCGGACGGCGCCCGCCTCAACGAACCCTGGCTCGCCGGGCCGCACACGCTGCCCCGCTACTTCCGCGACATGTTCCGGCCGTCCCCCGAGCAGCAGCCCGAGTGGCTGCCGGCGGACCCGGGGGAGGAGCCGCTGCCGGAGACGCGGGTGCTGCTGGACGTGCTCGACCGGCTCCGCCCCGCCGTGCAGTTCTCGCTGCACGCCGCCGACCTGGGCGGCGTCTTCATGCAGCTCAGTCGCCCGTTCCCGGGCGCGGCGGAGGTGCTGGGCGAGACGGCTGCGTCCTTGGGCCTGCCCTGCGACTCGGCTCCGTTCGACGCGTTCCACCTGCCCTCACCGCGGGCGGGCACCTTCGTGATGTCCGCGCCGGCGGTCTCCGCCTACGACCTCTCCGCGCGATCCACGTGGTTCTATCCTGCGGCGCGGCACGGCACCCTGACCGTGGTGCTGGAGGCGCCGCAGTGGGTGGACGAGTCGGTGGAGGACAGCCGTCCGTCGGCCGACCCGGACGGGGCCCGGGAGGAGGTCGTCCGGTTGCTGCGGCGGAGGGGCGAGCGCGTGGGCGCGCTGCTGGACGAGGCGATACCGCTGCTGCCCACCCCGCTCGGCCCGCTGGCCGCGGCCGCGGTGTCCACGACGGAGGCCTGCGCCGTCATCGCCCGCGAGTGGCTGGAGACGCCGGACGCGGGGGCCACGGTGGGCAACGCCGCCTCGCTGCGGATCTCCGCCCAGCGCATCCCCCTCCGTGCCGCGGCGATGCTGGCCCGCTCGCTCGCGACGGCCCCGGCCGGGAAGGCCGACCGGTTGCTGGCCGTCCTGCGGCAGTTGGTGGCGGAGTGGAGCGACGCCTTCACCGCAGAGGCCTTCGTCCCCGACGCCGACACCGGGGAGGCCGTCCCCGTCGGTGCGGCCGCCGCCGCGACCTCGGCAGCGGGGGCGGAACCGGTGCCCGGAGCCGCCGCGGACCCGGCCGGTCGGCCCCGCTGGGTGCCGGTGGAGGTCCAGGCGGAGCTCCAGGTGCGGACCATGCTGGGCCTGGTGGGGCTGCTCGCCGACCCGTGCGCGGGCGACCCGGTCGCCGGGCAGGTGCTGGACCGGGTGGCCGACCAGGGCCGGGCGGGCAGTCGGCGGTCCTCCTGCGCCAAGTGACCTCCGCACCGGCCGGGTTCCCCACCGGCCGGGCTCCGCATCGGGCGTGGCCGCGCGTCCCGGCCGGGGCCGGCGCGCGCGGCCACGGGGAGCGGCGGGTCAGGCGACGAACGTGCTGCTGAACGAGGTGTGGAGCCGCTCGAAATCCTCCAGGCACAGCCCGGTGCCCAGCGCCACGCAGCCCAGCGGGTCGTCCGCGACGATGACGGGCATCCCTGTCTCCCTCACCAGCCGGTCGTCCAGGCCGTGCAGCAGTGCCCCGCCGCCGGTGAGGACGATGCCGCGCTCCATGATGTCCGCGTAGAGTTCCGGCGGACAGGCGTCGAAGGTCGCCGTCACCGCTGCCACGATCTCCCGCACCGGGTGCTCCAGCGCCTCCAGTACGCCCGCGGTGGCCAGTTCGACGTACTCAGGCATCGAGGTGACCTTGTCCCGGCCGCGCACCGCGAGGGTGTCGGCGCGGCCGAGCGAGGTCTTGATCCCCTCCGCCGTGCGTTCGCCGATCGCGAGGGAGTGCTCCTTCTCGACATGGGTGGCGATCACCGCGTCCAGGGCGTCACCGGCCACCCGCACCGAACGGGACGTCACCACGCCGCCCAGCGAGATCACGGCGATCTCGGTGGAGCCGCCGCCGATGTCGACCACCATCGAGCCGCGCGCCTCGTGCACGGGCAGGCCCGCCCCCAGCGCCGCCGCCATCGGCTCGTCGATCAGGTGGACCGACCGGGCGCCGGCGCGGGCCGCCGTCTGGAGGACGGCCCGGCGCTCGACGTCCGTCACGCCGCTGGGCACGCAGACGATCACCCGGGGCGCGCGCCGGCGTCCGCGGGTGGCGCGGCGCATGAACTGCCGCACCATGCCCTCGGCCGCGTCGAAGTCCGAGATGACGCCGTCCCGCAGCGGACGGAGAGCCGTGATCGAGCCGGGGGTCCGGCCCACCGCGTCCTTGGCCTCGCGGCCGACCGCCAGCACCCGGCCGGACCGGGCGTCGACCGCCACCACCGAGGGTTCGTTGAGCACCACGCCGCGCCCCCGGGCGTACACCAGGGTGTTCGCGGTGCCGAGGTCTATGCCGATGTCCCGGGAACTGAACGATGCACTTCTGGCCATGTGCCGTGACCGCTACTTTCGTAATAATTGTCCGGAATGCTCTGCTGGGGAAGCTTACCCAGCAGAGCCGGAAAGTTGCGCGGTGTGGCTACGCGGATCGGGTAGGGGCCCCGGCGCGCCGCGGTGCTCGGCCCGGGACGACCGCCGCGGCCCGAGGCCGCGCGGGTTGGAGCGGAACGGCGGTTGCGGCGATGATGCCCGGATGGCTACTCATCTGATCACCGGTGCCGGCTCGGGCATCGGCGAAGCGCTCACCGAAGCACTGCTGGCCCGCGGCGACGAGGCGTGGCTGGTCGCGCGGGACGCCGGACGGGCGCGGCAGCTCGCGGAGCGGTTCGGCTCCGCGGGTGGCACCGTCCGCACGGTCGTGGGCGACCTGGCCGAGCCGGAGCGGCTCTCCTGGGCGCTGGGTCACCAGGCCCTGCCCGGGGAGCTGGACTCGCTGCTGCACGTCGCGGGCATCGTCGAGCTGGGGGCCGTCGGCGAGCTGACCGCGAAGACCTGGCAGGCCACCCTGGCGGCCAACCTGGTGGCCCCCGCCGAGCTGACCCGGCTGCTGCTGCCGCAACTGCGCCAGGGGCGCGGGCAGATCGTCTTCGTCAACTCCGGTGCCGGACTCAGCGCCGCACCCCGGTGGAGCGCGTACGCGGCGAGCAAGCACGGGCTCAAGGCGCTCGCCGACTCGCTGCGCGCTGAGGAGGCGGAGCACGGCGTCCGGGTGACCAGCGTCTACCCGGGGCGTACCGCGACCCCGATGCAGCTCAAGGTCCACCAGCAGGAGGGCCGCTCCTACGACCCGCAGCAGTGGGTCCCCGCCGAGGCCGTCGCCCGGACGGTGCTGACCGCGCTCGACATGCCCCGCGGCACCGAGGTCAGCGATCTGCGGATCCGTCCCGGCGGCCGGGGCCGGTAGCGGTCCGGGGGCTGCCTGCGGACTCGTAGGCTGCGGGGGTGAGTGACACGACGAGGTTCAGTTGGGGCAGGGCCGCCGCGAGCGGCATCGGATCGATGCCGGGCGGTGACGCGCGGGAGGCCGCGCGCACCGTCGTCGGCTCGCTGGAGGCGCTGCCGTTCCTGCCGGAGCTGCCCGCCCGCGGGCCCGGAGCGGACATGATCGGCCGCACCGCCGGGATGCTGGTGGAGCTGTACACCCACCTCCAGCCCAGCGGCTGGCGGATCGCCGACCGGCCGGGCCGGGACACCCGCCGCTCCCGGGCCTGGCTGCGCGAGGACCTGGACGCCTTCGAGGAGTTCGGGTACGGCCACCACGGCGCGGTGAAGGTCTCGGTCGTCGGCCCCTGGACCCTCGCCGCCGCGCTGGAGCGGCGCGGCGGCGAGGCGATGCTGGGGGACCCGGGTGCCTGCCGGGACCTGATCGCCTCACTCGCCGAGGGGGTGCGCGGGCACCTGGCCGAGGTGCGGCGGCGCCTCCCCGAGGCGCGTCCGGTGCTGCAACTGGACGAGCCCTCGCTGACGTCGGTCCTCACCGGTCGGGTGCCCACGGCCAGTGGCTACCGCACCCACCGGGCGGTGGACCGGGTAGCCGTGGAGGACGGGCTGCGCGCCCTGGTCGCCGCGGCGGTCGGGAGCGAGGTGGTGGTGCACTCCTGCGCCCCCGACGTGCCGTTCGGGCTGCTGCGCCGGGCCGGGGCCGCCGCCGTCTCCTTCGATGCGGCGCTGCTGACCGAGCGTGACGACGAGGCGCTCGGAGAGGCGGTGGAAGGCGGCACCGCGCTCTTCGCGGGCGTCGTCCCTGGTGTCGAGCCGTCCTCCGGAGGATTGTCGGACCCGGGCGGTAGCGTCATGGGGGTCAGGACGCTGTGGCGCAGGCTGGGGCTGTCACCTGAGCTCCTCGCGGAGTCCGTGGTGGTCACGCCGGCCTGCGGGCTCGCCGGGGCCGCGCCGGAGTACGCCCGGGAGGCGCTCGCACAGTGTGTCCGGGCGGCGAGATCGCTCGCGGACAACCCAGAGTGACGAGAGGAACGACGGTGGCTGCCGAACAGCACGCAGGTGCGCCCGCCGGGGCGCGCGAGGAGCACGCGCGTCTCGCCGAGCAGATCGAGGAGCACCGCTTCCGCTACTACGTGCGCGACGCCCCGGTCGTCAGTGACGCCGAGTTCGACCGGCTGCTGCGCGCCCTGCAGGAGCTGGAGGACCGGTATCCGGCGCTGCGCACCCCCGACTCGCCCACCCAGAAGGTCGCGGGTCAGTACGAGACCGAGTTCACCGAGGTGGCGCACCGCGAGCGGATGCTCTCGCTCGACAACGCCTTCGACGATGCCGAGCTGGACGCCTGGGCGGAGCGAGTCGCCAGGGAACTGGAGGGCCTGCCGCACCACTTCCTGTGCGAGCACAAGATCGACGGTCTGGCGGTCAACCTCACCTACGAGCACGGCCGGCTCACCCGGGCCGCCACCCGCGGGGACGGCCGCACCGGCGAGGACATCACCCCCAACGTCCGCACCCTCGACGGCGTGCCCGAGCGGCTGACCGGCGACGACCTGCCGGAGCTGGTCGAGGTCAGGGGCGAGGTCTTCCTCCCGATGGCGCGCTTCCAGGAGCTGAACGCCGGGCTGGTCGAGGAGGGCAGGGCGCCGTTCGCCAACCCGCGCAACGCCGCCGCCGGTTCGCTGCGCCAGAAGGACCCCAGAGTCACCGCCGGGCGGTCGCTGCGGATGCTGGTGCACGGCGTCGGCGCGCTGGAGGGCGCCTCGCTCGAACGCCTCTCGCACGCCTACGACCTGCTCAGGAGCTGGGGGCTGCCCACCTCCGACCACAACCGGGTGGTCGATTCGCTGGAGGGCGTGCGGCGGTTCATCGCGGACTCCGCCGAACGCCGGCACGCCCTGGAGCAGGAGATCGACGGCGCGGTCGTCAAGCTCGACGAGATCCCGCTCCAGGGCCGGCTGGGCTCCACCTCGCGGGCCCCGCGCTGGGCGATCGCCTGGAAGTTCCCGCCCGAGGAGGTCAACACCGAACTGCTCGACATCCGGGTCGGAGTCGGCCGGACGGGCCGGGTGACGCCGTACGCGGTGGTCGCGCCGGTCACCGTGGCCGGTTCGGAGGTGGAGTTCGCCACCCTCCACAACCAGGAGGTGGTGAAGACCAAGGGCGTGCTCATCGGGGACACCGTGGTGATCCGCAAGGCCGGTGACGTCATCCCGGAGATCCTCGGGCCGGTGGCGGACCTGCGGGACGGCAGCGAACGCGCGTTCGTGATGCCCGCGGAGTGCCCCGACTGCGGGAGCGCGCTGGGGCCCTCCAAGGAGGGGGACATCGATCTGCGCTGCCCGAACGCCCGCTCCTGCCCTGCGCAGTTGCGGGAGCGGCTGTTCTACCTCGCCGGCCGCAAGAGCCTGGACATCGAGCACTTCGGCTACGTCGTGGCCACCGCGCTCACCCAGCCGCTGGAGCCCGTCGAGCCGCCGCTGCGGGACGAGGGCGGCCTGTTCGACCTCACGGTCGAGGAGCTGCTGCCGATCAGGTCGCACGTACTCGATCCGGACTCCGGGCTGCCGAAGCGCGACCCGAAGACGGGCGAGGAGAAGGTCGTCACCCTGTTCGCCAACCAGCAGGACGAGCCGCGCAAGAACACCCTGGCGATGCTGGAGAACATCCGCGCGGCCAAGGAGCGCCCTCTGGCCCGGGTGCTCACCGGACTCTCGATCCGGCACGTGGGCCCGGTGGCGGCCGAGGCGCTCGCCCGGGAGTTCCGCTCCCTGGACCGGATCGCGGCGGCGGGCGAAGCGGAGCTCGCCGACACCGAGGGCGTCGGTCCGACCATCGCGGCCTCGCTCAAGGACTGGTTCGCGGAACCCTGGCACCGGGAAATCGTGGAGCGCTGGCGGGCCGCCGGAGTGCGGATGGAGGAGGAGGGCGGAGAGGACACCGGGCCCCGTGCGTTGGACGGCGTCACCGCGGTAGTAACCGGAACTCTCGATTCCCATACGCGTGACGCGGCGAAGGTGGCATTGCAGAATCTCGGCGCGAAAGTGACCGGATCAGTTTCGAAGAAGACTGGATTCGTCATCGTGGGGGAGAATCCAGGGTCTAAGTACGACAAGGCAGTTCAACTGAAAGTGCCGATTCTCGACGAGGCGGGATTCGCCGTTCTGCTGGCGGAGGGGCCCGAGGCTGCCGTCGCGGCAGCGGTGAACCCCGAGGAGCAGGAGCAGTGAGCCGCGCAGGCGCCCAGGTGCGCAGGGCCGCCGCCCCGGTCCCCTGAAGAGCCCTCCCGGGCCGATGCCGACCCGGGTGAGGAGCCGGCCCGCAGCCGGGGCAGGGCGGGGCCGCCCGCCTCCGCCGCGGGGCCGCGGCCGGGCAACCCCGCCCGTTCGCTGCCCTCCTGGCCCACGGCCGCCTACTGTGGGGACCGTGCGCCTGCCGTGGCGTGGGCACTCGACGGCCGTGAGAGGGACGCGCATGCAGCAGACACCACACGGGCGCAGGGCGAACGGGACCGCCCGGGCCCCCGGCCGCTCCGGCGCGGGCGACGCCGCCGAACCGGTGTCCCGCGCCCAGCGGCTCGCCGCGGCGCGGTTCCCCGGCCTCGCCGTGCTCGTGGTCGCCGCCTCCGCGGTCGTGCTGGCCCTCGGCGTCCACCGGGTGCTCGGCGGCGGCGACGCCTTATTCCCCGGAGGCACCGCCGGGTGGGCGCTCGCCGTGCTCACCGGCATCGTCGTCGGCCACCTCGTCGCGCTGGGACGCGACCGCTGGTGGGGCGGCACCGGATCGGGCGCGGCGCTCACTCTCGCCATCCTGCTCCTGTACGGGTGGGTTCCGGCCACCCTCGTCAGCCTCGCCGTCGTCGCCCTCGTCGGAGCCGCCCGGCACCGCCGCTGGCGGCAGGCTCTGATGCACGGGGCCGTCGACATCCTCGGTATCGGTGCCTCCGCCCTGACCATGGCCGCCTTCGGCACCCACCCCTCCGTGGAGAGCCCCTGGGTGCCCGTGGAGTGGCGTTGGTCCGCCGTGCCCGAGGTCCTCGTCGCCGCCCTGACCTACCTCCTCGTCACCCGGCTGCTGCTCTGGTACTGCCTCACCCCGCGCGGCGGTCTGCCCACCGTCACCCGCACCGCACTGCTGCGGCACGGCCTGGTCTGCGTCGCGCTGCTCGGCATATCGCCGCTGATCATCGTCGTCGCCGCGCACTTCCCCGTGGTGCTGCCGCTCTTCGCGGTCCCGCTGATGGCGCTCGACTCCACCCTGTGGATCGCCCGCGCCCGTGCCGAGGAGCAGTTGCGCGACCCGCTCACCGGCCTGCCCAACCGGCTCTGGCTGATGGAACGCAGCTGGGCCGCGCTGGAGGACGCCGACCGGCAGGGCGGCCGGGCGGCCCTGGTCCTCATCGACCTGGACCGCTTCCGTTCCGTCAACGACACCCTCGGGCACCTCGCCGGTGACCGGCTGCTGCTCCAGATCGCCGACCGGCTCCGGGCGGCGCTGCCGCGCGGAGCCGAGGCCGCGCGCCTCGGCGGGGACGAGTTCGCCGTCCTGCTGCCCCGGACCGACTCCATCACCAGCGCCAAGCGTTCCGCCCGTGAACTCGTCTCCGCCCTGGGCTCGCCGCTGGACCTGGACGGGCTGACGCTGGTGCTGGAGGCGAGCGCCGGACTCGCCGTCTTCCCCGAGCACGCCCAGGAGGCCGAGGGCCTGCTCCGCAGGGCCGACGTGGCGATGTACGACGCGAAGCGCGACCGCAGCGGGGTGGAGGTCTACGATGCCACCCGGGACGGCAACACCCCCGACCGGCTGGGGCTGCTGGGCGACCTGCGGCGTGCGCTGGAGGCCGGGGACGTCGCGCTGCACTACCAGCCCAAGGTGCGTTTCAACGGGGAGGTGGCCGGGCTGGAGGCCCTCGTCCGCTGGGTCCACCCCGAACGCGGACGGGTGCCGCCCGACGAGTTCATCGCGATCGCCGAGACCTCCGGCCTGATGCCCCGGCTGACCGAGTACGTGCTGGAGGAGGCGCTCCAGCAGGTTGCCGCCTGGCGGGCGGCGGGGCTGGTCGTCCCGGTGGCCGTCAACGTCTCCCCGCGCGACGTGCACAGCCCCGGGTTCGCCGGCGCGGTCGCCGCGCGGCTCGCCCGGCACGGTGTGCCGCCCTCCGCCCTGCAACTGGAGATCACCGAGCACGTGCTGCTGGAGGACCCGCAGCAGGCGGCCGTCACCCTGGCCGGGCTGACCGGGCACGGCGTGAGGATGTCGCTGGACGACTTCGGCACCGGCTACTCCTCGCTGGTGCACCTCCGGCGGCTGCCGGTCAGCGAGTTGAAGATCGACCGCTCCTTCGTGGCGCGGCTGGCCGTCGACGTGCAGGACGCCGAGATCGTGCGCTGCACCGTCGACCTGGCGCACTCCCTGGGCCTGCTGGTCGTCGCGGAGGGCGTGGAGGACGACGAGACGTGGGAACGGCTGCGGGACCTGGGCTGCGACGCCGTCCAGGGCTGGCTCGTGGCCGCCGCCATGCCGCCCGCCGAGGCGACCGCATGGCTCAGGGCGCGCGGCTGCTCCGCCGGGAGCCGGCAGCCCGCGCTGCCGGCGGGCGTCCCGGAGCAGTCGGCGCCGCCCGCGGGACGGCCGCGCGACGAGACCTCGGGACAGCCGGTGCAGTAGAGCCGGGGACAGCCGGCGCAGGAGGCCCCGGGAGCAGCCGGTGCAGGAGCCTGCCGGATGTGCCGCACGACCGTCCGGCCGCCGGGAAGGCCGCCGGGGCACGCTGTGGGTCGCGAGCGCACGCGGGCACCGGTGGTGGCGCGGACCGCCCGGCCGGGGCGCCGACCGGAAGGCGTGCGCGAGCCGCGGCCCGTGCGCCATAGGATTGGTGCGTTAGCCCGGAACACCCCTGAACCATCAGCCATGAACCCTAAGGATCGCTGCATGCCTGGCATCACGCGCGAGGAGGTCGCCCACCTCGCTCGGCTGGCGCGCCTGGAGCTGAAGGACGAAGAGCTCGAACACTTCGCCGGACAGCTCGACGACATCATCGGAGCGGTCGCCGCCGTCTCCGATGTCGCCTCCGAGGATGTACCTCCCACCTCCCACCCGCTGCCGCTGACCAACATCATGCGCCCGGACGAGGTCCGTCCGAGCCTGACGCCGCAGCAGGCGCTCTCCGGAGCCCCGGCGAGTGAGCAGCAGCGCTTCAAGGTGCCGCAGATCCTGGGTGAGGAGTGACCGACATGGCTGATCTGATCAAACTGACCGCCGCGCAGACGGCGGAGATGATCGCTTCCGGCGAGGTGACCGCGGTCGAGGTGACCGAGGCGCACCTGGCCCGTGCCGGGGCGGTCGACGAGAAGGTGCACGCCTTCCTTCACCTCGACCGGGAGGGCGCGCTCGCCACGGCGCGCGAGGTGGACGCCAAGCGGGCCCGCGGTGAACGGCTCGGCCCCCTGGCCGGCGTCCCGCTGGCGCTCAAGGACATCTTCACCACCGAGGGCGTGCCCACCACCGTCGGCTCGAAGATCCTCGAAGGCTGGCTGCCGCCCTACGACGCCACGGTCACCAAGCGTCTCAGGGACGCTGACGTGGTGATCCTGGGCAAGACGAACATGGACGAGTTCGCGATGGGCTCCTCCACCGAGAACAGTGCGTACGGCCCGACCGGCAACCCCTGGGACCTCACCCGGATCCCGGGCGGCTCGGGCGGTGGTTCGGCCGCCGCCCTCGCCTCGTTCCAGGCGCCGCTGGCCATCGGGACGGACACCGGCGGCTCCATCCGTCAGCCCGCCGCCGTCACCGGCACCGTAGGCGTCAAGCCGACCTACGGCGGGGTCTCCCGGTACGGCATGGTGGCCTTCTCGTCCTCGCTCGACCAGGGCGGCCCCTGCGCCCGCACGGTCCTGGACGCCGCCCTGCTGCACGAGGTCATCGGCGGGCACGACCCGATGGACTCGACCTCCATCGACGCCCCGGTGCCCTCGGTGGTCGAAGCCGCCAGGAGCGGCGAGGTCCGCGGCATGCGGATCGGCGTGGTGAAGGAGTTCGCCGGCGAGGGCTACCAGGCGGGGGTGATGCAGAGGTTCAGCGAGTCGGTGGAGCTGCTGCGCGAGCTCGGCGCCGAGATCGTCGAGATCTCCTGCCCGTCGTTCGACAAGGCGCTCGCCGCGTACTACCTGATCGCGCCGAGCGAGTGCTCCTCCAACCTGGCCCGCTTCGACGCGATGCGCTACGGCCTGCGGGTGGGCGACGACGGCACCCGGTCCGCCGAGGAGGTCACCGCCCACACCAGGGAGGCCGGCTTCGGCGACGAGGTCAAGCGGCGCATCATGCTGGGCACCTACGCGCTCAGCTCCGGCTACTACGACGCCTACTACGGTTCGGCGCAGAAGATCCGCACCCTGATCAGCCGGGACTTCGCCGAGGCGTTCGAGTCGGTGGACGTCCTGGTGTCGCCGACCACCCCGACCACCGCGTTCCCGATCGGGGAGCGGGCGGACGACCCGGTCGCGATGTACCTCGCGGACCTGTGCACCATCCCGTCCAACCTGGCCGGCAACTCGGCCATGTCGCTGCCCTGCGGTCTGGCACCGGAGGACGGGCTTCCGGTGGGGCTCCAGATCATCGCGCCGACCATGGCCGATGATCGCCTCTACCGTGTCGGGGCGGCCGTGGAGACCGCGTTCCAGGCACGGTGGGGACATCCGCTGCTTGAGGAGGCACCGTCACTGTGAGCAAGCTCGGCAAGGCCAAGGCCGTCAAGAGGAAGTCCCGGCCCGGCACCTACCTGTCCATCGGCACCTCGCTGTTCGGCGCGGTCAGCGTGGCCAAGCAGATCAAGCAGGCCCGCTTCGACCGCGACCGGCTCCAACTCGTCGACGCCGTCGTCTCCGCCGCCGCCATCGCCACCAGCATCGCGCTCCTGGTGCGCGAGCTGCGCCGGATGGCCGACGACGACGTCCTCGCGGACGACTGACGCGGACGATTCGAAAGGCACATTTCCGTGACTGTGATCGACCTGGTGTCGTACGAGGACGCGCTCGCCTCCTGGGACCCCGTCATGGGGCTGGAGGTCCACGTCGAACTCGGCACCGCGACCAAGATGTTCTGCGGCTGCTCGACCGCGCTCGGCGCGGACGCCAACTCGCAGACCTGCCCGACCTGCCTCGGCCTGCCCGGCTCCCTCCCCGTCGTCAACGCGACCGGGGTGGAGTCGGCGATCAAGATCGGCCTCGCGCTGAACTGCGAGATCGCCGAGTGGTGCCGGTTCGCCCGGAAGAACTACTTCTACCCGGACATGCCGAAGAACTTCCAGACCTCCCAGTACGACGAACCGATCGCCTTCGACGGCTACCTGGACGTCCAGTTGGAGGACGGCGAGATCTTCCGGGTGGAGATCGAGCGCGCCCACATGGAGGAGGACACCGGCAAGTCGACCCACGTGGGCGGCGCCACCGGCCGCATCCACGGCGCCTCGCACTCGCTGCTGGACTACAACCGCGCCGGTATCCCGCTGATCGAGATCGTCACCAAGCCGATCACCGGTGCCGGGGAGCGGGCCCCCGAGGTGGCGAAGGCCTACGTGGCGGAGCTGCGCGAACTCATCAAGGCGCTCGGGGTCTCCGAGGCGCGGATGGAAATGGGGCAGATGCGCTGCGACGTCAACCTGTCGCTGCGCCCGCACGGCGTGGAGAAGTTCGGCACGCGCAGCGAGACCAAGAACGTCAACTCGCTGCGGAGCGTGGAACGCGCCGCCCGGTTCGAGATCCAGCGGCACGCCGCTGTTCTCGGCGGCGGCGGGACCATCGTGCAGGAGACCCGGCACTTCCACGAGGAGGACGGCAGCACCACCTCCGGGCGGATCAAGGAGGAGGCGGAGGACTACCGCTACTTCCCCGAGCCCGACCTCGTCCCGGTCGCGCCGCCCCGGGAGTGGGTCGCGGAGCTGCGTGCCACGCTGCCCGAGCTGCCCCGGCTGCGCCGTAACCGGCTCCGTGAGGAGTGGGGCATCTCCGAGCACGAGATGCAGTCGGTCCTCAACGCCGGGGCGATCGACCTGATCGTGGCCACCATCGAGGCCGGGGCGCCGGCCGACCAGGCCCGCAAGTGGTGGATGGGCGGGCTGGCCCGCCGGGCCAACGAGACCGGGGTGGAGCCGGCAGCCCTGGCCATCACCCCCGAGCAGGTCGCCCGGGTGTGCACGCTGGTCGCTGAGGGCTCGCTGAACGACAAGCTGGCCCGGCAGACCATCGAGGGCGTGCTGGACGGTGAGGGTTCACCCGACGAGGTCGTCGAGAAGCGCGGCCTGAAGGTCGTCTCCGACGAGGGGGCCCTCGGTACCGCGGTCGACGAGGCGATCGCCGGGAACCCGGCGATCGCGGACAAGATCCGCGGCGGCAAGGTGGCCGCTGCCGGAGCCCTGGTGGGCGCGGTCATGAAGGCCACTCGCGGCCAGGCGGACGCGGCCCGGGTGCGGAAGCTGATCCTGGAGAAGCTCGGCGTCGAGGGCTGACGCCGACGGCGCCCGTCGGCGGTGTGCCGCCCCGCCCCTCCTGCGCAGGAGGGGCGGGGCAGCACACCGTCACAGGAGTCCCCCCCCCGCTCCCTTCCGGCACCTGCCGGGGAGCGGGGGGTACCGCCCTGGTCGGGGCGGGCGGTCCGGACGCTCAGACCTCGCCCTCCTCGGTCTCCGACTCCTCGACCCGCGGCTTCGGCGGCAGCACCGCGTCGACGCCGCCGGGCTGCGGGACGATCAGGGTGCAGCCGGACTCCAGGTCGATCGGGCCGCGGCCCGTCCCGTGGCTGCCCTCGACGACCCGGGTGTGCTCCAGTCTCTGACGCTCGTCCTCGGCGTACTTGCCGCCGGGGTGGAACAGGTTGTCCATGATGTCGAGCATGCCGTCTCCTCCCGGTGGGCGGCGCGGGCGGCCATGCGTCCGCACCTTCCCTTCAGGATACGGTCAACCGCACGATCCTGTCGTCACCCTCGGTCACGTCCCCGCGGCCGTCGGTGTTGCTGGTGACCAGCCACAGGCCGTCGTCCCCGTCGGAGACCACGGTCCGCAACCGGCCGTACTCGCCCTCCAGGAACGCCTCCGGACCGGCGACCGGCTCGGTGCCGTCCATCGGGATCCGCCAGAGCCGCTCGCCACGGAGGCCGGCCATCCACAGCGAGCCCTCCGCCCAGGCCAGCCCGCTCGGTGAGGCCTCGGCCGGCTCCCACTGCGCGACCGGGTCGGTGAAGCCCTCCTCGCCGGCCCTGCCCTCGACGTCCGGCCAGCCGTAGTTGCCGCCAGGTTCGACGAGGTTCAGCTCGTCCCAGGTGTTCTGCCCGAACTCCGAGGCCCACAGCCGCCCGGCGCCGTCCCAGGCCAGGCCCTGCACGTTGCGGTGGCCCATCGAGTGGACGACCGAGTCCTCGGCGAGGTTGCCGTCCTCGGGCGGACTGCCGTCCGGCTGCATCCGCAGGATCTTTCCCGCAGGCGACTCCTCGTCCTGCGACCGGCCGGTGCTTCCGGCATCGCCGGTACCGGCGTACAGCATCCCGTCCGGGCCGAAGGCGATTCGGCCGCCGTTGTGGACGGAGTTCTTCGGCAGGCCCTTGAACACCACGTCGGGAGCGCCGAGCTGCTGCCCCTCGGGCTTGTCCTCGTCGTAGAGCATCCGGACGATGCGGTTGTCCGAGGCGCTGGTGAAGTACGCGTAGACGTGCCCGTCGCCGTTGGTGGCGAGGCCGAGCAGGCCGCCCTCGCCACCGGGCTCCACTCCGCTCACCCGGCCGAGTTCCGTCTTCGCGCCCCCCTCGCCGGACACCCGGGTGATCCGGCCGGTGTCGCGGGAGGAGACCAGCAGGTCGCCCTCGGGCAGGGCGGCCAGGCCCCAGGGGGAGTCCAGCCCCTCCACGACCGTCCCGGAGACCTCGACCGATCCTTCGGCGGGCGCGGCCTCCTCCTGCCTCGTCGGGCGATCGCCGGGAGCGGCGTCCCCCTCGGTCTCCTGCGCCGAGGACGGGGGTGCGGAGGATTCGGCGGAGTCCTCGGAGGCCGGGCCGCCGGAGCAGGCGGCGGTGAGCAGCAGCGCGGCGGCAGCCAGCGCGGCGGTCGGACCGGAGCGTCGCACGGGGAATCCTCTCGTCGGAAGGAGCGTGTCGGCAGCACATCACATCGTCCGCCGCCGTGCCCGGCCCTGCGGCGGACGCGGGTGTCCCGCGGGTGCCCGTGCTCACTCCCACGAACCCTGCGCGGCGGGCAGCGAGCGGATCTCGGCGAGGTCCCCGGCGGTGAGCGAGAGGCGGGCCGCTCCGGCGTTCTCGACCGCCCACTGCGCCTTCTTCGTCCCCGGCACCGGGATCACCTGCGGGCCCTGCGCCAGCAGCCAGGCCAGGGCCACCTGGGCAGGGGTGGCGCACCCGTCCCCGTCGTGCCGGGCGTCCCCGTCGTGCTGTCCGTCCCCGCCGTGCCGGGCGTCCTGCCGGTGCCGCGCGGCGACCCGGCGCAGCCCGGCCACGATGGGCTGGTTCGCGGCCATCATCTCGGCGGTGAAGCGCGGATGGCGGGTGCGGAGATCCTCCCGCTCGAAGCCGCTGCCGGGCGTGAGCGTGCCGCTGAGGTAGCCGCTGCCGAGCGGCATCGCCGCCAGCAGGGCCACTCCGCGCTCCCCGCACCACGGCAGCAACCCGGTCAGTGCCTCGGGCGACCAGACGGACAGCTCCGCCTGCACCGCGCTGACCGGGAAGACCTGCTGGAGCCTGCGCAGCAGGGACACCGTGGCGCGGTGCGGCGCGGTCCGGGCCTGCCCCCGCCGGCCGCGGGCATCGACCGCGCACACGCCCAGCGCGCGCACCTTGCCTGCGGTGACCAGGTCGGCCATCGCCCCCCAGGTCTCCTCGACGGGCACCTCGGGGTCGGCCCGGTGCAGTTGGTAGAGGTCGATCACATCGGTCTGCAACCGGCGCAGCGAGGCGTCGCAGGCGCGTCTGACGTAGGCGGGGCGGCCGTCGGCGACGAGGTGCTGGTCGCCGACGAGAAGTCCCACCTTGGTGGAGAGGAAGACCTCGTCGCGCCGTTCCCTCAGCAGCCTGCCGAGCAGCAGCTCGTTGGTGAACGGCCCGTACATGTCGGCGGTGTCGAGCAGGGACACCCCGTGGTCCAGCGCGGCGTGCAGAGCGCGCAGCGAGCCCTCCCCGTGCTGCTCGGACGCGGTGTACCCCCACGTCATCGGCATGCATCCGAGACCTATCGCCCCCACGTCGAGCGCCGCGGCCCCGACGGTCCTGCGCTCCACCTCGCGGACACCCCTTCTCCCGGTTCCTGTCCCGGTCTCTCTCCCGGACCGCGCGCCGCTGCTGCTCGCGCCATCGCCCTGCCCCGGACCGTTGCAGCCCCCGCCCGAGCTGCCGCCCGCCGGACCGTCTCCGACGCCGCCCCGCTGCGGCCGGGGGCTCCCAAACTAACCGTTGCCGAGGGGCCCTTCCGCACCCCGTCGGCGGTGACGGCTTCCCCCACCGCACCGGCGCCCGCCACCGTGGTCCCCAACCGCCTCCCGCGGCGGCGCCGGACCCCCTAGCCTGTGCGCATGGCTGCTGACGTTTGGCTTCCGCTTCCGCCCGACCGCCTCTCGGACCTGCCGGGGGGCTACGACTACCGATTCTGGAACGGCCAGCCGGACTTCCCGGCCGACCCGGCGGACTGCGTGTTCTACACCGTCCCCTACATGAAGGGTCCGCAGGTCGCGGTGCGGCCGCTGGCCGAGATGCGCCGGGTGCGGGTGGTACAGACGCTCACGGCCGGGGTGGAGCACATGCTGCCCGCCGTCGGCGGGATGCCGACCGGCGCGGTGCTCTGCAACGCCGCCGGGGTGCACGACGCGTCCACCGCGGAGTTGGCGCTCACCCTCACACTGGCCTCGCTGCGCGGCATCCCCGAGTTCGTCCGGGACCAGGAGCGGGGGCGGTGGAACAGCGCCGTCCGCACCTCGCTCGCGGACAGGCGGGTGCTGATCGTCGGCTACGGCGGCATCGGCGCCGCGATCGAGGAGCGGCTGCTGCCCTTCGAGGTCGCCGCGGTGGACCGGGTAGCCCGCTCCGCCCGCACCGCGCCCCGTGGCCCGGTGCAGACGCTGTCGGCCCTTCCCGAACTGCTGCCGCGGGCGGACGTGGTGATGCTCGCCGTCCCGCTGACCGAGGAGACCAGGGGTCTGGTCGGCGCGGAGTTCCTGGGGCGCATGAAGGACGGGGCCCTGCTGGTCAACGTCGCCCGCGGCCAGGTGGTGGACGGCAAGGCGCTGCTGGCCGAGTTGACCGCGCAGCGGTTGCGGGCCGCGCTGGACGTCCTGGATCCGGAACCGTTGCCCGCGGACGATCCGCTGTGGCAGGCTCCGGGCATTCTGATCACTCCGCACGTGGGAGGGGCCAGTTCGGCGTTCCTGCCGCGGGCGGAGAGGTTGCTGGCCGAACAACTCCACCGGTTCGCCGCCGCGGAGTCGCTGCGGCACGTCGTCGCCACAACCCCCTGAGGGGCCGAGCCCCCGCCCGCCGGGTGCCGCGGGGCACGCTGCGGATGCGGGTGACTGCTCTCCGTGCCCGTGGAGCCGCTCACGGTCACGCTGTGTAGAGGGGCTATGTCCCTGTGTGACTGAGTTGGTGTATCGTCCGGACCGGGGAGACACCAGGACACCCAGGGGGGCGACGGGCGAATGCGCAGCCGACGGACGAACGGCCGGACCATGGACGGATGCCGGAATCGGCCCCCCTGTCCGGGGGTGGGCCGATGAGCACCCAGGGGGTCGCCCTCGTGCCCACCTGCCGCACCCCGGAGGGCGAACGGGTCGCGGTGCTTCCCCAACTCGCGCTGGTGGCTGCCTGCCTCGCATACGCCGTCGGCGCCGGCCTGGGCTGGGGGTCGCCGGAATTAGCCCACGTCATGGGCGACTTCGGTCTCAGCGCCGCGGCCTTCCTGGCCGGCGGGTCGTGCCTGCGGTACGCCTGGACGCATCCCGGCCGGTTCCGTCCCGCCTGGGTGCTGTTCTCGGTCTCCTCCGCGATGGCCGGACTGGGCAACGCGGTCTGGGGGTGGTACGAGGTGGTGCTGGGGCGCCCGGTGCCGATGGTCTCCCTGGCCGACTTCTGCTTCCTGCTGTTCGCACCTCCGGCGATCATCGGGTTGCTGGTGCTCGCCAAGCGGCCGGCGAACCGGGCGGGCTGGGTCTGCCTGGGGCTGGACGCCTGGCTGATCGGCGGTTCGCTGCTGACCCTGTCCTGGAGCCTCGCACTGGCGCACTCCGGCGTCTGGGAGGACGGCTCCGTCGCCCGGGCGGCCCTGCAACTCGCCTACCCGCTGCTGGACATCGTGCTGGTGAGCATGGTGCTCGCGCTGCACTTCCGGCGCCACTCGGTCCATCGCTCGGCCATCAACACCGCGGTCGGCGCCCTCGCCCTGACGGTGCTGTGCGACGCCCTCTTCACCTCGCCGCTGTTCCAGGCGCAGTACCGCTCCGGGCAGATACTGGACGCGGGTTGGTTCGCTGCGTCCCTGCTGCTCGCCTATGCGCCGTGGGTGCAGGCGCACACCGGCGGGGGCGCGCCGCCCCGCGTTCCCGGGGGAGCACCGCGGCGCACCGGGGCGGGCCGGCCGTGCGCCGCCGGGGTGCCGCACGGCGAGGGCGGCCCCGAGGGCTCCGACGAGGACGGCGGGGAGGGCCGACCGCTGGTGGGTTCGCTGGCCGCGGTGACGCCGTACCTGGCCGCCGCGGTGTGCACTCTGGGAGTGCTCTACCACTTCGCCGCCGGCCGCGCCGTGGACCACGTGGTGCTGCTGACCTCGGGCACGGTGGTGCTCGCCCTCGTGGTGCGGCAGGGCATCATGCTGATGGACAACATCCGCCTGACCCGCGAACTGGCCCAGAAGGAGAACCACTTCAGATCGCTGGTGCAGGGTTCGAGCGACGTGATCATGATCGCCTCCTGCGGCGGCGTGCTCCGCTACATCAGCCCCGCGGCCGTGGGCGTCTACGGCCGCAGGGCCGAGGAACTGGTCGGCTCCGAACTCTCCGCGATGCTCCACCCGGACGACCGCGGGCGGTTCCTGCACGAGGTGCGCCGGTTCCTTGCCGTGCCGCCGGAGCGGGAGGCCTCCCTGCGCGTCGAGTGCCGCTTCCGGCACGGCAGCGGCCGTTGGTTGAACGTCGAGTCCACCGTCAACCGCTACCAGGGCGGGCTCATCCTCAACAGCCGGGACGTCACCGAGCGGGTCCGGCTCCAGGCCCAGCTCCAGCACAACGCCTCGCACGACCCGCTCACCGACCTCCCCAACCGCGCCCTGTTCACCGAGCGCGTCCGGCAGGCGTTGACCGGGCGCCGGGGCGGCGACGGCACGGAACGAGACGCGGCGGTCCTCTTCATCGACCTGGACGGCTTCAAGGCGGTCAACGACACCATCGGCCACCAGGCGGGGGACGAACTGCTCGTGCACGCCGGACGGCGGCTGTTGGAGTCGGTCAGGTCCGGGGACACCGCCGCCCGGTTGGGCGGCGACGAGTTCGCCGCCCTGATCCTCGGCGACGGCTCCGGCGGCCGGGCGGAGCGGGAGATGCGCGTGCTGGAGATCGCCGACCGGCTGCGGCAGAAGCTCTCCGAGCCCTACTGGGTCGACACCGGAGGCACCGGCAACGAGGTGCGGGTCGCCGCCTCGATCGGGGTGGCCTTCGCCGAGCCCGGCGTATCCCCGGCGGCGCTGATGCGCAACGCCGACCTGGCCATGTACCGCGCGAAACAGGCGGGTAAGGGCCGGGTGGAGCTCTACGAGCCGCAGCTCCAGGCGGACGTGGTGCGGCGCTCGGAGCTCGCGAGCCGTCTGAGCAGCGCGCTGCACGACGGAGAGTTCGCGCTGCTGCACCAGCCGGTCGTCGACCTGGTCAGCGGGGAGGTGACGGCCGTCGCGGCCCAGGCCCGCTGGCGCTCCCCGCAGGGCATGCTCTTCACCCCCGCCGAGTTCCTGCACCGGGACCCCTCGGGTGCGCGCGGCACCGCGCCGGGTCCCGGGGCCGAGGTGGGCCGGCGGCTGCTGGCGGAGGCGGTCGCACAGGCCGCCGAAAGGTACCGCTGTGGGTTCACCACCCCGGTGTCGGTGCGGATGTCCGCGCGAAGGATCGTGGACCGCTCCATGGCGGGGCACACGGTCGAGTCGCTACTCACCCGGCACGGCCTCGCAGGGAGCGGTCTCGTGGTCGAGATCAGTGACCACGACGCCGAGGTGCCGATGGAGGAGCTGGAGGCCCGGCTCTCGGCGCTGCGCCGGCTCGGCGTCCGGATCACCCTCGACGGCTTCGGTGCCGGCTACGGAGCGGTGGCTGTGCTGCGCCGGCTGCCGGTGGACTGCCTGCGCCTGGACCGCGCGCTCGTCGAGGGACTGACCGAGTCCCCCCGGTTGCGCAAGATCACCGCGGGGATGCTGCGCATCGCCGAGGACCTCGGGGTGGCGTCGGTGGCCGAGGGCGTGGATCTGCCCGAGCAGGTCGGGATACTCCGTGCGCTGGGCTGCACCCACGCCCAGGGCATGGTCTTCGCCGGTGCGGTGGACGAGCACCGGCTGCGACGGGCGCTGACCCGGGGACGCTTCCCGGTGCCGGACGCCGCGCCGGCCGGCCCGGCGGCGCGCGAGGGCCGGTCGGTGGTGGCCGCCGGCTCGCTGCCGGTCCGCCGGGGAGGCGCGGCCGGTCCGGACCCGGTGACGCACCCACCACTCCGGTCACATAGTGAGACGTCCGTCCCACCCACTTGACACCCCCGGTCCGCCGGGAGGAAGGTCTGTTCCATGCGCACCCGAATTCTCGTACTTGGACAGCGCGTCTGCTGACCGGGGCCACCCGCACCCCGAGCACCACAGCGACGCGCTCCCCTCGCTTGCCTCACGGCACGAGGGGTTTTTTGTTGCACAAGTACCCCGGCACATCACGCCCGGTTACGTTAAAAACCAGCCAAACCGCTCCCGACCCGAGCGCCGCAGCAGACCGTTCAGCATCCTCAAGCGTCAGCACTCGCGAGTGCCGCCCCCGAGCGTCAACACCCTCACCTGAGCCGAGAAGAGAAAGCCGATGACCGAGCAGGCCTCCGGGACCCCGCGCCCGCAGCAGCCGCGGGCCCGTACCGGCGGACAGCCGCAAGCCGTCACCGTCGAGCACCTGACGGGTGCCCAGTCCCTCATCCGTTCTCTCGAGGAGGTCGGCGCCGACACGGTGTTCGGCATCCCGGGCGGTTCCATTCTCCCCGCCTACGACCCGATGATGGACTCCGACCGGGTGCGGCACGTCCTGGTGCGCCACGAGCAGGGGGCCGGCCACGCCGCCACCGGTTACGCGCAGGCCACCGGTCGGGTCGGCGTCTGCATGGCCACCTCCGGGCCCGGAGCGACCAACCTCGTCACCCCGATCGCCGACGCCCACATGGACTCCGTCCCGCTGGTCGCGATCACCGGCCAGGTGGCCTCCAAGGCGATCGGGACCGACGCCTTCCAGGAGGCGGACATCTGCGGCATCACGATGCCGGTCACCAAGCACAACTTCCTCGTCACCGACGCCGCCGACATCCCGCGCACGGTCGCCGAGGCCTTCCACATCGCCTCCACCGGACGGCCCGGACCGGTCCTCGTCGACATCGCGAAGGACGCCCTCCAGGCGCAGACCACCTTCAGCTGGCCGCCGACGCACGACCTGCCCGGCTACCGGCCCGTCACCAAGCCGCACGCCAAGCAGATCCGGGAGGCCGCCCGCCTGATCGGGGAGGCCCGTCGCCCGGTCCTCTACGTCGGCGGCGGCGTGCTCAAGTCCGGAGCCACCGCCGAGCTGAAGGTGCTCGCCGAACTGACCCGGGCGCCCGTCACCACGACCCTGATGGCGCTCGGCGCGTTCCCCGACAGCCACCCCCAGCACGTGGGGATGCCGGGGATGCACGGTGCGGTCTCCGCCGTCACCGCGCTGCAGAAGTCCGATCTGATCGTCGCCCTCGGAGCCCGCTTCGACGACCGGGTGACCGGCAAGCTGGACTCCTTCGCGCCGCACGCCAAGGTTGTCCACGCGGACGTCGACCCGGCCGAGATCGGCAAGAACCGCCTCGCCGACGTGCCGATCGTCGGGGACGCCCGGGAGGTCATCGCCGACCTGATCGTCGCCGTCCAGGGGGAGCACGAGGCGGGCACCTCCGGCGAGGCCGCCCGCAACGGCTACCAGGACTGGTGGCAGCAGCTCAGCCGCTGGCGGGACACCTACCCGCTCGGCTACGACACCCCGGACGACGGCTCGCTGGCGCCCCAGCAGGTCATCGAGCGGATCGGGCAACTGGCCCCGGCCGACACGATCTACGCCGCGGGGGTCGGGCAGCACCAGATGTGGGCCGCCCACTTCATCCGCTACGAGCAGCCGGCCAGCTGGCTCAACTCCGGTGGCCTGGGCACCATGGGCTACGCCGTGCCCGCCGCGCTGGGGGCCAAGGCCGGAGCGCCGGACCGCACGGTCTGGGCGATCGACGGCGACGGCTGCTTCCAGATGACCAACCAGGAACTGGTCACCGCGGCGCTGAACCACATCAACATCAAGGTCGCCATCATCAACAACGGTGCCCTGGGCATGGTCCGGCAGTGGCAGACGCTGTTCTACAACCAGCGCTACTCCAACACCGTGCTGCACAGCGGTCCTGACGCCGACGGCAAGCAGCCCTCGGCCGGCACCCGGGTCCCCGACTTCGTGAAACTGGCCGAGGCGATGGGTTGCGTCGGCATCCGCTGCGAGGACCCGGCCGACCTGGACGCGGTGATCGAGAAGGCGAACGCGATCAACGACCGCCCGGTCGTCGTCGACTTCATCGTCCACGAGGACGCGATGGTCTGGCCGATGGTCGCGGCCGGCACCTCCAACGACGAGGTCATGGCGGCCCGTGGCGTGCGGCCCGACTTCGGCGACAGCGACGACTGACAGCCCAGCGAGAGAGAACCCGACATGTCCAAGCACACGCTCTCCGTCCTGGTGGAGAACAAGCCGGGCGTCCTGGCCCGGATCACCGCCCTCTTCTCCCGCCGGGGTTTCAACATCGACTCCCTTGCGGTCGGTACCACCGAGCATCCCGACATCTCCCGGATCACCATCGTGGTGAACGTCGAGGACCTGCCGCTGGAGCAGGTGACGAAGCAGCTCAACAAACTCGTCAACGTCCTGAAGATCGTCGAACTGGACCCGGTCTCGGCCGTCCAGCGCGAACTCGTCCTGGTGAAGGTGCGCGCCGACAACGAGAGCCGCTCGCAGATCGTCGAGATCGTCCAGCTCTTCCGCGCCAAGACCGTCGACGTCTCGCCCGAGGCCGTCACGGTCGAGGCGACCGGCAGCAGCGACAAGCTGGAGGCCATGCTCAAGATGCTCGAACCCTTCGGCATCAAGGAGCTGGTGCAGTCCGGGACCATCGCGGTCGGCAGGGGCGCGCGGTCCATCACCGACCGTTCACTGCGCGCGCTCGACCGGACCGCATAGCGAGACCGGCAGTTCCCTCGGGGCCAACCGGCATACGGTGGCCCCGAGGGGTTCCCCCGCGGCCCCCGCGCCCGCTGCCGCACCGGCCGCAGGCGCGCACCGCGACCCGCAACCCACGCCCCACCGCAACAAGGAGACATTCGAAGTGGCCGAGCTCTTCTACGACGACGACGCCGACCTTTCCATCATCCAGGGCCGCAAGGTGGCGGTTCTCGGCTACGGCAGCCAGGGCCACGCCCACGCCCTCTCGCTGCGCGACTCCGGCGCGGACGTGCGGGTGGGCCTGCACGAGGGCTCGAAGTCCCGGGCCAAGGCGGAGGAGCAGGGCCTGCGCGTGGTCACCCCGGCCGAGGCCGCGGCCGAGGCCGACGTCATCATGATGCTGGTCCCGGACCCGATCCAGGCGACGGTGTACGAGGAGTCCGTCAAGGGGAACCTCAAGAACGGCGACGCCCTGTTCTTCGGCCACGGCTTCAACATCCGCTTCGGTTTCATCCAGCCGCCGGCCGGTGTCGACGTCTGCATGGTCGCTCCCAAGGGTCCCGGCCACCTCGTCCGCCGCCAGTTCGAGGAGGGTCGCGGCGTGCCGTGCATCGCGGCCGTCGAGCAGGACGCCACCGGCAAGGGCTTCGCCCTGGCGCTCTCCTACGCCAAGGGCATCGGCGGCACCCGGGCGGGCGTCATCAAGACGACCTTCACCGAGGAGACCGAGACCGACCTCTTCGGTGAGCAGGCGGTCCTGTGCGGCGGTGCCTCCGCGCTGGTGAAGGCCGGGTTCGAGACCCTCGTCGAGGCCGGCTACCAGCCGGAGATCGCCTACTTCGAGTGCCTGCACGAGCTCAAGCTCATCGTGGACCTGATGTACGAGGGTGGCCTGGACAAGATGCGCTGGTCCGTCTCGGAGACCGCGGAGTGGGGCGACTACGTCACCGGCCCGCGGATCATCGACGACCGCACCAAGGACGAGATGCGCAAGGTCCTCGGCGAGATCCAGGACGGGACCTTCGCGAAGAACTGGATGGCCGAGTACAACGCCGGCCTGCCGAAGTACAACGAGTACAAGAAGACGGACAGCGACAGCCTGCTGGAGAACACCGGCCGCGAGCTGCGCAAGCTCATGAGCTGGGTCGACGAAGAGGTCTGAACCGGCCGTTTCCGGCCGGGCCCCTGCGCGGGGGCCCGGCCGGGTGTGCACCGACGCCGGGACGTGGGTGCACCGTCGCAAGGGCGCGGGCCGCCGGGACGTCCGGGGCACCCGCGTCAACGCACCGCCGCACGGGATGCCCCGCCCGTGCCACCCGGGGTGCGCCCCTGCCACCGCCGTGCCTCACGTGCGAGTGATCCTTTGCCGCGAAGTGGGTCGGATGCCGGCACCCCGCCGATAGACTGCGGCCACCCAAGCGCGTCACAGGCTCACAGCGTCGTGCGTCTTCACGCGGCTGCAAACCTCCACCGCCTTCGGCCGTCGGGACGCGGCCGTTCGCAACGGACTAGTGAGGACTGAGACCGAAGTGAGCAAGCCCGTAGTACTCATTGCCGAGGAACTCTCCCCGGCCACGATCGACGCACTCGGCCCCGACTTCGAGATCCGGCAGTGCAACGGAGCCGACCGCGGCGAGCTGCTGAGCGCGATCGCGGACGTGGACGCCGTTCTGATCCGCAGCGCCACCAAGGTCGACGCCGAGGCGATCGCCGCGGCCGGCCGGCTGAAGGTCGTCGCCCGCGCCGGTGTCGGGCTGGACAACGTCGACGTCTCGGCCGCCACCAAGGCCGGCGTCATGGTCGTGAACGCGCCTACCTCCAACATCGTCACCGCCGCCGAGCTGGCCTGCGGCCTGCTGGTCGCCTCGGCCCGGAACATCCCGCAGGCGAGCAGCGCGCTGCGGCAGGGCGAGTGGAAGCGCAGCAAGTACACCGGGGTCGAACTCTCCGAGAAGACCCTCGGCGTGGTCGGGCTGGGCCGCATCGGCGTGCTCGTCGCGCAGCGGATGTCGGCCTTCGGCATGAGGATCGTCGCCTACGACCCCTACGTCCAGCCCGCCCGGGCCGCGCAGATGGGCGTCAAGCTGCTCACGCTCGACGAGCTGCTGGAAGTCTCCGACTTCATCACCGTGCACCTGCCGAAGACTCCGGAGACCCTCGGTCTCATCGGCGACGAGGCCCTGCACAAGGTCAAGCCCTCGGTGCGGATCGTCAACGCCGCGCGCGGCGGCATCGTGGACGAGACGGCGCTGGCCGCCGCGCTCAAGGAGGGCCGGGTGGCCGGCGCGGGCCTGGACGTCTACGCCAGCGAGCCCTGCACCGACTCCCCGCTGTTCGAGTTCGACCAGGTCGTCGCCACCCCGCACCTCGGTGCCTCCACCGGTGAGGCCCAGGAGAAGGCCGGTGTCGCGGTCGCCCGCTCGGTGCGCCTCGCGCTGGCGGGGGAGCTCGTCCCGGACGCCGTCAACGTCCAGGGCGGGGTCATCGCCGAGGATGTCCGCCCCGGGCTGCCCCTGGCCGAGCGCCTGGGCCGGATCTTCACCGCGCTCTCCGGCGAGGTGGCCGTCCGGCTGGACGTCGAGGTGTACGGCGAGATCACCCAGCACGACGTCAAGGTGCTGGAACTCTCCGCGCTCAAGGGGGTCTTCGAGGACGTCGTCGCCGAGACGGTCTCCTACGTCAACGCTCCGCTGTTCGCTCAGGAGCGGGGTGTGGAGGTGCGGCTGACCACCTCCAGCGACTCCCCGGACCACCGCAACCTGGTGACCGTGCGCGGTACCCTGGGCAACGGCGAGGAGATCTCCGTCTCCGGCACCCTGGCCGGTCCGAAGCACCTCCAGAAGATCGTCTCGGTCAACGAGCACGACATCGACCTCGGTCTCGCCGACCACATGGCCTTCCTGCGCTACGCCGACCGGCCCGGCGTGGTCGGGACCGTCGGCCGGATGCTCGGCGAGGCCGGTGTGAACATCGCCGGGATGCAGGTCTCGCGTGCGGAGGAGGGCGGCGAGGCGCTCGTCGCGCTCACCGTCGACGACACCGTGCCGGCGGCGGTGCTCGCCGAGATCGCCGAGGAGATCGGCGCCACCTCGGCTCGCGGCGTCGACCTGACGGACTGACGGCACCCCGGGGCCCGTGCCCGGCGGGGCCCCGTGAACGCCCCTGCGCCCGTCCCCGCCGGGGCGTTCACGCGCCCGCGGTGCCTACTGCCGCCCGGCGGCAGCAGGCACCGCTGCGCTCAGTGCCTTCGTTCCGGCGGGAGCGCGGCGCGCACCTCGGCGGTAGCGGCTACCAGGTTCCCGAGGGCGGCCCGGACCTCGGGCCAGCCGCGGGTCTTGAGGCCGCAGTCCGGGTTCACCCACAGCCTCTCCGGCGGGAGCGCCGCCAGCCCTTCGCGGAGCAGGGCCGCCATCTCGGCGGTGTCCGGCACCCGCGGTGCGTGGATGTCGTAGACGCCGGGCCCCGCCTCGCGCGGGTAGTCGGCCGCGGCGAGTTCCCGCGCGACCTGCATGTGCGAGCGGGCCGCCTCCAGGCTGACGACATCGGCGTCGAGCTTCTCGATGGCGTCGAGGACGTCTCCGAACTCCGCGTAGCACATGTGGGTGTGAATCTGGGTATCCGGACGCACCCCGCTGGTGGCGAGGCGGAAGGCGGCGGTAGCCCAGTCGAGGTACGCGGCCCGGTCGGCGAGGCGCAGCGGAAGGGTCTCGCGCAGCGCGGGCTCGTCGACCTGGATCACCGAGGTGCCCGCCGCCTCCAGGTCGGCCACCTCCTCGCGCAGCGCGAGAGCGACCTGTCGGGCCGTCTCCTCACGCGGCTGGTCGTCCCGGACGAACGACCAGGCGAGCATGGTGACGGGGCCGGTGAGCATGCCCTTGACCGGGCGGTCCGTGAGCGACTGGGCGTAGCGGGTCCAGCGGACGCTCATCGGCTCCGGGCGGGAGATGTCGCCGACGAGCAGCGGTGGGCGGACGTAGCGGGTGCCGTACGACTGGACCCAGCCGTGCCGGGTGGCCAGGCAGCCGGTGAGTTGTTCGGCGAAGTACTGCACCATGTCGTTGCGTTCCGGCTCACCGTGGACGAGGACGTCGATGCCGCTCCGCTCCTGGAAGGCGACGACCTCACGGATCTCGGTCGCGACGCACTCCTCGTACGCCGCCCGGTCGATGCGTCCGGCCCGCAGGTCGGCCCGTGCGGTGCGCAGGGCCGTGGTCTGCGGGAAGGAGCCGATGGTCGTGGTCGGCAGCATCGGCAGTCCCAGGCGGGCCCGTTGGGCGGCGGTCCGCTCGGCGTACGGTTCCGCACGGCGACCGTCGGCCTCGGTGACGGCGCCGGTGCGGGCCCGTACCGCCGTGTCGTGCACCAGCGCGGATGCCGCGCGGGACGCCAGGTCGGCCCGGTTCGCGGCCGACTCGGCGGCGATCGCGTCCGTACCGCTGGTCAGGCCACGGGCCAGGGTGACGATCTCGTCGCACTTCTGGCGGGCGAAGCTGAGCCACCGCGCGACCTGCGGGTCGATCTCGCGTTCCGCGCGGACGTCCTGTGGGACGTGCAGCAGCGAGCAGGAGGCGGCCACATCGACCCGCCCCGCGAGTCCGAGCAGTGTCCCCAGCAGCGAGAGGGACTTCTCGAAGTCGTTGATCCAGACGTTCCGCCCGTCGACCACCCCGGCGACCAGCCGCTTGCCGGGGATTCCGCCGACCGCCGCCAGCCCGTCGAGGTTGGCCGCAGCCCGACCGGTGAAGTCGAGGGCCAAGCCCTCGACCGGCGCCTTGGCCAGCACGGGCAGGGCCTCGCCCAGGCGGTCGAAGTACGACGCGACCAGCAGTTTCGGCCGGTCGGTGAGCGCGCCCAGCGTCCGGTAGGCGCGGGCCGCGGCCCCGGACTCGGCGGGGGAGCGGTCCTGCACCAGAGCGGGTTCGTCGAGCTGGACCCAGTCGGCGCCCGCTGCCCGCAGATCGGCCAGTACCTCGGCGTAGACCGGCAGCAACCGGTCCAGCAGGGTCAGGGGCTCGAAGTCCGCCGCGGCTCCGGGGGCGGGCTTCGCCAGCAGCAGGTAGGTGAGCGGGCCGAGCAGGACGGGGCGGGCGCGGTGGCCGAGGGAGAGGGCCTCGGTGAGCCCGGTGACCTGAGCGGCGGAGTCAGCGGTGAAGACGGTGTCGGGGCCCAACTCCGGCACGAGATAGTGGTAGTTCGTGTCGAACCACTTGGTCATCTCCAGTGGGGCGGACTCGGCGGTGCCGCGCGCCATCGCGAAGTAGCCGTCCAGCGGGTCGGCCTCGACGGCCGCCCGGTGGCGGTCGGGGATCGCGCCGACCATGACGCTGGTGTCCAGCACGTGGTCGTAGTACGAGAAGTCACCGGTCGGGACCTCGCCGATGCCGGCGTCGGCGAGGGCGCGCCAGTTGGCACGGCGCAGCGCGGCGGCGGTGGTCCGGAGCTCACCGGCTCCGACCCGACCCTGCCAGTAGCCCTCGACCGCCTTCTTCAGCTCCCGGTGCGGACCTTGCCGCGGGTAGCCGTGCACGGTGGATCCGGTGGCCGCTGCTGCGGACTCGACTGTCACGGAACTCTCCTTCGCGAGTGTGTCTCCGTAGAACCCGGACGACGACGGGAGGCGCGAAGGGAGCGCGCAATCGGCGGACGGCTGCGCGAGGTCACCGCGGCCGACCGCTGCTGCTCACCCGACCCGCCCACGAGGTCACCGGGATCACCGTGCGCGGCGCTCGCGCACGGGCAGCGGCAGGTCTTCGGACTCGCGGGCAGGTCTGCCGGAGGCAGACACCTAGTGGCCGTCGCTTCCCAGACCCCGGAAGGGGTCAAGTGCTCATGACGGCGGTCGTTCCCGCTCACCGCTGCGGGGCAGTCCCGGAATCCCACCGGGTTCCCTCTTGCGACGCTCCCGCCTGGCGGACGGGGCGAACCAGCTGCGCGGCCAGCCTACGCGAGCCCGGGGCGCGCCGGGGGTGCACGGGGCAGGTTCCCGGGGCGCGGGACGCCGCAGCCGGTGCCGACGGGCGCGACGCCGGGCCGTCCGCTCACCGCCGGGCGGCCTTGAGCGCCTGGCTCACAGCCGGGCTGCCTTGAGGGCCAGGTGCAGGAGCAGCCGGTCGCCGCCGCTGCCGAGGTCGAGCCCGGTGAGCTGCTCGACCCGGGACAGCCGGTAGTACAGCGTCTGACGGTGGATGCCCAGGGCGGCCGCCGTGCGTCCCGCCTGTCCGGCGCAGTCCAGGAACACCTCCGCGGTACGCGCCGTCTCCCGGTGGGCGGGTTTCAGCAGCGTCCCCACCACCGGGTCGCTGCGCGACGCGGCGGGCAGCGCGGTCAGCATCCGGTACGCGCCGATCTCCGACCAGAGCGCCACCGGCCCCAGCCCCTCCTCCGCGTGCGCGGCCGCCGCGGCGGCCAGCGCCTGCTGCCAGGCCTCCGCCAGCTCGGCCGTCCCCTGCCGGACCGCGCTGACCCCGGCCGTCCCGCCGGCGGCCCGGGGGGACCGCAGCAGCCGGTCCGCGGCGGTGCGCGCGGCGGCTCCGGCCGCCGTGTCCGCCGCCGAGCGCAGCCGCACCACGGCGGCCAGGACGGCGCCGCGCTGGCCGCTCGTCGCCCCCGCGCGCAGCACGGTGCGCACCGGTACCTGCGGCAGCCCGGCGGACGGCGGTTCCGGTCCGGGCTCGGCGTCCTCGGCGGTGTGCTCCTGCCAGGGGGAGACCGCCAGCAGTGCCAGTGGCCCGTCCGCCGCGGGCCCGAGGGCCTCGGCCAGTTCCTCGGTGGCGCTCCGACGGGCACCGGGAGTGCTCCCGGCGAGGGAACCGTGCAGCAGCTCGCCGAGCCGGGCTCCCGCCCTGGCCTCCGCGGCCAGCAGCGAGCCGATCCGGCCCGCCGTGGCGAGGGCCTCCGCCAGCCGCGGATCGGCCAGGGAGAGCGCGCCGTCGTCGAGCAGCCAGATGTAGCCATGCACCACGCCGTGGTGCCGGACGGGCAGGCACACACGGCCCTTGACCACGCCTGCGGCGGGCTCCGGAGGGATTCGCACCGGACCGGTGGCACGGGTGATCCCGAAGCCCTCGAACCAGGCGCGCACCGCCGTGCTGGACCGCCGCTGCATGATCGAGCGGGTCCGTACCGGATCCATCAGCAGTTCGGCGTCGTCGCTCTCGTGCGCGCCGAACGCGATCAGTCCGAAGTCCCGGTTCTCCAGGGTGGCCGGGGTGCCCAGCAGGGCCGACACCTCGTCGATCAGCGCCTGGTAGTCCTCCCGCATCGGTGTCCGCCGCCTTCGTGCTCCCGGGCCCGCGGCCGAACGGTTCCGGCCGCGCTGCTTGCCGAAACCATTCTCATACAGATGTCTGAGATCCGGGACACGGACCCGTGACACGTGTCCATGGCTGTCCCGCGGCGCGATCCTTAGGTTTCACGGTGGCTCATCTTGCCGTTCAACAGCCCGCCACAGTGGAGGTGCCCGTGCTGGGTCCCGTGCTTCGCGCTGCCGCCGGCAGCGACGGCATTCGCCGTATCGTCTCGGCCGCGCCGCTCACCCGTCCGGTGGTGAACCGCTTCGTCGCGGGGGAGCGGCTGGACGCCTCCGTGGCGGTCGTCCGCTCGCTCGCCGCCCGGGGGTTGTACGTGACCCTGGACCACCTCGGTGAGGACGTCACCGACCCCGCCGAGGCGCTCGCCGCCCGTGACGCCTACCTGGCCCTGACCGAGCGGCTCGCCGCCGAGGGACTCGGACCGCGTGCGGAGATGTCGGTCAAGCTCTCCGCCTTCGGCCAGGCGCTGCCCGGTGGCCACGAGCTGGCCCACCGGAACGTGCTGCCGGTGGTCGAGGCGGCGGCCGAGGCGGGCACCACCGTCACCCTGGACATGGAGGACCACACCACGGTCGACTCCACTCTGGCCATCCTCACTGACCTGCGGGCACGCTTTCCGCGGACCGGCGCCGTCGTCCAGTCCTACCTGTTCCGCACCGAGGACGACTGCCGGGCGCTGGCCTCCGAGGGGTCCCGCGTACGCTTGGTCAAGGGCGCCTACAAGGAGCCGGCCGCCGTCGCGTACCAGGACAAGCGCGAGGTCGACCGCGCGTACGTACGGTGTCTGAAGATCCTGCTCGCCGGTGACGGCTACCCGATGGTCGGCTCGCACGACCCGCGGATGGTCGCCATCACCCAGGAGCTGGCCCGCCGCTACGGCCGCAAGCCGGACGAGTACGAGTTCCAGATGCTCTACGGCATCCGCGAGGCCGAGCAGCAGCGGCTGGTCGCCGACGGGCAGCGGATGCGGGTGTACGTCCCGTACGGCACCGACTGGTACGGCTACTTCATGCGCCGGCTCGCCGAGCGTCCGGCCAACCTCGCCTTCTTCCTGCGCTCGCTCGCCACCCGCGGCTGACCGCCGTCCGGGACGCCCGCCGCGCCCCCGGGGCGCGCCCCGCCACCCACCCGATCGACAGCCCGCACCCCTCCAACCGAAGGAGACACGGCAGCCATGGACGCTGTGACCCAGGTCCCCGCCCCGTACAACGAGCCGGTCCACGGCTACGCCCCCGGTAGCCCGGAGCGCGCCCGGCTGGAGACCAGGCTCAAGGAGCTGGCCGAGAACCCGATCGACCTGCCCATGACGATCAACGGGCAGAAGCGGATGGGCGGCGGCGAGCGTTTCACCGTGGTCCAGCCCCACCACCACGCCGCGGTGCTCGGCACCTCCGCGCACGCCACCCGGGACGACGCCCAGGAGGCCGTCGACGCCGCGCTGGCGGCGGCCCCGGCGTGGCGTGCGATGTCCTTCGACGACCGTGCGGCGATCATCCTGAAGGCCGCCGAGCTGCTCTCGGGCCCGTGGCGCGAGACCATCGCGGCCTCGACCATGCTCGGGCAGTCGAAGACGGCACAGCAGGCCGAGATCGACGCGCCCTGCGAGCTGATCGACTTCTGGCGCTTCAACGTGCACTTCGCCCGTGAGCTGCTCACCGAGCAGCCGCCCATGCAGCCCAAGGGCGTGTGGAACCGGTTGGACCACCGGCCGCTGGAGGGCTTCGTCTACGCGGTCACCCCGTTCAACTTCACCGCCATCGCCGGCAACCTGCCGACCGCTCCGGCGCTGATGGGCAACGTCGTGGTGTGGAAGCCCTCGCCCACCCAGACCCACTCCGCGGTCCTGCTCATGGAGCTGCTCGAAGAGGCGGGCCTGCCCAAGGGCGTCATCAACCTCGTCACCGGGGACGGCAAGGCGGTGTCCGAGGTGGCGCTGCCGCACCCGGAGCTCGCCGGTGTCCACTTCACCGGGTCCACCGCCACCTTCCAGTACCTGTGGCAGCAGGTCGGCACCCACATCGAGCGCTACCGCTCCTACCCGCGGATCGTCGGCGAGACCGGCGGCAAGGACTTCATCGTCGCCCACCCCACGGCCGACCCGGCGATCCTGAAGACCGCCGTTGTCAGGGGCGCCTTCGAGTACCAGGGCCAGAAGTGCTCGGCCGCCTCTCGCGCCTACGTGCCGCGCTCCCTCTGGGAGGGCGGCTTCAAGGACGACCTGGTCGCCGAGGTCGAGGGCCTCACGACGGGTGACGTCAGCGATCTGTCGCACTTCATGGGCGCGGTGATCGACGACCGCGCGTTCGCCAAGAGCAAAGCCGCCATCGCGCGGGCCGCGGCGGACCCGACCTGCGAGATCGTGGCCGGTGGCACGTGCGACGACTCGGTGGGCTGGTTCGTCCGGCCGACCGTCATCACCTGCACCGACCCGGAGAACGAGGTCTTCAAGACGGAGTACTTCGGGCCGATCATCGCCGTCCACGTCTACGAGGACGCCGGGTTCGACGCGATGCTGGACCAGATGGAGTCGGCGTCGGCCTACGCGCTGACCGGCGCGGTGTTGGCCAAGGACCGGCAGGTGCTCGCCGCGGCCTCCGACAAGCTCCGGTTCGCGGCCGGCAACTTCTACCTCAACGACCGCCCCACCGGGTCGATCGTGGGCCAGCAGCCGTTCGGCGGCGGTCGGGCGTCCGGCACCAACGACAAGGCGGGGTCGAAGTTCAACCTGCTGCGCTGGATGTCCCCGCGGGCCATCAAGGAGACGCAGGTCGCCCCGACGGACTACCGCTACCCCCACATGGGCTGACTCCCACCGGCAGCCCTCGTGCTGCCCGCCGGGTGCGTGCCGCGGCGCCGTGTCCCCCTCCCCGGGGCGCGGCGCCGCTCCCGTGTGCGGGGCGCGTCCCACGCTTGCGGGGGTGAAGCCCGCCCGCCGCCCGGGGCGCACGCCCCGGTGACTCTCGGTGAGGGCCGTCTCGGATAGTAGGAAGACCGAGTAATCGGCGAGACACCACAGCGCTCGGCTCGTACCGTGGAGGAAGCCCAACGTCTCGCTCCATCCAGCGAACGGCGGACGAGGCGCGGTGCCCCTCGCAGGCGATCCCTGCCGCGCCGTGCGCCCCCGCCTCTTTGCGGCACGCAAGGATTGCGCCCTCGGGGACCCGCTGCCCGGAACCCCTCTGCTGAAGGAGCTCCGTCATGGACCAGACCGCTCGCCGCCGTGCCCGTCGCACGGTCGCCACCACCGACACGGACCGCAAGAAGGCCGCCGCCGCCCTTCAGCGCGCCCTGGACCGCCGGGACAACGGCGGCTCCACCGGCCACTGAGCCGCCGCTTCCGGGTCCGCCGGGACGACGTCCGGATCGTGGACCGCGCGTGTCACAGCATGGGACGCGGGAGTACTGTCCCCGCATGGCGCGCACCATCGATCTCGCAGTGATCCCCGGCGACGGCATCGGCCGGGAAGTCGTTTCCCAAGGACTCAAGGTCCTGTCCGCGGTCCTTCCGCCGGACGTCAAGCTGGAGACGAAGGAGTACCGGCTCGGAGCCGAACGGTGGCACGCCACCGGGGAGGCGCTCACCGACGCCGAGCTGGAACAGCTCGCGGAGCACGACGCGATCCTGCTCGGGGCCATCGGCGACCCCTCCGTCCCCTCCGGGGTGCTGGAGCGAGGGTTGCTGCTCAGACTGCGCTTCGCCTTCGATCACTATGTGAACCTCCGGCCGTCGAAGCTGTTCCCGCAGACGGAGACCCCGCTGGCGGGCCGTCCCGAGATCGACTTCGTCGTCGTGCGGGAGGGCACCGAGGGCCCCTACGTGGGCAACGGCGGCAGCCTGCGCGCCGGGACCCCGGCCGAGGTGGCGACGGAGGTCAGCCTGAATACCGCCCACGGGGTGGAGCGGGTGGTCCGGGACGCGTACGAGCGGGCCGCGGCCCGCCCGCGCAGGAAGCTCACCCTGGTGCACAAGAACAACGTGCTGGTCTACGCCGGGCACCTGTGGAAGAACATCTTCGACCGGGTGGGCCAGGAGTACCCCCGGGTCACCACGGACTACCTGCACGTGGACGCGGCGACGATCTTCCTGGTCAACGACCCGGCACGCTTCGACGTGATCGTCACCGACAACCTCTTCGGCGACATCCTCACCGACCTCGCCGCCGCGATCAGCGGCGGCATCGGGCTGGCCGCCTCCGGCAACATCAATCCCAGCGGCGCGTTCCCGTCCATGTTCGAGCCGGTGCACGGCTCGGCGCCGGACATCGCAGGCACCGGGCGGGCCGACCCGACGGCGACCGTGCTCTCGGTGGCGCTGCTGCTGCGCCACCTCGGGCTGGAGGACGCTGCGGAGCGGGTCGAGAACGCCGTGTCGGCGGACCTCGTCGAGCGCGACGCCGCCACCCCGCGGAGCACCGACGTCATCGGCGACGCCCTCGCCGCCCGGGTGGCCGGCTGACGGTCCCCGCTCCGAGGTGTCCGGCTCCCGGCCTTCCGCGGGGAGCCGGACACGGCGCACTCGCGGCGGGCCGGCCCCGGACGGGCGCGGTTTCGCAGGGCGTCACGACGCTTACTGCCCGTTTAGGCAGCACCAGTAGAGTGACCGCCCATGACTACCAAGAGCAACCGCGACGCCGAGACCACCGACACCACGCCCGAGCCCGCACGGGACGGCGGTTCCGCGCCGGCGAAGGCCGACGCGAGCCCTTTGAACAAGGCCACCACCACTCCGGAGCGTGACGAGACGACTGCCGCCGACACTGCCGGGACCGGGAAGGACGCGGGCCCCTCGGCCGGGGCCGAGAAGGACGGCGACCACGCCGGCGCCACCGACCACGCGAACGACGAGGCCGACACCACCGACGGGGCCCGCGCGGCCGGTACCGACGACGCGGACGCCGACGGCACCGACGCCGATGACGCCGATGACGCCGATGACGCCGACATCACCGACGACGCGGCCGCGCACGGTGCTGCGGCGGGTGTCCGGACGGGCGGCGGCTTCGTCGGCGGTGCCGCCGCCGTGGTCAGCGGCGGCCTCGGCCTCGTCTCGCTGACCGGAACCGGTCTCAGCGACATGCTGCGCTCCCGCCAGGAGATCATCGGGCAGATCGAGACCAGCAGCGGCGGCAGCAGCGACCAGGTGGACGCCTTCTACGGCGCGCCCTGGCACACCGCGGCGCTGGTCAACGGCATCTTCGCACTCCTCGCCATCCTGATCGGCGTGGTGCTGCTGGCGCTTCTCGCTCAGCGGGCCGAGGCGCGCTCCTGGGTGAAGGCCGTGGCGCTGGGCGGGCTGATCCTCGGCCTCGTCGGTCTGCTGGTCTCGGTGGGCATGTACTTCGACCTGTTCGCCGGGCAGCCGGAACTTCCCGCGGCGCCGCAGGCGCCCTGAGCCGGTGCCGCTGCGGCGGGTGGTACCGGACTCCGGTTCCGCCTGCCGCGCGTCATCCGTCCGTGCGACTGCTGGGCAGCGGCACGCGGAGATGCGACCATTGACCAGGGCCGCAGCCGGGCCTCCCGGCTGCCCGGTGGTGCCCCCGGGTCCCGGACGCGCCGCCCGGCGCGCGATAATCGCCGTGGGGCCGCCGTGCGAGGAGGAACTCGGACGTCCCGGAACGTGTGCGGTCCGCCACGACGATCAGTGAAGGACGCGCCCATGACGACGCCGAACATCGCTTTCGACCTGAAGCCCTCCGCGCAGCCGCTGCCCGCGGCGGAGCGTGAGGCGCGGCTCGCCGACCCGGGCTTCGGCCGCCACTTCACCGACCACATGGTCACCATCAAGTGGACCGAGGGCCGGGGCTGGCACGACGCCCGACTCCAGCCCTACGCGCCGCTCCAGCTCGACCCCGCGAACATGACGCTGCACTACGCGCAGTCGATCTTCGAAGGGCTGAAGGCCTACCGCCAGGCCGACGACTCGATCGCCGTCTTCCGGCCGGACGCCAACGCCCGTCGCTTCCAGCGGTCCGCCCGGCGGCTGGCCATGCCCGAGCTGCCGGTGGAGACCTTCATCGAGGCGTGCGAGCTGCTGGTGCGCCAGGACCGCGACTGGGTCCCCGGCGTCGGAGAGCAGTCCCTCTACCTGCGTCCCTTCCTGTTCGCCAGTGAGGTCGGGCTGGGTGTGCGGCCGGCCGACGAGTACACCTTCGTCGTCATCGCCTCGCCGGCCGGGGCGTACTTCCCCCGCGGGGTGAAGCCGCTGTCCGTCTGGCTGTCCGAGGAGTACGTGCGCGCGGCGCAGGGCGGCACCGGCGAGGCGAAGTGCGCGGGCAACTACGCCGCCTCGCTGGTGGCGCAGGCCGAGGCGGCCCAGCACGGCTGCGACCAGGTCGTGTGGCTGGACGCCGTCGAGCGCCGCTGGGTCGAGGAGATGGGCGGCATGAACCTCTACTTCGTGCACGGCCGCGGCGCGGACGCGAGGATCACGACACCCGAGCTGACCGGCACCCTGTTGCCCGGCATCACCCGCGACTCCCTGCTGCGGATCGCCTCCGACATGGGGTACGAGACGGCCGAGGGGCGCATCTCCACCGAGGACTGGCAGACGGACAGCGCGGACGGCTCGCTCACCGAGGTCTTCGCCTGCGGCACCGCGGCCGTCATCACCCCGGTCGGCTCGGTCAAGTCGGCCAAGGCCGAGTGGCGGATCGCCGACGGCGAGCCGGGCGAGATCACTGTGAAGCTCCGGGAGGCGTTGCTGGCCATCCAGACCGGCCGCGCCGTCGACCCGTACGGCTGGATGCACCGGCTCGGCTGAGGCCGCGCCCGACGGACGCGGGGCGGAAGCCCCCGTACGGCGGGCCGCCGGCCGTCCCTCCCCGCCGGGAGGCGGTCGGCGGCCCGCATGATGAGACGCCGGTCCGCCGGTCAGGGCCTCTGTGCCAGACTGCACCCGTGCTCTCATCGGCCGTGATCATTGATGACAGCGCGCCGGTCCGCAGTGACCGCTGAACGCACCCATCCCCACGCGACAGCGGACACCGTGTCCCAGACCCGCGCGCAGACCTCTCGCACCCGCGAGGGGTCTTTTCGTTTTCCGGCCCATCCCAGCCGGGAGCCGGAGCGCGCGGCATGATGGGGACAAGTGGAGCCCTTCCTCCCGGATCCACTCATTTCTCGTAGGAGTCTGACCAGCATGACCACGGACGCCCCCGACGACTCTTTCCACGTCTTCGACACGACGCTGCGCGACGGTGCCCAGCGCGAGGGAATCAACCTCACCGTCTCGGACAAGCTGACCATCGCCCGCCACCTGGACGACTTCGGGGTGGGTTTCATCGAGGGCGGCTGGCCGGGCGCCAATCCGCGCGACACCGAGTTCTTCGAGCGGGCCCGTGCCGAACTGGATCTCCGGCACGCGCGACTGGTCGCCTTCGGCGCCACCCGCAAGGCCGGGATTCGCGCGGCGGACGACCCGCAGGTGCGGGCGCTGGCCGATTCCGGCGCCCCGGTGGTGACCGTGGTCGCAAAGTCCCACGACCGGCACGTCGAGCTGGCCCTGCGTACCACGCTGGAGGAGAACCTGGCGATGATCCGCGACACCGTCGGGCATCTCCGCGAGCGCGGGTGCCGGGTGTTCGTGGACTGCGAGCACTTCTTCGACGGCTACCAGGCGAACCCGGGGTACGCGAAGCAGGTCGTCCGCACCGCCCACGACGCCGGTGCCGACGTGGTGGTGCTGTGCGACACCAACGGCGGGATGCTCCCGGCCCAGGTGCACGCCGTGGTGCGCACGGTGCTGGCCGACACCGGCGCCCGGCTGGGCATCCACGCCCAGGACGACACCGGCTGCGCCGTCGCCAACACCCTCTCCGCCGTCGACGCGGGCGCCACCCACGTCCAGTGCACGGCGAACGGGTACGGGGAGCGGGTCGGGAACGCCAACCTCTTCCCGGTGGTCGGGGCGCTCCAGCTGAAGTACGGCCGGATCGTCGTGCCGCCGACCGCGCTGCCCGAGATGACCCGGATCTCGCACGCGGTGGCCGAGGTCGTCAATCTCACGCCCTCCACGCATCAGCCGTACGTGGGGGTCTCCGCCTTCGCGCACAAGGCGGGGCTGCACGCCTCCGCGATCAAGGTGGACCCGGACCTCTACCAGCACATCGACCCGGAACTCGTCGGCAACTCGATGCGGATGCTGGTCTCCGACATGGCCGGGCGGGCCTCTGTGGAGCTCAAGGGCAAGGAACTGGGCTACGACCTCACCGGTGACCGCGACGTCGTCGGCCGCATCGTCGAGCGCGTCAAGGAGCAGGAACTCAAGGGCTACACCTACGAGGCGGCGGACGCCTCCTTCGAGCTGCTGCTGCGGGACGAGGTGCACGGCGAGGGCGGAGCGCCGCGGTTCTTCCGGCTGGAGTCCTGGCGGGCGATCGTCGAGGACCGGCACGACGGGACGCATGCCAACGAGGCCACCGTCCGTCTCTGGGCGAAGGGCGAGCGGGTGGTCGCCACCGGTGAGGGCAACGGCCCGGTGAACGCGCTGGACCGCGCGCTGCGGGTGGCGCTGGAGCGGATCTTCCCCGAGCTGGCCCGGCTGGAGCTCGTCGACTACAAGGTGCGCATCCTGGAGGGCAGGCACGGGACCGAGTCCACTACCCGGGTGCTGATCTCCACCGGCGACGGCAGCGCCGAGTGGTCCACGGTCGGGGTGGCCGACAACGTGATCGCCGCGTCCTGGCAGGCCTTGGCCGATGCCTACACCTACGGGCTGCTGCGTGCCGGGGTGCGGCCCGGGACGTGAGCGGCCGGCGCCGGCCGCCTCCCGGGTGGTCAGCCGGGCCGGGGACGCCGCCGACCTGCGCAGCGGGCGGCGGAACGCATCGCCGGGGGAGCTGTGGGACCTCCACAGATCCCCCGGCGACGACGGTAAGCCAGTCCACCCCGAATGGGTGCGACGCGGCCTGTTCTGTCCAGCGCAGCCATGATTCGGCCACGGAGACTGTGCGATTCCGACGACACAGTTTCGGGCCGGGGTTTCGTAGGGTCTGTACATGACCGATCTGCCGCAGACCTCCGCCGCCACCGACGCGCGCGGGCGCACCGCTGAGCTGCACGCGATCCGCGAGGAAGTCCTGCGCGGGCCCGGCGAGCAGGCCACCGCCGCGCAGCACGGCCGGGGCAAGCTGACGGCCCGCGAGCGGATCGACCTCCTGCTGGATCCCGGCACCTTCCGCGAGGTCGAGCCGCTGCGCCGGCACCGCGCCACCGGCTTCGGACTGGAGAACAAGAAGCCGTACACCGACGGAGTGGTCACCGGTTGGGGCGCGGTGCACGGCCGGACGGTCTTCGTCTACGCCCACGACTTCCGGATCTTCGGCGGTGCGCTGGGGGAGGCGCACGCCACCAAGATCCACAAGATCATGGACATGGCCATCGCCGCCGGTGCCCCGCTGGTCTCGCTGAACGACGGGGCCGGCGCGCGGATCCAGGAGGGCGTCTCGGCCCTTGCCGGCTACGGAGGCATCTTCCAGCGCAACACCCGGGCATCCGGCGTCATCCCGCAGATCTCGGTGATGCTCGGCCCGTGCGCCGGCGGCGCGGCCTACTCCCCGGCGCTGACGGACTTCGTGTTCATGGTGCGGGAGACCTCGCAGATGTTCATCACCGGGCCGGACGTGGTGAAGGCGGTCACCGGCGAGGAGATCACCCAGAACGGCCTCGGCGGCGCGGACGTGCACGCGGGCACCTCGGGTGTCTCGCACTTCGCCTACGACGACGAGGAGACCTGCCTGGAGGAGGTCCGCTACCTGCTGTCGCTGCTGCCGCAGAACAACCGCGAGAACCCGCCGGGCGTGGCTTCCGAGGACCCCGCCGACCGCCGCTCCGACCAGCTCCTGGAGCTGGTGCCGGCCGACGGGAACCGCCCCTACGACATGCGCAAGGTGATCGAGGAGCTCGTCGACGACGGTGACTTCCTGGAGGTCCACGAGCGCTGGGCGGGCAACATCCTCTGTGTGCTGAGCCGGCTCGACGGCCAGGTGGTCGGCATCGTCGCCAACCAGCCGCAATCACTGGCCGGGGTGTTGGACATCGAGGCCTCGGAGAAGGCCGCACGCTTCGTTCAGATGTGCGACGCCTTCAACATCCCGATCGTCACGCTGCTGGATGTGCCCGGCTTCCTGCCGGGGGTGGACCAGGAGCACGGCGGAATCATCCGACACGGTGCCAAGCTGCTGTACGCGTACTGCAACGCCACCGTTCCGCGGATCTCGGTGGTGCTGCGCAAGGCCTACGGCGGTGCGTACATCGTGATGGACTCGCAGTCCATCGGTGCCGACCTCACCTACGCGTGGCCGACGAACGAGATCGCGGTGATGGGCGCCGAGGGTGCCGCCAACGTCATCTTCCGCAAGCAGATCGCCGCCGCCGACGATCCCGAGGCGATGCGCGCCCGCATGGTCAAGGAGTACAAGTCCGAGCTGATGCACCCCTACTACGCCGCGGAACGCGGTCTGGTCGACGACGTCATCGACCCGGCCGAGACCCGGGAGGTGCTGATCCGCTCGCTGGCGATGCTCCGCTCGAAGCACGCCGACCTGCCGTCGCGCAAGCACGGGAACCCGCCGCAGTGAGCCGCACGGAGGCCCGGCCGGCAGGAGGCACCGGCGCCCTGACGCGAATCCGCCACGATTCCTAGCAGAATCCGCACCGGATCGTCGCATAGCCTCGCAGCCCGTCCGAGCAGCCCGTCCGAGCAGCCCGTCTGAGCAGCCCGTCCGAGCAGCCCGTCCGAGCAGCCCGTCCGAGCAGCCCGTCCGAGCAGCCCTCCGCGGGACCGGTGGAGAGCACCGAACCCCGGGCCGCGGTCCCATCGCAGTGAGTGGAGTCAGTTGTGAGCACCTCCGAGGACTCGTCCCCCGCCGGCAGCACCGGCCTCGTCCGTGTCGAGAAGGGAGCGGCCAGCGTCGAGGAGCTCGCGGCCGTCACCGCCCTGCTGCTGGCCCGGGCCGGCAGCGCGCAGCACGGCGCGACACCGCCGCGCCCCCGGCGCTCGACCGCCGGGTGGCGCCGTCTGGAGCGCACCCCCGGATTCCGCGCCCCGCACAGCTGGCAGGGCTGAGCCGCCGGGCCGAGCGGCGGGAGCGGGCCGGCCCGTCCGGACACAGCGGGAGGGCCCACACGCCCTGACGGCGTGCGGGCCCTCCCGCTGTGTCCGGTTCCCGCGCAACCCGCCGGTGTCAGCTGCCCGCGGGCGCCTCCATCAGGACGGTGCGCCGGGGGTTGGCGGTCGCCTGCGGGAGCGCGGCGGTGTGTTCGCGCTGCTGCGCCGACGCGGGGCCGTCCTCGGCGTCGACGAGGTCGGTCAGCGTGGTCCGCCGCGGGTTCGCTGTGCTCTGCATGCTCATGGTGGTCTTCACGGAGAGTGCGCCTCTTGTCCATTCCGTACGCGGTCTTGATCCTGAGAGTAGAAGGGCTTTCCCATCTGTTGGCTCGCACAGACAGCTGAAACCCTGTGATTTTGCTCACCCAGTACCGGACAAAAGCGACATAGTGCCGACTCGGCGTGTTTGTGAAATTCGGACATTAACGGACCGAACCCCAGGTTCCGCTCGGTGGGTACCCCGGATGGGCGGCTCGCACGAGTGGTCGAATCGCGGGCGAAAGTCCGGTATGGGGGTGGTTGGCATCCACGACCTGTGACCCGGTACCTCCGCAGCGTCACACATCTCGCGGGAGACCCCACGGCCCTTGTTGGAGATCCCGCTCTGTGCTGGAATCTCACGGACCGCCGCAGGTACATCAGCCGGCGCGTGTGGGGGCGCAGAGCAGCGCCGCGCGGCGGTGCATGTCGATCGCGCCGGTCGCTCACGACCGTTGGGGCGGTTACGAACTGTCCTGACTCAATACCGTCTCCTCGTTAGCGCGGGGAGACGCCTGGTCCAGAGGTTGCGACGCTAGTGCAGGGACGTTTCAAGAGGGATGGCAGCGCTGCGGGGGACCCGGAGCTGCGCGGGGCGACCGACCGCGGCTCCTCTCCCCAGCGCGCGCAGGAGAGCGAGCTGTCGGCGGATCGCGGCGCCACGGGAGCCGACGGGCAGCCCGACGCCGACGCGAAGGGCGGTGGCGGCGGCAAGTCGCCGAGCGCGCCGGGATCGCGGCTCGCGCTGCGCAACTGGCGCATCAGCACCCGGCTGGTCTCCCTGCTCGCGCTCCCGGTGGTGGCGGCGACCACGCTGGGCGCCTTCCGGATCGCCGACGCGACGGGCGAGGTCGAGCAGCTCGAGAACATGAAGCTGCTCACCGAGATGACCGAGCAGGCCACGGAGCTGGCCGCCGCGCTCCAGGAGGAGCGCGACCGCTCGGCCGGCCCGATGACCGCGACCGGCAACGCCAAGAACGACGCGGTCGTCGGCCCCCGTGAGGAGACCGACGAGGCCAAGGAGTCGTTCAACGAGGCGACCGGCGGTCTGACCGCGGACGGCGACGAACTGCTCATCGGCGTGCAGTCGACGATCATCGACATCGGCCGCCAGCTCAACACCATCAAGAACATCCGTGAGCGGGCGTACGAGAACCCCGACAACATCGCCGAGACGGTCGGCGACTACAACCAGCTCATCGAGTCGCTGCTCGCCCTCTCCCAGGACATGGCGCAGGCCACGAGCAACACCGACATGATCCGCAGCACCCGTGCGCTCGCGGCGTTCTCCACCGCCAAGGAGTACGCGTCCATCCAGCGCGCGGTGATCAGCGCCGGCCTGGCGCCGGAGGACGGACCGGAGCTCTCCGAGAACGACCGGCGCTACGGCAAGAACGCGAACGAGAACGAGCGCGCGTTCCTGAACCGTTTCAACGTCATCTACGGGCCGGAGCGGGCGACCGAGCTCACCGAGCCGCTGGACGGCGGCATCGTCAACATCACCTCGGCCAACGAGTACGCCTCCCGGGTCTTCAAGAGCCCCGAGGGGATCAAGGCCGAGACGCGTTCCTATCTGGACTGGTACGACCAGGACCGCACGAAGATCGACGAGATGAGCAAGATCGAGAAGACCTTGCTCACCCAGATGGAGCAGCAGGCCCAGGAGCTGCGCTCCGAGGCGCAGCAGGACGCCCTGTTCAACGGCGCGGTCATCCTGCTGGTGCTGGGCATCTCACTGGTCGGCGCGTTCGTGGTGGCCCGCTCCATGGTCAGCTCGCTGCGGCGGCTCCAGAACACCGCCCAGGACGTTGCCCGCAACCGGCTGCCCGAGCTGGTCCGCCAGCTCTCCGAGACCGACCCGCAGGAGGTCGACACCACCGTCAGGTCGGTCGGTGTGCACAGCCTGGACGAGATCGGCAAGGTCGCCTCCGCGTTCGACGACGTCCACCGTGAGGCGGTCCGCCTCGCCGGCGACCAGGCGCTGCTGCGGGGCAACGTCAACGCGATGTTCACCAACCTCTCCCGCCGCAGCCAGGGCCTGATCCAGCGCCAGCTCTCGCTCATCTCCGAACTGGAGTCCCGCGAGGCCGACCCGGACCAGCTCTCCTCGCTGTTCAAGCTGGACCACCTCGCCACCCGTATGCGCCGGAACGGCGAGAACCTCCTCGTCCTCGCGGGTGAGGAGCCGGGCCGCCGGTGGACCCGGCCGGTCCCGCTGGTCGACGTCCTGCGCGCCGCCGCCTCCGAGGTGGAGCAGTACGAGCGGATCGAACTCAGCTCGGTGCCGCCCACCGAGGTCGCCGGGCGCGTCGTCAACGACCTCGTCCACCTGCTGGCCGAGCTGCTGGAGAACGCCACCTCCTTCTCCTCGCCACAGACCAAGGTCAAGGTCACCGGCCACGCTCTGCCCGACGGTCGGGTCCTGGTCGAGATCCACGACACCGGCATCGGGCTCTCGCCCGAGGACCTGGCGGCGATCAACGACCGGTTGGCCAACCCGCCGACCGTGGACGTCTCCGTCTCCCGCCGGATGGGCCTGTTCGTGGTCGGCCGCCTGTCGCTGCGGCACGGCATCCGGATCCAGCTCCGCCCGTCCGACTCCGGCGGCACCACCGCGCTGGTCATGCTGCCGGTGGAGGTCGCCCAGGGCGCAGGCCACCCCGGCCGGCCCAAGCAGGACGCGCCGGCCGCGACGCTCAAGCGCGAGCCCAAGCCACCGGGCGCCCAGGCGTCCGCCGGCAGCCGCCTCGGCGGGTTGCCGACGCGCAGTCAGATGCCGGGCAGCGCCCCCCGGCCGGCGCTGCCCGGCAACGGGGGCCCCGGCGACAACGGCCGAGGCCCCGGCGCGGGAGCGCCCCCGCCCCCGCGCCCCGCACCGGCCGCCCCCGCCCAGCAGGGTCCGCCGCGAGGTGCTCCGCAGCCCGCGGGCTCGGGTACCGGACGTCGCCCGCAGCTGCCGCGCAACGACGCACCCGGCGGGGCGCTTCCCGGCCGCGGCAACGGCCCGCAGCCGGGCCAGGGCGGGACGTCCGACCAGGGCAGGCCCCGGCCGAGCTGGGCGGGCAGCAGGGAGGAGCGGATACCCGGCGCGAGGGACGGTGCCGACCTGCCCCGCGGGCACGAGGACCCCGAGTCCACCGGAGAGTTCGCCCGCCCCGGCTTCACCGGCGCGACCAGCGGCCCGGGACGTCCGAACCAGGGCCGGCCGGGGCGTCCCGGCGGTCCCGGGGGCTATGACACCGGCTCCTACCCCGCGCTGAACCAGTGGCAGGGGCAGAACGACCCGAACAGCTACGACACCGGCTCGTACCCGCAGCCCGGTTACCAGGGTGTTCCCGGCGACGCCGGACACTCCGGCGACCCGAACAGCTACGACACCGGTTCCTACCCCGTCCAGAACCCGCAGCAGGGGTACCAGGGCACCTACGACACGGGTTCCGACCCCGCTGCCGCCGGGCCGCCGGCTCGCCGGGACGACACGTCGGAACTCGACTACCCGGTCGCGCCCGCGTCGTCCACCGAGACCCGGACCCCCATCTTTGAGGAGATGGAGACCAGTTGGTTCTCCTCCCGGACCCAGCGCGGTCCGCAGGCACCGGCTCCCGAGCCGCCGCCCACGGCCACGCAAGCGCCCGCCGTCCCGATGCCGCGTCCCGGACGGGCCGCCTCGGCGGTCCCGCCCGCTCCACAGCGACCGGTGTCCGGCGGCGGCGAGCCCGGTGGGGCACCCGTCAGCAACGGTGCCGGGGAATGGCAGGCCTCGCCGAACGACGAGCGCTGGCGCAGGGCGGAACGGCTGCGGGAGCCCGCAGCCGGCGGGGTGACCACCTCGGGTCTGCCGCGCCGGGTCCCGCGCGCCAACCTGGTCGCGGGCACCGCCCAGACACAGGAGCCCACGCGCACCGGACCCCAGGTCTCCCGCGCACCCGCCGACGTCCGCGGTCGGCTGACCAACCTCCGGCGTGGCATCCAGCAGGGCCGACAGGCCGGCGGCGGTCCCGGCGGCAACGATCAGGGCTTCGGCCCGACCTACCAGCAGGAGCGTTAGTTGAGTCCGATGAGCCAGGCGGCGCAGAATCTGAACTGGTTGATCACCAACTTTGTGGAGAACACCCCGGGGGTGTCGCACACGGTGGTGGTTTCCGCCGACGGCCTTCTTCTGGCGATGTCGGAGGGTTTCCCGCGCGACCGTGCCGATCAGCTGGCGGCGGTCGCGTCGGGACTGACCTCGCTGACGCAGGGGGCCTCGCGCATTTTCGAGGGCGGTGCGGTGAACCAGACGGTGGTGGAGATGGAGCGCGGCTTCCTCTTCATCATGTCGGTCTCGGACGGCTCGTCTCTGGCCGTTCTCGCACACCCGGACGCCGACATCGGTCTGGTGGGTTACGAGATGGCTCTGCTGGTGGACCGGGCCGGTACGGTTCTGACCCCGGACCTCCGAGCCGAGCTGCAAGGAAGCCTCCTCGGCTGACCCTCGCTCCCCCACATGAGCACTACAGTCCGCCTCGCCGACCTCATGCCTCGTCCGGAGGAGCCATGACCACCCCGCCCGCCTCACCCGGCCCGTACGGTGCCCCGAACCACCACGCACCGTACGAGAACGAGGGCGATCAGCCGCTCGTGCGCCCGTACGCCATGACGGGCGGCCGCACCCGGCCGCGCTACCAGTTGGCGATCGAGGCGTTGGTCAGCACCAGCGCCGACCCGGGGCAGCTCCAGGGTCTGCTTCCCGAGCACCAGCGCATCTGCCACCTCTGCCGCGAGGTGAAGTCGGTCGCGGAGGTCTCCGCCCTGCTCGCCATCCCGCTCGGTGTCGCCCGGATCCTGGTCGCCGACCTCGCCGAGGCCGGGATGGTCGCCATCCACCAGCCCGGCGGCAACAGCGAGCCCGGTGGCGCGCCGGATGTGACTCTGCTCGAAAGGGTGCTCAGTGGACTTCGCAAGCTCTAGCTCCCCGTCGTCGCGGAGCGCGGACGCACCGCGGTCGGCGACCTCCGCGAAGATCGTGGTGGCAGGTGGCTTCGGTGTGGGCAAGACGACCTTTGTGGGCGCCGTCTCGGAGATCAACCCGCTGCGCACCGAGGCGGTCATGACGTCCGCGTCCGCGGGCATCGACGACCTCACGCACGCCGGGGGCAAGACCACCACCACGGTGGCGATGGACTTCGGCCGCATCACCCTTGACTATGACCTGATCCTGTACCTCTTCGGTACGCCGGGGCAGGACCGGTTCTGGTTCATGTGGGACGACCTGGTGCGTGGTGCGATCGGGGCGGTGGTCCTGGTGGACACCCGCCGGCTCGCCGACTGCTTCCCGGCCGTCGACTACTTCGAGAACAGCAGCCTGCCGTTCGTGGTGGCGCTGAACGGCTTCGACGGCCAGCAGCCGTACAAGCCCGAAGAGGTCAGGGAGGCCCTGCAGATCGGGCCCGACACCCCGATCATCGCCACCGACGCCCGGCACCGCGGTGACGCCAAGGGTGCGCTCATCACGCTGGTCGAGCACGCTCTGCTGGCCCGACTGCGCTGAACGACCTCCGGCAGGCCGCGTGCGACGCGTCCCGCCGGAGGCTTCATAACATTTCGACAGAGAATAAAGGCGAACTCCTCACGGATGGCGATCGCTCCACTGCACTCCGTGCGGTAATCGTTGTCCATTTGCCACCGCGCGGCCGCAATGTCCGTTTCGCCGGGTGCTCCCCGGAGGGTGGTGTCCCGCATTCAAGTGTTTGGAAAGCACCCGGTCGGCGTGCTGCAATCGCTGAACTCAGCAGTAATGGCGGCACGTCGACGACGAAGGTGCCCACGCCGAGAGGTCTGGTCGAGTGAGGCGAAGCAAGACGGCATCCCCGCCGCCGGAGTCGCGGGGCAATTTCACGCCGCCGCGCGCTGCGGTCGGCGGCCAGGGTTCCGCTGAACCTGTTCCTGCCGCCAAGCCGGGCAGCGACAGCAGATTCGCGGTCCGGAACTGGCGGGTCGCCACTCGGCTGAACGCGATCCTGCTCATCCCGGTGCTCGTCGCCCTCGTCTTCGGAGGCTTCAGGGTCGAGAGCTCCCTCTCCACTCTGAGCGAGGCGCAGGACGCGGAACGCACCGCCGAGGTCGTCCGCGCTGCCTCCGCCTACTCCCACGCTCTGCTGGATGAGCGTGACCGGACCGTCGGCCCCCTGCTGCGGGGGGAGGCGGACGCTTCCGAGATCACCGAGGCCCGCGCCGCCACCGACGAGGCGCAGACCGCCTTCCGCGAGGCGGCGGAACGGGCCCCGGGGACCCCGAGCCTCACCCGCCGGCTCAACTCGATCGAGAGCGTGCAGCCCAAGCTCGCCACGCTGCGGCAGGCCGCGTACACCGACCGCTTCGGCGGGGTCCAGACGGAACTCGGTTACGTCGAGCTCCAGCACCCGCTGATGAACCTCTCGAACGAACTCGGTCTGGGCACCGGCAACGTCACGTCCTACGGCCGGACCGTGTACGCGATCTCGCTGGCCAAGGCCGCCGAGTCCCTGACAAGGTCGCTCGGCACCCACCTGCTGGTCGATCCCGGGCCGAGCGAGGAGGAGCGGCAGGAGCAGCTCACCGCCTTCCAGTCCTACGCCTACCTGGAGAACATCGCGCTCAGTGAGTTCCTCTCCGCCGGCACGCAGGAGGACGCCGACCGGCTCCGCTCCGACATGCGCGAGCTGGAGGCGTCGGCCAAGGAGGAGCTGGACTCGGCGCGCTCCCAGGCCGAGGCGGCCGGTCAGGACTTCGTCGCGCCGCCGGCGATGGACGGCATGATCGAGCGGATCGGCTCCGGTATCGAGCCCGAGACGCTCGCCGCGCAGGGCATCACCGCCGACGTGTGGTTCCGGACGGCGACCGGCAAGTTCGAGACCTACCGCGGCATCGAGGAGGACCTCACCGGCCGCGCGGTCACCGAGGCCCGGGAGATCGCCGCCGATGCGAAGCGCGACGCGATCGTGAACTCCGCCGTCGTCCTGGCGGCACTGCTGATCGCCTTCGTGATCGCGGCCCTGATGGCCCGGACCATGAGCCGCAGCATGAACAGGTTGCGCACCGCCGCCTTCGACGTCGCCGAGCAGCGCCTGCCGGCCCTGGTCGACCAGCTCTCCCGTACCGAACCGGGCCGGGTGGACACCTCGGTGCGCCCCATCCCGATCGACACCCGCGACGAGATCGGCGAGGTCGCCCGCGCCTTCGACCAGGTGCACCGCGAGGCAGTCCGGCTCGCGGCCGAGCAGGCGCTCCTGCGGGGCAACGTCAACGCCATCTTCACCAACCTCTCCAGCCGTAACCAGGGCCTCATCGAGCGCCAGCTCGGACTGATCACCGGGCTGGAGAACAACGAGTCCGACCCGGACCAGTTGCAGAGCCTCTTCCAGCTCGACCACCTCGCGACGCGGATGCGGCGCAACGGCGACAACCTCCTCGTCCTCGCGGGCGAGGGGCAGGGCCGCCGCTGGAACCGGCCGATCCCGCTGGTCGACGTGCTGCGGGCCGCGACCTCCGAGGTGGAGCAGTACGAGCGCATCGCGGTCAGCGGGGTCCCGGAGAGCGAGATCCACGGCGCCGTCGTCACCGACCTGGTGCATCTGCTGGCCGAGCTGCTGGAGAACGCGACCTCTTTCTCCTCCCCGCAGACCAAGGTGCAGGTCACCGCCACCCGGTTGCCCGACGGCCGGGTGATGATCGAGATCCACGACAAGGGCATCGGGCTCACCGCCGAGGACTTCGCGGACATCAACCACAAGCTGGCCGATCCGCCCACGGTCGATGCGGCCGTCTCGCAGCGGATGGGCCTCTACGTGGTCGGCAGGCTCGCCGACCGGCACGGCATCCGGGTCCAGCTCCGCCCCTCGGGAGAGCAGGCGGGCACCACCTCCCTGGTCATGCTGCCCGAGGGCATCACCCACGGTGGCGGCGAGGACAGCGACCCCGAGGACTTCACGGTCTCGCGGATCGTCGAGGAGCCGGAAGGGCTCCGGCCCGCGGCGCCGCTGCCGCCCGGCCACGCCGGCCGTCCGACGGCCGCCGAACTGGGTTTCGACGACTCGCGCTACGGGCCCGTCGAGGTCCCGGACGACGCGTCCTCGCTGGTGCCCGGCGGCGACCCGGACCGGGGGACCGACCGGTTCGACGGCTTCGACGAGTCCGCCCGCCGGAACGCGTACGATCCGCAGATCGCCGCGCAGGAGCCGCCGGGCGGCGCGGAGAGTGCCGTCGGGCAGCCGGACCCCGGCGTCGAGGCCGGCCCGTACCAGCAGGGTGGCTACGCCGATCCCGGCTTCGAGGGGCAGGGGTCCGAGGGGCAGGGGTCCGAGCCGGACCCCTACGCCAACACCGGCTGGATCGAGGAGGCCTACCCGCGGGGAGCGGGTACCGGTCCTACCGTGCCGGAGTACCCGCAGCAGACCTATCCGGACCAGGTCCCCCCGCGGAGCGTCGGCCCGCAGGACGGCTTCCCGCAGTCCCCGCACGAGCCCGTCCAGGGCGGTCCCTGGACGGCAGGGAGCGCTGAGCAGACGCCGCCCGGTGGTCAACCGGAATCCGGACAGCAGGGTCCCGCGAGCGGCCGGGACCGCGTAGGCTTCGGTGGGCCAGGGTCCGCACCGAGCGGTCAGTCCCCGGTGGTCGGCGCGGGTCCGCCGCGACAGGACCAGTGGGACGGACTGCCCGAGCACCCGGGTACTCCGCAGCAGCAGTCGCAACCGGAATCCTCGGACTCCGGGGGCGGCGCACCCGACTGGCGCTCCGCGAACGATCAGCGCCGACTGCGGGCCGAGCAGGTCCGGGACCCCAAGGCAGGCGGGGTCACCGGTTCCGGCCTGCCCCGCCGGGTGCCCAGAGCCAATCTGGTCGAGGGCGCAGCGGAACAGACCCCACAGGGGGGTCCTCAGGTCTCCCGCTCCCCGGAAGACGTGCGGGGCAGGTTGAGCAACCTGCACCGAGGCGTCCGCCGGGGGCGCGCGGGCCGCCGGGACGCCACCCGAAATGACCGACCGGGCTTCGGCCCCAGCAGCACCTACGATCAGGAGCGTTAGTGTGAGCCCGATGAGCCAGGCGGCGCAGAACCTGAATTGGCTGATCACCAACTTTGTGGAGAACACCCCGGGGGTGTCGCACACGGTGGTGGTTTCCGCCGACGGCCTTCTTCTGGCGATGTCGGAGGGTTTCCCGCGTGACCGTGCCGATCAGTTGGCAGCGGTCGCGTCGGGACTGACCTCCTTGACGCAGGGAGCTTCGCGCATTTTCGAGGGCGGAGTGGTGAACCAGACGGTGGTGGAGATGGAGCGCGGCTTCCTCTTCATCATGTCCATCTCGGACGGCTCCTCGCTGGCCGTTCTCGCACACCCGGACGCCGACATCGGTCTGGTGGGTTACGAGATGGCTCTCCTGGTGGACCGGGCCGGTACGGTTCTCACTCCGGACCTCCGAGCCGAACTTCAAGGAAGCCTTCTCAACTAGCAAACAGACAGTGCGTTTTGCGTCCCCGCGCCATAAAGTGCGGGGACGTGGTGTCGGTCGGAGTCAACGCACGACCCAACCTGGTGGTCTCCCAAGTCGGTAGTCGGAGGAGGAATCGTGGTCACGCCCCCCGGGGGTCCGTACGGCAACGAGCAGCAGCCGCCAAGCGACCCGCCCTACCAGCGTTTCAACTTCCCCTCGGCGCCGAGCCACCAACAGCGCCGGGAACCGCCGCCCGCCCCGGAGTCACGGCACCGCGGCCGGGCCGAGGCGGGGCGCGACCGGCCAAAGGCCGAACAGGAACACGACGAGCCCCAGCAACTGGTGCGCCCGTACGCAATGACCGGCGGCCGTACGCGGCCGCGGTACCAGCTCGCCATCGAGGCACTGGTGCATACCACGGCGGCTTCCGCCCAGCTCCAGGGGCAGCTCCCGGAGCACCAGCGGATCTGCCGGCTGTGCTACGAGATCAAGTCGGTTGCCGAGATCTCCGCACTGCTTTCCATCCCCCTCGGCGTTGCCCGGATTCTCGTCGCTGATCTCGCCGAGGCCGGACTCGTCGCCATTCACCAGCCCGGCGGCGACGAGACCGCCGGCGGACAACCAGATGTGACACTGCTCGAAAGGGTGCTCAGTGGACTTCGCAAGCTCTAGCGGTGCGGCCCGCTCCACCACCTCCGCGAAGATCGTGGTGGCGGGTGGCTTCGGCGTGGGCAAGACGACCTTTGTGGGCGCCGTCTCGGAGATCAACCCGCTGCGTACCGAAGCTGTCATGACGTCCGCGTCCGCGGGCATCGATGACCTCACGCACACCGGGGGCAAGACCACCACCACGGTGGCGATGGACTTCGGCCGCATCACCCTTGACCAGGACCTGATCCTGTACCTCTTCGGTACGCCGGGGCAGGACCGGTTCTGGTTCATGTGGGACGACCTGGTGCGTGGTGCGATCGGGGCGGTGGTCCTGGTGGACACCCGCCGGCTCGCCGACTGCTTCCCGGCCGTCGACTACTTCGAGAACAGCGGATTGCCCTTCGTGATCGCCCTCAACGGGTTCGACGGCCACCAGCCGTACAACCCGGAGGAGGTCAGGGAGGCCCTGCAGATCGGGCCCGACACCCCGATCATCACGACCGACGCCCGGCACCGCGGTGACGCCAAGAGCGCGCTCATCACGCTCGTCGAGCACGCCCTCATGGCCCGTCTGAGGTAACCGGCAGGCGCCTACCGGCCCCGCCGCCCGCGGTGCTCCGGTGACGACGCCCTCCGTGTGCGCTGCCCGGCCCCTGCCACGGGGACCGGGCAGCACACATGTCCGGTGCCGTACGGGTCCCGGGCCGTCCGCCGCGGGATTCGTACCCGGGCGCCCTTGGCCTTGATCCGCCGACGTGGTCTGGAAGTGATCTTCTGATGGGTTGTGGGTGGGATCTTCGGGTGTGGGCCGGTTGCGGGTAGGGGGTATCTGCTGGTCTGTCCGGCTTTTCCGCAGGTGGTTCCGGTCGGGCCCTCGCGGGCGGGGGTGGATCAGGGCTGTCGGCGTCAGCCTGCGGGGCCGTGGGCGGTGTCGAAGAGATGCGTCCAGAAGAGATGCGTCCAGGGGTGCTGCCAGGGCCAGTTGTGCGGTAGGTGCAGGGTGGTGTGCCTGGCGGAGCGGGCGGTGCGGGCCGGGACCTGGACCAGGTGGGTGCGCGACGTGGCTGTGGTGGCTCTGGTGTGGAACGCGGAGGCCAGCGTGCGGGTGGCGCGTAGCAGGTTGTAGGTCGTCGCCCACAGGGTGGGCCAGGTGGCGTTGGCGTGGAGGTGCCCGGAGGGCAGGTGGGCCGGGGCTGAGGCTTTGCTGTCCGCGATGACCTGTTCGGCCACGGCGTGGTGGCGGTGTTCCCGCTCGGCCCGGAGTGTTTCGGCGGGCTGGTCGGTGAGGAACGGGTGGTAGCGCCAGACGGGGAACAGTTCGCCCTGCTCACCCACGACGGCGGGTTTGGCCAGGTCGCGGACGCGGCGGGCGATCAGGCGGGCGGTGACCCGCTCTGCTTTCCTGCGGCTGGCGAACGCGGTGTAGGCGGGTGTTGCGGCGACGGCGGCGTCGGAGATGGGCTCGCCGGTGTCGGGGTCGGGCACGGCGGTGGGGTAGGTGATCTGCTGCCATGCCTGGTCGGGGATGGCAAGGACGGCTCTGTTGATGGAGGGGTTCATGCCGGTGGTGAGTGAGAAATGGGCTCCGGCCCGGCGGCAGGTGGCGATCAGGTCGGCGTGGTAGAACTGCGCGTCCGCGCGCAGGATGCGGGTGCCGGTGCAGCCGGCCTCGGCGGCGGTGGCGAGGGCTTCACTGACGAATTTCGGGGCTCCGCGGAAGTCGGCGGCCTTGCCGCGGCGCATCCGTACCGTGGCGATCACCGGCCTCGATTGGGGGTGCTGATCGTGGCGAGCAGGGGGTGCAGGGTGCGGATGCCTTTGAACCGGCCGTACTCGGCGTCCTGTTTGGTCCGTCCGTAGACCCGTTTGTGGGTGGAGGCGACATCGATGAACGCCCTCTCACCGGCACCCGGGCAGCAGCGGGGTCTGCGCGGCCAGTTCCGCAAGGAATCTCCGGTGCACGGCGTGGAGTGGGAGAGCATGGCCGCGGGTGAACGCGCGCAGGAAGATGCCCTGTGTGGACGGGGTACGCACACCTCCGAACACGGCCGGCATCGCACCGTGCCGCAGGACGTCCAGGTCGTCGGTGCTGTCCGCACCCGCCGCCATCCCGGCCACGATGCTGGTGACCTTTGGGTCCGCAGCCGCACCCGCCCCGTTCGCCGCCCCGGTCAGCTTCACCCTCTCCGCCACCAGCCGCGAAAGACCGCACCGCTCGGCCAGCCGCATCAGCGGACCAGCCCTGCGTGCGCGATCAGATTCGAGTCGTCGAACGCAGCGGAGACTGCCGCTGGGGTATGGGAAACTCTCATCTACGAGGTGCCTTGCTGATCGTGTGTGCTGGAAGCGTGAGAACTCCCGTCATCGCAGGTCAGCAGGCACCTCTCTTCGATCCTCCATCCACAGGACACAACCCGGCCGGTGGATCAAGGCTTAGGCTGGAGCGTCAACTCCTCCAGCCAACCGAAGAAGGGCAACGCATCCCGTGCGCATCGCCAGATTCTCCGTCGACGGCAACGTGGCGTTCGGCGTCATCGAAGGGGGGGCCGAGGCCCCCGACAACTCGGGCAGCACCGAGGGCCTCGTCCTGGACATCATCAAGGGCCATCCGTTCGGCGACTTCGAGCGCTCCGGCCAGCGGATCCCGCTCGACAAGGTGCGGCTGCTGCCGCCCGTACTGCCGAACAAGGTGATCGGGGTCGGCCGGAACTACACCGACCACGCGAAGGAGCTGGGGAACACCGTCCCCGAGGCGCCGGTGGTCTTCTTCAAGCCCTCCACCTCGGTGATCGGCCCCGGCGACCCCATCGCGTACCCGTCCTTCTCGCAGGAGGTCCACTACGAGGCCGAGCTGGCCGTGGTTATCGGGCGGATGTGCAGCCAGGTGCCCCGGGAGCGGGCCCGGGAGGTCGTCCTCGGCTACACCTGCGCCAACGACGTCACCGCCCGGGACGTCCAGCACCGCGAGGAGCAGTGGGCCCGTGCCAAGGGCTTCGACGGGTCCTGCCCGCTCGGTCCCTGGATCGAGACCGAGGTCGACCCCGCGGACCTGGCGCTCATGTGCACCGTCAACGGCGAGCAGCGGCAGCTGGGCCGTACGGGCGAGATGGCCCGGTCCGTCGAGGACCTCATCGTGCACATCACCGAGGCCATGACGCTGCTCCCCGGCGACGTCGTCCTCACCGGCACCCCCGCGGGTGTCGGACCGCTCCATGTCGGCGACGAGGTCGCCGTCACCATCGAAGGCATCGGCTCTCTCACCAACAAGGTGATCACGCGTGGCTAGCGCAGCATCCCCCGCCGTAGTGCGGGTACGTTTCTGTCCGTCGCCGACCGGCAACCCCCATGTGGGCCTGGTGCGCACGGCACTCTTCAACTGGGCGTTCGCCCGTCACCACGGCGGCACCCTGGTGTTCCGGATCGAGGACACCGACGCGGCCCGGGACTCCGAGGAGTCCTACCAGCAGCTGCTGGACTCGCTGCGCTGGCTCGGCCTGGACTGGGACGAGGGGCCCGAGGTGGGCGGTCCGCACGCCCCCTACCGGCAGTCCGAGCGGATGGACCGCTACGCCGAGGTGGCCGCGACCCTGCTCGACGGCGGCCACGCCTACCGCTGCTACTGCACCGCCGAGGAGCTGGAGGCCCGCCGGGACGCCGCGCGGGCGGCCGGCCGCCCCTCGGGGTACGACGGCACCTGCCGCACGCTGACGCCGGAGCAGGTCGCCGCACACGAGGCGGCCGGTCGGACGTCGATCGTCCGTTTCCGGATGCCGGACGAGCCGATCACCTTCACCGACCTGGTGCGCGGCGAGATGACCTTCTCCCCCAAGGACGTGCCGGACTTCGGCATCGTCCGGGCGAACGGCGCGCCGCTGTACACGCTGGTCAACCCGGTCGACGACGCGCTCATGGAGATCACCCACGTGCTGCGCGGCGAGGACCTGCTCTCCTCTACCCCGCGGCAGATCGCGCTCTACCGCGCGCTCGCGGAGATCGGTGTGGGCAACGGCTCGGTGCCGCACTTCGGCCATCTGCCGTACGTCATGGGGGAGGGCAACAAGAAGCTCTCCAAGCGGGACCCGCAGTCCTCGCTCAACCTCTACCGGGAGCGGGGCTTCCTGCCGGAGGGTCTGCTCAACTACCTCTCGCTGCTGGGCTGGTCGATCGCCGAGGACCGGGACGTCTTCTCGCTCGCCGAGATGGCGGAGGCCTTCGACATCCACGCGGTCAACGCCAATCCGGCACGCTTCGACCTGAAGAAGGCCGAGGCGATCAACGCCACCCATCTGCGCGAGCTGCCGGTGGCGGAGTTCGCCGCCGCCTGTGCGCCGTGGCTGCGTGCCCCGCATGCGCCCTGGCGTCCGGAGGCGTTCGACCAGGCGGCCTTCGACGCGCTGGCGCCACTGGCTCAGACCCGGCTCACCGTGCTGTCGGAGATCACCGCCAACGTGGACTTCCTCTTCCTGGACGAGCCCGCGGTCGACGAGGCGTCGTGGGCCAAGGCGATGAAGCCCGGCGCCGACGCGCTGCTGCGCACGGCGCGCGCGGGGCTGGCGGACGCCGAGTGGGCGGCCGAGCCGCTGAAGGCCGCGGTACTGGCCGCGGGGGAGGCGCACGGCCTCAAGCTTGGCAAGGCCCAGGCGCCGGTGCGGGTCGCCGTGACCGGCCGCACCGTCGGACTGCCGCTGTTCGAGTCGCTGGAGACCCTGGGCCGCGACGGCACGCTGACCCGGATCGACGCGGCGCTCAAGACGCTGGAGCAGCAGGCCTGACGGTACGGGCCCCTTCCGTCCGCCGGCCGGACGGGCGGGGCCCGAGCCCGTTTTGGAGCACCGTCCCCCATCGGGTAATGTTCTTCCTGTCGCCGAACGGAACGGGCCGGAAGGCCGGATCACCGGGAAGGCGGTCACCCAGGCAGAAACCCCGTAAGGGGTTGTGTTTCGGTGGGCTATGGTGTAATTGGCAGCACGGCTGATTCTGGTTCAGTTAGTCTAGGTTCGAGTCCTGGTAGCCCAGCGCGATCTTCTCAGCGGAGTCCCGAGGGATTCCGGAGATCGATGCCCCCGTTGTGTAGCGGCCTAGCACGCCGCCCTCTCAAGGCGGTAGCGCCGGTTCGAATCCGGTCGGGGGTACGGATCCTTCACGGGATCATCTGGGAGCCCCCGTTGTGTAGCGGCCTAGCACGCCGCCCTCTCAAGGCGGTAGCGCCGGTTCGAATCCGGTCGGGGGTACTCGATCACGAGCGCCCCGTGTCCGAAGGACACGGGGCGCTCGTGATCGTGGCGTCGCTCCGCGCCCGGCCCGCGTCCGGCTCCCCGGATCGCGCGGCGTCCGCACCTCCCGGCCCGGCAGCGGGGGATGTCCGGAGTCTTCCCCGGCCGGCCTGCCGGGGCGGGGGACGGCCTCCGGGCGGGTCGAGTGCCCCTGGCGGTGCGCGGACGCGCCGTGCGTGGCAGGCCCCTCAGGTGCGCCGGAGCGACTCCGAGAGCCGGTTGGCGGCCTCCACGATGGCCTGGGCGTGCATCCGGCCCGGGTGCCGGGTCAGCCGTTCGATCGGGCCGGACACCGACACCGAGGCCACCACCCGGTTCGACGGCCCGCGCACTGGTGCCGAGACGGAGGCCACCCCCGGCTCGCGCTCGCCCACCGACTGTGCCCACCCCCGCCGGCGCACCCCGGAGAGCGCGGTCGCGGTGAACCGGGCGCCCTGGAGGCCGCGGTGCAGCCGCTCGGGTTCCTCCCAGGCCATCAGGATCTGGGCCGCCGAACCGGCCTTCATCGGGAGGGTCGAGCCGACGGGGACCGTGTCCCGGAGCCCGGAGAGCCGCTCCGCGGCAGCGACGCAGATGCGCATGTCGCCCTGCCTGCGGTAGAGCTGTGCGCTCTCGCCGGTGATGTCGCGCAGATGCGTCAGCACGGGCCCGGCGGAGGCCAGCAACCGGTCCTCGCCGGCGGCGGCCGCCAGCTCGGAGAGCCGGGGCCCCAGGATGAACCGGCCCTGCATGTCGCGGGCGACGAACCGGTGGTGCTCCAGCGCCACGGCCAGCCGGTGCGCGGTGGGGCGCGCCAGGCCCGTCGCGGCGACCAGTCCGGCGAGTGTGGCCGGACCGGACTCCAGAGCGCTCAGTACCAGAGCTGCCTTGTCGAGAACGCCCACACCACTCGAGGCGCCACTAGAGTTGTCCATGCGTCGATACTTGCGTCTCACATTACGAAACGCAAGTTCAATTTCACCGGGAACCCGCCAGGCTGGGCCGACGGCCACCACCCGAGGACCGGCGAGCGGGTGGGGCGAGGTCTCGACACATGTGGTCGGCAGAGCCGCCGACCGGAGGGAAAGCGATGGCACGGACACTCGCGGAGAAAGTCTGGGGCGACCACGTCGTCCGTCACGTGGAAGGAGAGCCCGACCTCCTCTTCATCGATCTCCACCTGCTGCACGAGGTCACCAGCCCGCAGGCGTTCGACGGGCTGCGGCAGGCCGACCGCCCGGTGCGGCGCACGGACCTCACCATCGCCACCGAGGACCACAACACGCCCACCCTCGACATCGACAAGCCGATCGCCGACCCGGTCTCACGGACCCAACTGGAGACGCTGCGCAGGAACTGCGCCGACTTCGCGGTCCGGCTGCATCCGCTCGGCGACGTGGAGCAGGGCGTCGTGCACGTCGTCGGCCCGCAGCTCGGCCTGACCCAGCCGGGCATGACGGTGGTCTGCGGGGACAGCCACACGTCCACCCACGGCGCGTTCGGGGCGCTGGCCTTCGGGATCGGCACCAGCCAGGTCGAGCACGTGCTGGCCACCCAGACGCTGCCGCTGTCCCCCTTCCGCACCATGGCGATCACCGTCAACGGCGCGCTGCCCGAAGGGGTGACCGCCAAGGACCTGATCCTCGCGATCATCGCCCGCATCGGCACCGGCGGCGGGCAGGGCTACGTCCTGGAGTACCGCGGCGAGGCCATCGAGAAGCTCTCGATGGAGGCCCGGATGACCATCTGCAACATGTCGATCGAGGCCGGGGCCAGGGCGGGCATGATCGCCCCGGACGAGACCACGTTCGCGTACCTTGAGGACCGCGTGCACGCTCCGCAGGGCGCGGACTGGGACGAGGCGGTCGCCTACTGGCGGACGCTGCGCACCGACGAGGGCGCCCGGTTCGACCACGAGGTCGTCATCGAGGGTTCCGAACTCGCCCCGTTCGTCACCTGGGGGACCAACCCCGGCCAGGGCCTGCCGCTGTCGGCCTCGGTGCCGGACCCTGCTTCCTTCGCCGACCCCAGCGCGCGGGTCGCCGCCGAGAAGGCCCTGGAGTACATGGGCCTGGAACCGGGGCGCCCGCTGCGCGAGATCACCGTGGACACCGTCTTCATCGGGTCCTGCACCAACGGCCGGATCGAGGACCTCCGGGCCGCAGCCGCGGTGCTGGAGGGCCGGCGGGTCGCCGACGGGCTGCGCGTGCTGGTGGTTCCCGGCTCGGTGCGAGTGGCGCTCCAGGCCGTCGAGGAGGGACTGGACAAGGTCTTCAGCGCCGCGGGCGCCGAATGGCGTCACGCGGGCTGCTCGATGTGCCTGGGTATGAACCCGGACCAGCTCGCCCCCGGCGAGCGCTGCGCGTCCACGTCGAACCGGAACTTCGAGGGACGGCAGGGCAAGGGCGGCCGCACCCACCTGGTCTCGCCCCAGGTCGCCGCCGCCACCGCGGTGCTGGGCCGTCTGGGCTCTCCCGCCGACCTGTCCGACCTGTCTACGCCCGTGGGGGTCTGAACAGTCATGGAAGCCTTCACCACGCACACCGGCCGGGCCGTTCCGCTGCGCCGCAGCAACGTCGACACCGACCAGATCATCCCGGCGCACTGGCTCAAGAAGGTCAGCCGCGACGGATTCGAGGACGGCCTCTTCGAGGCCTGGCGCAAGGACCCGGAGTTCGTCCTCAACCAGCCCGCCCACGCCGGGGGCAGCGTCCTGGTGGCCGGACCGGACTTCGGAACCGGCTCCTCCCGGGAGCACGCCGTCTGGGCCCTGCAGAACTACGGGTTCAGGGCGGTCGTCTCCTCGCGCTTCGCCGACATCTTCCGTGGCAACTCGCTGAAGAACGGCCTGCTCACCGTGGTGCTCCCGCAGGAGACCGTGGACGCCCTGTGGGACCTCGCCGACGCGGACCCGACCGCCGAGGTCACCGTGGACCTGTTGCGCCGCAAGGTCGTCGCCCCGGGCGTCGAGGCGGACTTCGAGCTCGACGAGAACGCACGCTGGCGCCTGCTGGAAGGGCTCGACGACATCAGCATCACGCTCCGGAACGAGGACGATATCGTCGCCTACGAGGCGCAGCGCGCGGCGTTCAAGCCGCGCACCCAGCCGGCCTGAGCGCCCCCGCCGCATCGCGCGGCACCCCGTCGCAGGATGACGGGGTGCCGCGTTTTTTCGTTCCCGGGGCAGGCCCCGCCGGTGAATCGAACTGCCCGCACAAGCAAGCCAGTTACCTGAACCGGTGGGTAGCCCGACCGGGTGAGGAGGGTGTCGCGCGGACGCGCCGTTGGCCCCTCGCGAGGCGACAACTCACCGCAGATGGCACAATCAGTGCATGGACAGCGACGGTCAACTCGATCTGTACGACCAGCTCGCCGCCCGCTTGAAGCAGGCGCACCGCAAGGTGCGCGCCATGCAAGTCCCGGAGAGCGAACGGGTGGCGTTCAACCGGAGGCTGCTCGCCGTCACCGCCTCGTCGAAGCACGATCTGGCGACGGCAGCACGCCGTCTCGACCGGCTGATGGAGGAACTCGACAGGGCCGACCCCGGCGACGGCCGCTTCCCCTCTGCGTGACCGGCAGTTCGTTGCGGCACAAGGGTGATTAGCCCGTTTCGTGTTTGATTTGCGGTATATATCTGCCTACCGTGCGAAAAAGCTTGAACGCATTCGTTCCGGCAATGCCTCCGAAGGGGAAGACGTGAACAAGGCGCAGCTCGTCGAAGCAATCCAGGACAAGCTCGGTGGCCGTCAGCAGGCCGCGGACGCGGTCGATGTGGTGCTGGACGCGATCGTCCGCGCGGTGTGCGCGGGCGACCGGGTCTCGGTCACCGGCTTCGGCTCGTTCGAGAAGGTGGAACGTCCCGCCCGGTACGCCCGGAATCCCCAGACCGGTGAACGGGTGCGGGTCAAGAAGACCTCGGTGCCGCGATTCCGAGCGGGCCAGGGCTTCAAGGACCTCGTCAGCGGGACCAAGAAGCTCCCCAAGAACGACGTCGCCGTGAAGAAGGCGCCGAAGGGCAGCCTTTCCGGGGGCGCCTCCACCAAGAAGGCCGCCACGAAGAAGGCCGCGGCGAAGAAGGCGGCGGGGAAGAAGACCGCCCCCGCCACGGCGACCAAGGCCACGGCCCGAAAGGCCGGCGGCAAGAAGGCGGCGGCGAAGAAGAGCACCACCACGGCGACCCCCGCCAAGAAGACCTCGGGCGCATCGGCCACCAAGTCGACGGCGAAGAAGAGCAGCACCAAGAAGGCCGCGTCGACCAGCGCGCCGGCCAAGAAGAGCACGGCCAAGAAGGCACCGGCCCGCAAGGCCGCGTCCCGCACCACGACGGCGAAGAAGTCGGCGACCGCCCGCAAGCGGTGACGGACGGGCCGCACACCGTGTGCCGGGCCGGGTTCCGGATGGAGCCCGGCCCGCGGTGTACGTCCGTGCCGCAGCCCGGGGCACCGCAGCCGGCGCCGTGCGCTCGCCCACCGGGAACCGCGGGAGAGCCCTTAGGCTTTCGCCATGCAGGCCACCGCGTACACATACGATCCGCAGACCCGCTCCGGCAGCGTCCTCCTCGACGACGGCACTCCGGTGCCCTTCGACGCCGCGGCCTTCGACGCCGGTGGGCTGCGGCTGCTGCGCCCCGGCCAGCGGGTGCGCATCGAGACCACCGGGGAGGCGGACGACCGCCGGGTCACCCTCGTGACGCTGCAGACGTTCTGAGCGTGTACGGGCCGACGCCCAGAGCGAGTGCCTCGGCCAGATCGGAGCCGGTGTCCACGTCCCGGCGCACGCTCGGCACTTCCGCCGCGGTGATCTCCACCGCACCGGAGGCGCGGTGCCGCCGGCGCGACCCGGCGCCGAACTCCGGCGCCAGCGGCCTGCCCGGCAGCACGGTCAGCAGCGTGGTGCCGACGCCCTCCGCGTCCGGAAGGAAGGCCCGCGGCCAGTGGCGCGCGGCGCCGAGCACCCGGGCGAGCTCACCGGGACGCAGTGCAGGCAGATCGGCGTTCAGCGCGCCCACCGCGGCGTCCGGGCGCTCGGCGCGCACCAGGTCGGCGCCGTGCGCGAGGGCCGGGTTCAGGCCCAGCCCCGGCCCGTCCGGCACCACACGGGCACCGAGCGAGCGCAGTGCGGCCCCGGCCGCGGCGTCGTCCGTGACCACCACCACACCGCGCACCGCCGGGCAGGCGAGCGCCGCCGCGACCGTGTCCTGGGCGAAGGCCAGCGCCAGTGAGCGCCGCGAGGAGGGGTCCTCCTGAGGTGCCAGCCTGCTCTTGGCCTGCGCAAGTGGCTTGAGGGGCACGACCAGCGTCCACACCCTGCCTGCTCCCTGCGGTCTCGTCGTGCGGGTCCGCCCCATTCTCCCCCGGGGCGGGTGGCGACGTTACGGTGTGCTCGACAGGGCGGCGGCCCGGGGCGACACTTGTGCGGTTGTCCCCCCCCCAGCGCACAGTGCAGCACGGAAGAGGAGATGGTGTCCGGGTGTCCCGCCGCAGAATCGGGTTCTGGTACCGCTTGGCCGCGGTATTGGTGAAACCCCCGCTCGTCCTCTTCTTCGCCCGCGACTGGCGCGGAATGGAGAATATGCCGGCCGTGGGCGGATTCATCACCGTGGTGAATCACAACTCCTACCTGGATCCGCTTTCCTACGCGCACTACCAGTACAACACCGGGCGAGTGCCGCGCTTCCTGGCCAAGGTGAGCCTCTTCAACCGCGGATTCATGGGCGCGATCATGCGCGGTACCGGCCAGATCCCGGTGTACCGGGAGACCGCCGACGCGATAGGTGCTTTCCGCGCGGCAGTGGAGGCGATCGACGCCGGGGAGTGCGTGGCGTTCTACCCGGAGGGGACCCTGACCCGGGACCCGCAACTGTGGCCGATGGAGGGCAAGACGGGCGCAGCGCGGGTGGCGCTGCTCACGCGGGCGCCGGTCGTCCCGGTCGCCCAGTGGGGTGCGAACGAGGCGGTGCCTCCCTACGCCGCGCACCGCCGGATACGCCTCTTCCCGCGCAAGACCCTCCGGGTCACGGCCGGCCCGCCGGTCGACCTCTCGGCCTTCTACGACCGGGAGCCGACCGTCGAGGTGCTGCGCGAGGTCACCGACGTACTCATGGACGCGGTGACCGAGCAGTTGGCGGAACTGCGCGGCGAAGCGGCCCCGGCGCAACGATTCGTCCACCACAGGGCACCGGACGAGAGCCCCCGACGCGTCGGGACGCCGTCCGCCGTACCGTCGGGGGCCCGGTCCGTGCCGAAGGTGTTCGGCCGCCTGGTCGGCAGCGGACGGATCTCCGCGGGACGCGGGTCCGGCGCGGACGCGGCCTCCGGGGGCAAGCCGCCCGGCGTCCCGGAGTTTGGGGCAGTGGAACGGGCGGGCACCGCAGACAACGGCCGACACCAGGCCGCCGAGGGAGAGAACGCGTGACGAAAGCAGCCGTCTTCGGTACCGGTTCCTGGGGCACCGCATTCGGGATGGTCCTCGCCGACGCCGGTTGCGAGGTGACGCTCTGGTGCCGCAGGCCGGAGCTGGCCGAGGCCGTCAACCGCACCCGCACCAACCCCGACTACCTTCCGGGCATCGAACTCCCGCCCTCGCTGAGGGCGACCGCCGACCCGGCCGAGGCCGCCCGCGACGCCCGGTTCACGGTGCTCGCCGTCCCCGCCCAGACGCTGCGCGAGAACCTGGCCCGCTGGAAGCCGCTACTGCCGGCCGACACCGTGCTGGTGTCCCTCATGAAGGGCGTGGAAGTGGGCACGGCCAAGCGGATGAGCGAGGTGATCGAAGAGGTTGCCGGTGCGGACCCCGACCGCGTCGCCGTGCTCTCCGGCCCGAACCTGGCCCGGGAGATCGCCGACCGGCAGCCCGCCGCCTCGGTCGTGGCCTGCCGGTCGGAACCGGTCGCCAGGCAGCTCCAGGCGGCCTGCCACACCCCGTACTTCCGCCCGTACACCAACACCGACGTGGTGGGCTGCGAACTCGGCGGCGCGGTGAAGAACGTCATCGGGCTGGCCGTCGGCATCGTCGACGGAATGCGGCTGGGCGACAACGCGAAGGCCTCGCTGATCACCCGGGGGCTCGCCGAGACGACGCGGCTGGGGCTGGCGATGGGCGCCGATCCCGGCACCTTCGCAGGGCTCGCCGGTCTTGGCGACCTGGTCGCCACCTGCTCCTCGCCGCTCTCCCGGAACCACACCTTCGGCACCAACCTCGGCCGCGGCATGTCGCTCGCGGAGACCAAAGCCGTCACCAAGCAGACCGCCGAAGGGGTCAAGTCCTGCCAGTCGGTGCTCGACCTCGCCACCCGGCACGGCGTGGAGATGCCGATCACCGGCACCGTGGTGGAGATCGTCCACGAGGGCAAGCCGCCGCTCGTCGCCCTCAAGGAGCTGATGTCGCGCAGCGCGAAGGCCGAGGGGCACTGAACACCCTGCCCGGCCGGTTTCCGGGGGTTCCGGATGGCTCCGGGTACCGGAGCGGGCACCGGTGGTGACGCTCTGCCGCGCGGGCGCGCCGCAGCTCCCGTGCGGCGGTCGGCAGGCGGTAATCTCTGCGCGATGAGCACGCCTTCCTCCTCCAGCCCGCAGCCCAAGCCGCGCGTGGCCGTCGTCTTCGGCGGCCGCAGCAGCGAGCACGCCATCTCGGTGGTCACGGCCGGCGCCGTCCTGCGCGCCATCGACCGCAGCAAGTACGAGGTGATGCCGATCGGCATCACCTCCGAGGGCAGCTGGGTGCTGACGGCCGACGACCCGGACCGCATGGTCATCGCGGACCGGCAGTTGCCGAGCGTCGAGGCACTGCGGGAGGGCGACGCCGGAGGGGTGCTGCTCCCGCTCGACCACGCGGGCCGCGAGGTGCTGCACGCCCGCGCGGGCGCGGTCGCGCGGGCGCTCGGAGAGGTCGACGTGGTCTTTCCGGTACTGCACGGCCCGTACGGCGAGGACGGCACGCTCCAGGGGCTTCTGGAGCTCTCCGGCGTGCCGTACGTCGGCTCCGGTGTGCTGGCCTCCGCGGTCGGCATGGACAAGGAGTACATGAAGCGGGTCCTCAGCTCTTTCGGACTGCCGGTCGGCCCGTACGAGGTGATCCGGCCACGAGAGTGGCAGCGCCACCCGGACGCGGCGCGGAAGCGGGTGGTGGAGTTCGCCGGGAAGCACGGCTGGCCGCTGTTCGTGAAACCCGCCCGCGGCGGCTCCTCGATGGGGATCACCAGGGTCGAGGACCTCACCGGCCTCGACGAGGCGGTCGAGGAGGCCCGTCGGCACGACCCCAAGATCCTCGTGGAGTCGCTGCTGAGCGGCCGGGAGATCGAGTGCGGGGTGCTGGAGTTCGGAGACGGGCCGCGGGCCAGCGCGCCGGCCGAGATCACCCCCGTCACCAGCCATGACTTCTACGACTTCGAGGCGAAGTACATCGACTCGGCCGCCGGGCTGGTGCCGGCGCCGCTCACCGAGGAGCAGACCGAGCGGGTCCGGCGGCTGGCCGTGGAGGCCTTCGAAGCGGTCTCCTGCGAGGGGCTGGTCCGGACCGACTTCTTCCTGCAGGACGACGGCGAGTTCGTGATCAACGAGATCAACACCATGCCGGGCTTCACCCCGATCTCGATGTTCCCGCAGATGTGGCAGGAGTCCGGTGTCGACTACCCGGAGCTCGTGGACCGTCTGCTCCAGGCGGCACTGCACCGCCCCGCCGGCCTGCGCTGACCCCGTCCCGCACATGCCGACTCCCCGGGCGTCGCGACGGTTCCGACCGCGGGCCCGGGGGAGCGGGCGCCCCTCAGGGGTCCTGCTCCGGGACCGCCTCGCGGACCGGCCCGGCGAGGTCGGTCAGCGGGCCGACCTCCGGGGCGTACCGGTCCGGGACCGTCATCTCGACGAAGGCGGTGCGTCCGGTGGTGGTGAACCGGTAGCCGTCCGGAAGCTCCTCCAGGAGCCACTCCACTCCGTTGACTTCCACCGCGTCGGCGGTGGGGTTGTAGTGTTCACTCCCGGGTGTGAGCACCTCCGGGCGCGGGACGCCGCAGCGCAGTTCCATCGGGGGGTCTCCCCACGCGGCGGTGTACTCGGAGACCGGCTCCCGCTCCTCCCTCCCGTTGCCCTCGATCTCCTCGGGCAGCAGGGGGTGGAGGGTGCGGCAGTCCGCCGCGGCCGGTCCCGGGGGCTCGGGCACGGCCGGGCCGGGAGGGGCCGCCGTACCGCACCCGGCCGCGGGGGCCAGCGCGGCGGCACAGAGCAGGTGGACGGTCCGGCGGGGCGGGAAGCTCACCGGTCGAGCATACGGGGGGCTTACAGGTGCACGACCGGGCAGGTCAGGGTGCGCGTGATGCCCTCCACTTGCTGGACTCTCGCGACCACCAGGCGGCCGAGGGCGTCCACCGTGTCGGCCTGCGCGCGGACGATCACGTCGTAGGGGCCGGTGACGTCCTCGGCCCGGAGCACGCCGGGGAGATCACCGATCAGGTCGGCCACGGTCGAGGCCTTGCCGACCTCGGTCTGGATCAGGATGTACGCCTGTACCACGGAACCTCCAGGGCGGCTTCGAGGATCATGTGGAGAGAAGGGACGCCACGGTACCGCGCCGCCACCACCAGCGGCGAGTCCTGCGTCACCGCCGAGCGCGGCGGATCGATCCCCAGTTGTGCACATGTGAAGGGAAGAACCGATGCTGAGTTCCGCCGGGGAGCACCCCCGGAACCCTGGAACGGTCGGCGAACTCGGCGAGTTCGGGCTGATCCGCGAGCTGACCTCGCGCATCACCGCGACCCCGTCCGTCCGGCTGGGACCAGGAGACGACGCGGCGGTGGTCAGCGCCCCGGACCGCCGGGTGGTGGCGAGCACCGACATCCTCCTGGAAGGCCGCCACTTCCGCCGGGACTGGTCGACCGCCTACGACGTCGGCCGGAAGGCCGCCGCGCAGAACCTCGCCGACATCGCGGCGATGGCGGCCGAACCCACCGCACTGCTGCTGGGCCTGGTGGTCCCCGCAGAGCTCCCGGCCACCTGGCCGGCCGAGCTGATGGACGGCCTCCGCGACGAGTGCCAGGTGGCGGGCGCCGCGGTGGTGGGCGGCGACGTGGTGCGGGGCGACACCATCATGATCTCCATCACGGCGCTGGGTGACCTGCACGGACGCGAACCGGTCACCCGTTCCGGAGCGCGCCCCGGCAACCTGGTGGCGGTAACCGGCTGGCTGGGCTGGTCCGCCGCGGGGCACGCCGTCCTCGCCCGCGGGTTCCGCTCGCCGCGTGCCTTCGTGGAGGCGCACCGGCGGCCGGAGCCCCCGTACCACGCCGGCCCGGCCGCGTCCGATCTCGGCGCCACCTCGCTGACCGACGTCAGCGACGGGTTGATCGCCGACCTCGGGCACATCGCGGAGGCGAGCAAGGTCCGTATCGACGTGCGCTCGGCCGCCTTCGACATCCCCGCGCAGATGAACGACATCGGGCAGGCCGTGGGCGTCGACCCGCTGCACTGGGTGCTCACCGGCGGCGAGGACCACGCCCTGGTGGCGACGTTCCCCGCGGAGCGCAAACTCCCCGCCCGCTGGCGGGTCGTCGGCGAGGTGCTGCACCCCTCGGCGCTGCCGCGGGTGACGGTGAACGGAGCGGGATGGGACCGCTCCGGCGGTTGGGACCACTTCGGCGGCTGACCGCGACCCGGCGCTGGCTGACCGCGCCCCACCCGGGGGCGCCGCGCCGGCGCCGACGCGGACGGGTCCTCGCGGCGCACCCCGGCCTCCGCGGCCCCCGTCGCCTCGTAGGCTGCCTCCATGCGGACACCACCCCGGGTACTCACCGTCGCCGGATCCGACTCGGGTGGCGGGGCCGGCATCCAGGCCGACCTGAAAACCATGCTGGCACTCGGCACGCACGGGATGAGCGTGCTCACCGCGGTCACCGCGCAGAACTCCCTCGGGGTGCAGGGTGCCTGGCCGCTGCCCGCCGAGGCGGTGCGCGTCCAGTTCCGCAGCGTCGCCGACGACATCGGACTCCAGGCCGTGAAGACCGGCATGCTGGCCTCGGCCGAACTCGTGGAGACGGTGGCCGCCCTCCTCGCGGACCTCCGGGTGCCGGTGGTGGTCGACCCTGTCGGGGTCTCCAAGCACGGCGATGCCCTGCTGTCCCCCGACGCGTTGGACGCCGTACGGGGCCTGCTCCTGCCGACGGCCACCGTCGCCACCCCCAACCTTGACGAGGTGGCGCAGCTCACCGGCGTCCGCGTGGCGTCCGAGGCCGATATGCGGCCCGCGGCGGCGGCCGTGCTGTCCCACGGGCCCCGGTGGGCGCTCGTCAAGGGCGGGCACCTGCCGGGCGAGGCCACCGACCTGCTCACCGACGGGGACGAGGAGCACTGGCTGCGCGCGCCGCGGCACTCCAACCGGCACACCCACGGCACCGGCTGCACCCTCGCGGCGGCCGTCGCCGCCCGGCTCGCCCTCGGCGACCCGGTCGCGGAGGCCGTCCGGGCAGCCAAGGACTACGTCACCGGAGCCATCGCCGCCGGGTTCGCGCTGGGCGCGGGCATCGGACCGGTCGACCACGGCTGGCGCCTGCGCGACACCCCGACGGAGCAGCCGGGAAGGGACTGACCGGCGGACCGGACCCGGGGTCCGGCCCGCCGCGTGAGCGCACGGAAAACCGGCCCGCCCCCTGGGGGCGGGCCGGTGCTCCGGCAACCGGCGGGGCTGCGCTGCGGCTATCGCTTCAGCGCGAGACCTTGCCGGCCTTGATGCACGAGGTGCAGACGTTGAGGCGCTTCGGCGTCCGACCGACCACGGCACGCACGCGCTGGATGTTCGGGTTCCAGCGACGCGGGGTGCGGCGGTGCGAGTGGGAAATGCTGTTGCCGAAGCCCGGCCCCTTGCCGCAGACATCGCAGTTGGCAGCCACGGGTCACTCCAAAGACTTCAGATGCGCTTACAGTGAATCCCCGGCTTCGTTGGATCGGACTCACGAAACAGGGACTCGGAGAACGACCGGCGGTGCCGGGGGTGGAAGGCCCGACTTGAGTCAGGCAACCGCAGAAGCATACAACGACTGGTTGCCAACCCTGAAATCAGCCCGTCCAAGGACGCGGTGATCCCGCGGGCTCTCCGGCCACCGCGGGCCTCCTGGCGCACCGCGACTACTCTTCGGGCATCGCTGCTGCTCAAGGAGGGCCCACCGTGCCGCACACGCTCGACGCCGCGGTGGTGCGCGCCTGGTGCGCCCGGGCGCTGGACTCCGTGGGCAGGGCCCGCGAGACCATCGACGCGCTCAACGTCTACCCGGTGGCCGACTCCGACACCGGCACCAACCTGTACCTGACGCTGGAGGCCGCCGGGTACGCGGTGGAGGCGGCGTGCGCCGGGAGCCCCACACCCGCCGAGGCGCTGCGGGCGATGGCGCACGGTGCCCTGCTCGGTGCGCACGGGAACTCCGGCACCATCCTCGCCCAACTGCTGCGCGGCATGGCCGAGGCCACCGCGGAGGGCGGCGACCTGCGGCAGGCACTCGACGGAGCGGCCCGGTCGGCGTGGATCGCCGTCGCGCACCCGGTCGAGGGCACCATCCTGACGGTGGCGAGCGCCGCCGCCGAGGCGGCGGCCGGCACGGCGGGGGCCGACGACGCGGCGGCGGCCCGTGCCGCCTGCACCGCCGCCCGTACCGCCCTGGCCCGCACCCCGGAACGGCTGGAGGTGCTGGCCGAGGCCGGGGTGGTGGACGCCGGGGGCTACGGGCTCGTCACCGTCCTCGACGCCCTGCTCGGCGCGCTCACCGGCGAACACCCGATGGGGCCGCTCGCCGAGCGTGCCGCCGGTGTCCAGGGCCGCGTCCGGGTACCCTCCGACGCCCGTGCGGAGCCCTGGGGCGGCGCACCGTCCGCGGACGGCCCCGGCGCCGCGGACGCCTTCGCGCCGAAGGACGTCGCGAGCCCTGCCGGGGGGCCCGGCTACGAGGTGATCTACCTGCTGGAGGCCGCCGACCGGGCCGTGGCGGTGCTGCGCGAGGCGCTCGACCCGCTCGGCGACTCCCTGGTGGTGGTCGGCGGGGACGGACTGTGGAACGTCCACGTGCACGTCGACGACCCCGGTGCCGCGGTCGAGGCGGGGATTGAGGCGGGCCGTCCGCACCGAATCCGGATCACCCACCTGGCAGACCGCACGGCCGCCCCGGCGCCGGCCGGCCGGGCGGTGCTCGTGCTCATGCCCGGCGACGGGCTGGCCGGGCTCTGCGTCGAGGCCGGCGCCACCGTCGTGACCGTCCACCCGGAGGAGCCCCCCGGCAGCGGGGAACTCGTCGACGCGGTCCGCCGGGCCCACGTCCGCGAGGCGGTGCTGCTGCCCGGCGCGGAGGAGTTGCGGCACACCGCCGCGGCCGCCGCCGAGCAGGTCAGGGCCGAGGGCATCCGGGTCGCGATCGTCCCCACCCGCTCCCCGGTGCAGAGTCTCGCCGCGCTGGCCGTCCACGCCCCGGACCGCCGGTTCGACGAGGACGTGATCGCCATGACCTCCGCCGCCGGGGCCACCCGCTACGGGGAACTGGCGGTGGCCGAGGCGGAGTCCTGGACGACGGCCGGCGTCTGCCAGGCGGGTGACGTCCTCGGTCTGATCGACGGCGACGTCTGCCTGATCGGCCGTGACCCCGCCGCGGTCGCGGAGCAGCTGCTGGACCGGATGCTCGCCGCGGGAGGGGAACTCGTCACGCTGGTGCCCGGCACCGCCGTGCCGGACGGCCTCGTCGCGCGGCTCCAGGAGCGGGTGCGGCGGCGGCATCTCGGCGTGGACGCACTGGTCCACGAGGGCCGGCAGCCTGCTCCGCTGCTCATCGGCGTCGAGTGACGCCCGGCCGCCCGAGCGGGTCGCAGGACGTGTCGGGCGCCGGCTGTCGGCGGGGTGCGCCAGGATGGGACCGTGTCCGCACTCGCTGAGCCCCTGAAGAACGTCGTCGGCGGCAGCACCGCGAAGGTGATGGCCGAGCACCTCGGCCTGCGTACGGTCGGCGACCTGCTGCACCACTACCCGCGCCGGTACGCCGAGCGCGGCGAGCTGACCCGGCTGGCCGACCTCCCGCTGGACGAGCACGTCACGGTCGTCGCCCGGGTCGCCGACGCCCGGATGCTGAAGTTCAACCGGGGCAGCGGCACGCGGCTGGAGGTGAACCTCACCGACGGCAGCGGCCGCCTCCAGCTGGTCTTCTTCGGACGCGGCGCCTACGCACACGAGAAGCAGTTGCTGCCCGGCGGCCGCGGCATGTTCGCCGGCAAGGTCGGCATGTTCAACCGCAAGCTCCAGCTCGCACACCCGGAGTACAAGCTCCTCGACGAGGACACCGGCCGCGGCGAGGCGGAGCGGTTCGCCGGCGAGCTGCTGCCGTTGTACCCGGCCTGCAAGCAGCTCTCCTCGTGGAAGATCGAGCAGGCCCTCGACACCGTGCTGAACTCGATGGAGGCCGTCGGCTGGGCGGGGCTCGTCGACCCACTCCCCGCCGGGCTCCGCGCGGAGCGCGGCCTCGTCCCGCTCGCCGACGCCCTGCGTCGCGTCCACCGTCCGCGCAACCGGGCGGACGTGGCCGCGGCCCGGGACCGGCTCAAGTGGGACGAGGCCTTCGTCCTGCAGGTGGCGCTGGCGAGACGCCGGTACGCCGACACCCTGCTGCCCGCGGTGCCGCGGGCAGCCCGGACGGGCGGCATCCTCGACGCCTTCGACGCCGAGCTGCCGTTCACCCTCACCGAGGGCCAGCAGCAGGTCAGCCGTGAGATCTTCGACGACCTGGGCACCGCACACCCGATGCACCGGCTGCTCCAGGGCGAGGTCGGCTCGGGCAAGACGATGGTGGCGCTGCGGGCCATGCTCGCGGTGGTCGACTCCGGTGGCCAGTCCGCCATGCTCGCGCCCACGGAGGTACTGGCCCAGCAGCACCACCGCTCGGTGGTCGAGATGATGGGCGAACTCGCCGAGGGCGGGATGCTCGGCGGCGCGGAGGCCGGCACCAAGGTCGTCCTGCTGACCGGCTCGATGGGCGCGGCGGCCCGCAGGCGGGCCCTGCTGGACCTCGCCACCGGGGAGGCCGGGATCGTCATCGGGACGCACGCCCTGATCGAGGACAAGGTGCAGTTCCACGACCTCGGGCTGGTCGTGGTCGACGAGCAGCACCGCTTCGGCGTCGAGCAGCGCGACGCGCTGCGGGCCAAGGGCAAGCAGCCGCCGCACCTGCTGGTGATGACGGCCACCCCGATTCCCCGCACGGTCGCCATGACCGTCTTCGGTGACCTGGAGACCTCGGTGCTCGCCCAGCTTCCGGCGGGCCGCTCGCCGCTCGCCAGCCACGTGGTGCCGGCGGCGGACAAGCCGCACTTCCTGGCCCGCGCCTGGGAACGGGTCCGGGAGGAGGTGGGCAACGGCCACCAGGCGTACGTGGTCTGCCCCCGGATCGGAGACGACGAGCCGCCCGCCGGGAAGAGCGGCGCCGTCGCTTCCGCGCAGGCCCCCGACGACCCGGGGGAGCCGGGAGAGGACCCACCGGGGGACGGCGAGCGGCGGCCACCGCTCGCCGTGCTGGACACCGCTGAGCACCTCGCGTCCGGGCCGCTGGCCGGACTGCGGGTGGAGCCGCTCCACGGCCGGATGCCGCCGGAGGCGAAGGACGACGTGATGCGGCGCTTCGCCGCCGGTGAGGTGGACGTCCTCGTCGCCACCACCGTCATCGAGGTCGGCGTCAACGTCCCCAACGCGACCGTCATGACCATCATGGACGCCGACCGGTTCGGTGTCTCCCAGCTGCACCAGCTCCGCGGCCGGGTCGGACGGGGGGCCGCCGCCGGCCTGTGCCTGCTGGTCACCGAGATGCCGGAGGCGGCCGCGGCCCGGGCGCGGCTGGAGGCCGTCGCCCGGACCACCGACGGTTTCGAGCTCTCCCGCCTCGACCTGGAGCAGCGCCGCGAGGGCGACGTGCTGGGACAGGCGCAGTCCGGGGTCCGCACCAGCCTGCGGATGCTGACCGTCATCGAGGACGAGGACATCATCGAGCAGGCCAGGAAGGAGGCCGGCGCGGTGGTGGCCGCCGACCCCGAACTGGCGGACCACGCCGAGCTGCGCACTGCGCTGGACGCCCTCCTGGACGCCGAGCGGGAGCGGTACCTCGACAAGGGCTGACCCACGGGCCGCCCGTGCACCGGGCCGGCTGTCCGGGCGCGCTCCCGGACGCCGCCGGTGAGCCGGCGGCCGCCGCCCGGTCCGTGTCCGTCGCCCGGTCCGCGTCCGCCGGGCGCACCAGGCGGCCGGCGGCCTATCGTGGGGGAGCGGTGACCAGGAGCGATCGCCGTTCCCCGAGTGAAGGGCGCCACTTCGATGACCCGCGTGATCGCCGGCAGCGCCGGCGGACGACGTCTGGCCGTTCCCCCGGGCCAGGGGACCCGGCCCACCTCGGACCGGGCCCGGGAAGGGCTGTTCTCCAGCTGGGAGGCCCGGCTGGGCGGCTGGCAGGGACTGCGGTTGCTGGACCTCTACGCGGGCTCGGGCGCCGTCGGGCTGGAGGCCCTCTCCCGTGGCGCCGCGCACGTCCTGCTCGTGGAGGCGGACACCCGCGCGCTGCGCGTGGTGAAGGAGAACGCCCGGGCGCTGGGCCTGCCAGGCGCGGAGGTGCGCGGCGGCCGGGCCGAGCAGGCCGTGCGCGGACCGGCCCCCGACCGCCCGTTCGATGTCGCCTTCCTCGATCCGCCGTACGCCGTCGCCGACGCCGAACTGCGGGAGATCCTGCTCACACTCCGTGCCCAGGGCTGGCTCTCCGGGGAAGCGCTGGTCACCGTTGAGCGCAGCACCAGGGGCGGGGAGTTCCACTGGCCGGCCGGTTTCGCCGCGCTCCGCTCCCGCCGGTACGGCGAGGGAACGCTTTGGTACGGTCACGCGGCCGATCCAGAAGTCAGCGATGTGCCATGAGAACACGTGCCATGGACGGACGTGTCACGACCAGCTCCGGGAGTGAGGAAGCAGTGCGCCGAGTCGTCTGTCCGGGGTCCTTCGACCCCATCACCAACGGGCATCTCGACATCATCGCCCGTGCCTCGAAGCTGTACGACGTGGTGCACGTCGCGGTGATGATCAACAAGAGCAAGCAGGGCCTGTTCACCGTCGACGAGCGCATCGAGCTGATCTCGTCGGTCACCGCGGAGTACGGCAACGTGGAGGTCGAGGCCTTCCACGGGCTGCTGGTGGACTTCTGCAAGCAGCGCGACATCCCGGCCATCGTGAAGGGCCTGCGCGCGGTGAGCGACTTCGACTACGAGCTGCAGATGGCCCAGATGAACATCGGTCTCTCCGGAGTCGAGACCCTGTTCGTACCGACCAACCCGACGTACAGCTTCCTCTCCTCCAGCCTGGTCAAGGAGGTCGCCACCTGGGGTGGCGACGTCTCCCACCTCGTGCCCCCGGCCGTGCTCGGCGCCCTCACCCGGCGGCTGGCCCGCCCCTGACGTTCGGCATCGGCTGTCGTACCGGCCGCCGGTGGCCGTACAGTCGCCTCCGTGGACGTACAGCAGAGACTCGACGACATCGTCGCGGCGATCGAGAACGCCCGTTCCATGCCCATGTCGGCCTCCTGCGTGGTGAATCGCGCTGAACTGCTCGACATGCTCGGCGAGGTGCGGGAGGCGCTGCCGGGCTCTCTGGCCCAGGCCCAGGAACTCCTCGGCGGCCGTGAGCAGATGGTCGCGGAGGCGCAGCAGGAGGCGCAGCGGATCATCCAGGCCGCCCAGCAGGAGCGCGGCTCGCTGGTGTCGGGCACCGAGATCGCCCGCCGCTCCCAGGACGAGTCCGAGCGCATCCTCGGGGAGGCGCGTCGTGAGGCCGCGGAGATCCGGGCCGAGGCCGACGACTACGTCGACAGCAAGCTGGCCAACTTCGAAGTGGTGCTGAGCAAGACCATCGGCTCGGTGGACCGCGGCCGGGAGAAGCTGCTCGGTCGCGGCTCCGACGAGTTCGACGGGGAGGGCGCGGAGGCCCCCGAGCGCTCGGCCGACCCGGCCGAGCTGCGCGAGCGGGCCGACGCCTACGTCGAGACCCAGTTCCGCGCCTTCGAGGCGGTCCTCGCCAAGACCCTCCAGGCCGTCGGCCGCGGACGCCAGAAACTCACCGGCCACCGGCCGATCGACGAACTGGCCGCGCATATGGCCGCCCAGGACGGCGACCCCGACGGCCGCAACCGTCCACAGACCAGCGACTCCGACTACCTCGCCGGGCTGGCAGCGACCGATCCGGACCCGCAGGACGGGTACGGTACGGGGCAGTACGGCGCCGGAGCCGCCGCCCCGCAGCAGTACGCCGGCCCTCCGTCCGCTCCGGACGGGCCGGTCCCCGCGGCGGCGCAGCCGGACGGATCGCCGGCATCCGGGATGTACGACCAGGCACCGCCCCCGCAGGGCGGCTACCCGCAGGCGTACGAGGGCGGCTACGGCTACCCGCAGCAGGGCGGCGCCGACGGCTACCCGCAGCCCGGCCCGGAGGGCTACCCGCAGCAGCTCCCCGGGGCCTACCCGCAGCAGGGCCAGAGCCCGTACGGCTACCCGCAGCAGTCCGACCCCTACGCGGCGGACGCCTACGCGGCGGACCTGAACGCGGCCGACCCCTACGCCGCGCCTCACTGGGCCCCCGGCGGCTACCCGGAGCAGCAGGGACAGCAGCCGTACGGAGGGCAGCAGGACGCCCCGCCCGCCTACGGCGGACCTGGCCACCCGCAGCACGCGCCGGGGCAGCAGCAGGCCGAGCTGGACGAGACCAGCCTCTTCGACACCAGCATGATCGACCTCGACCAGCTGCGTCAGTACGAGCAGGGACGCTGACCGCCTGCGGGGCCGATTGGGTCGACGGCGACCCGTCCAGTACCCTGATTGTTCGGACGCTCTGCGTCCGAGCAAGCAGGCTGCCCGCACCCCGTGCCGGCCGCCGAACGGAACGTAGAAGGCAGGACACCCTGAAAGCCCCCCTCGACCACCGCGCCCCACTCGTGTTCGACACGCGTGAGCTGGGGCGGCGTCCCGGCGCGATGCAGCGGGTCTCCCGCACGGTGGACGCTCCGGGGGATCTCGCGATCGAGGTCATCGGGGTGCCCAGGGGGGCGCCGATGGAGGTCGAGCTCCGGCTGGAAGCGGTCATGGAGGGTGTGCTCGTCACCGGCACCGTCCGTGCGCCGCTGACGGGGGAGTGCGTAAGGTGTCTGGAGCCGCTTGAGCAGAGGTGCGAAGCGGATTTCCGGGAGCTGTTCTCCTACCACGACGCCGACGACCGGAGCCGCCAGTCGGAACCCGGCGACGACGCCGAGGAAGAGGAGGACGCCTTCCTCCTTGAGGGCGACCTGTTCGACCTCGAACCTGTGCTGAGGGACGCGGTGGTGCTCACACTGCCGATGAAGCCCGTCTGCCGGGAGGACTGTCCGGGGCTGTGCTCCGTGTGCGGTGCCCGGCTCGCGGACGACCCGGACCACCAGCACGACGACGCCGTCGACATCCGTTGGGCGGCACTGCAGGGCCTCGCCGAAACCATCCGGGACGGCGAGAACGACAACGTGAACGGCGCCGCACCGGGTGCCGACGAGAAGCAGGAGAAGTAGCCGTGGCTGTTCCGAAGCGGAAGATGTCGCGCAGCAACACGCGCCACCGCCGGTCGCAGTGGAAGGCTGCGGTCCCGACCCTGGTGAAGTGCGAGAGCTGCCAGGAGCCGAAGATGCAGCACATCGCGTGCCCGATCTGCGGCACCTACAACGGGCGTCAGGTCCTCGAGGTCTGATCGGCGGGTGACAGGCTCCATGTCAGACGCCAACACGCCCCAGAAGGCCCCGGCGGACCTGGTGGACGCAGCCTCGTCGTACACGCTGCTGGAAGGGCGGCTCGAGTACAAGCTCGAGTCCGCCCTTCTGGTGCGTGCGCTGACACACCGCTCGTACGCGTACGAGAACGGCGGGCTGCCCACCAACGAGCGGCTGGAGTTCCTCGGGGACTCCGTGCTCGGCCTGGTGGTCACCGACACCCTCTACCAGACCCACCCCGAACTGCCCGAGGGGCAACTGGCCAAGCTGCGCGCGGCCGTGGTCAACTCGCGGGCCCTCGCCGAGGTGGCGCGCGGGCTCGAACTCGGTTCGTTCATCAGGCTCGGCAGGGGAGAGGAGGGGACCGGCGGCCGGAACAAGGCGTCGATCCTCGCCGACACCCTGGAAGCGGTCATCGGCGCGGTCTACCTCGACCAGGGCCTTGGCGCGGCCGATGAGCTGATCCACCGGCTCTTCGATCCGCTGATCGAGAAGTCCTCCAGCCTCGGCGCCGGCCTGGACTGGAAGACGAGCCTCCAGGAGCTGACGGCGGCCGAGGGCCTCGGTGTCCCCGAGTACCTCGTCACCGAGGAGGGCCCGGACCACGAGAAGACCTTCACGGCTGCTGCCCGCGTCGGTGGTGTCACGTACGTCACCGGCACCGGCCGCAGCAAGAAGGAAGCCGAGCAGCAGGCGGCGGAGTCCGCCTGGCGGGAGATCCGCGCCGCCGCCGACGCGAAGGCCGTCGACCCCGCGTCGGACGGGGACGGGGCACCTGCCGGCAGCGCCTCGGACGCCGAGGCGCCGGCTGCGGCGCCCGCCGAAAAGGCGGGCTCCCCCGCAACCGAGGAGGCACCGGCCGACGCCGGACGCTGAACCGCTGCGACCGCACGCCCCGGCGGGAGGACCGTACGCCCTCCCGCCGGGGCGGCGTCGCCTTCGTACCGGAAGGGCCGAGGAGAGCGTTGCCCGAACTGCCCGAGGTGGAGGTCGTCCGCCGCGGTCTGGAGCGCTGGGTCAGCGGCCGGACCGTCGCCGATGCCGCCGTGCTGCACCCGCGTGCCACCCGGCGGCACCTCGCCGGCCCCGCCGACTTCGCCACCCGGCTGGTCGGCCGCCGTATCGCCGGGGTGCGCCGGCGCGGCAAGTACCTGTGGCTGCCTCTCGGCGAGGACACCGCGGTCCTGGCCCACCTCGGGATGAGCGGCCAGTTGCTGGTCCAGCCGACCGGGACCCCGGCCGAGAAGCACCTCCGGGTCCGGTTCACCTTCGACGACCCACACGCCGGCGAGCTGCGCTTCGTCGACCAGCGCACCTTCGGCGGGCTCTCGCTGCATCCGCTGACCGGCGAGGGGCTGCCGCAGGCGATCGCGCACATCGCCCGCGATCCGCTCGACTCCGCGTTCGACGACGAGGCCTTCCACCTCGCGCTGCGCCGGCGGCGCACCACGATCAAGCGGGCGCTGCTCGACCAGTCGCTGATCAGCGGGGTCGGGAACATCTACGCGGACGAGGCGCTCTGGCGCTCCCGGCTGCACTACGAGCGTCCCACCGCCGGGCTGACCCGGCCGCGTACGGTCGAACTCCTGCGGCACGTGCGCGAGGTGATGGCCGCGGCGCTGGACGTCGGCGGTACCAGCTTCGACAGCCTCTACGTCAACGTCAACGGGGAGTCCGGGTACTTCGACCGGTCGCTCGACGCCTACGGACGCGAGGACGAGCCCTGCCGGCGCTGCGGCACGCCGATGCGCCGCCGCCCGTGGATGAACCGTTCGAGCTACTTCTGCCCGCGCTGCCAGGCTCCGCCCCGCCCGCGCTGACCGGCGGCCGGCCCGGAGGCGTCCGGCGCCGTGCCCCGCCCGCACCGGACGCGAACCGGCCCGCCTCCTCAGGAGCCGAGGCAGTGCTGAGCCGGGGCTCTGATCTGGGGCGCCTTGTTCGATCCATGCTGCTGCGACACGCGACTCAGCTGGCGGTGGGTCTTGGCGTTGGACGCCGTTGAGCGCGCTCGCACGGCGCAGACACGACACCAGCGTAGGTGTCGCGGCTGTGCTGGTCACCGCCGCGGAAGTCCGAGCCGCCGATGCTGGACGACATCAGCGGCACCGTAACGGCCGCCCGGTGACATGAGCAGTGGTCAGTCACAACTGGCCGTCGTGAGTTCTCGCACTACTTGGGATGCCCGGTTGACGATCTCGCGGCGTCCCGGGGGCAAGTCCTGTGCGAGGGCGATCAGAAAGGCCTCCAGCAGGAACTTCAGCAGTTCATCGCGAAGGGTCGCGTGGTCACGCCAGCTGGGATCAGCAACTCACGCTCGAAGAAGAGGCGGTTGTTCTCTGCCGCTCCTACTGTCACGTACCGGTCCTTGCGGGCCTCGAACAGAGGGCCCTGGAGAAGATCCAGAGGCTCGCAGTCGTCGAGGTGGTCCGCCTCGTGCTCATCGGTAGGTGCGTAAATCCACACCGAGAACCGCTCTGGGACGTAGCCCAGGGCTCGCCAGGAGATGTGGTTCGCTTCCGGCGTCTCCAGCAAGCCCAGAGTTGGTACACCGTGGAACCGGTCCAAGATCTCGACTCGTTCGACGGCGGCATGCGGGGCCCAGGCAAGATTGCCGAGAGTCGGCACCAAGGCTTCATCCACCACTGTCACAACGTACACACACCTGATGCCGAGCAGTGAGGCGCGAACGCGGGCCGCCGTGGACGGTGTCTCCAGCGTCGGTCCGGCCCCTGACGTAGACTCGTTCTCTGACCTGCGGTTATCTCAAAAGCCGAAGTTCTGGGTCCACCAGGGGCCGCCGGGCGCGAAGTGGGCGCCGACCCCGAGGGTCTTGTAGTCGCAGTTGAGGATGTTCGCCCGGTGGCCGGGGCTGTTCATCCAGGCGTCCATCACGGACTGCGCGTTGGCCTGGCCCCTGGCTATGTTCTCGCCGCCGAGGTTGGAGATTCCGGCGTCGTCGGCCCGGTCCCAGGGGCTGTTCCCGTCGGGGTCGGTGTGCGAGAAGAAGTCGCGCACGGCCATGTCCTCGCTGAAGGACTCGGCGAGCCCTGCGAGGCGGCTGTCCGCCTTCACCGGCTGGCAGCCGGCCTTGGCCCGCTCCTGGTTGACCAGCTTCAGTACCTCCGCCTCGGCGGCGGACTGGCTGTCGGGGGTCCCGGAGGGCTTCTCCACGGGAGTCGTGCCCTCGCTGCCGGGTGCCGTCCGCGAGGGGCTCGGGTCGGCGGTCGAGGGTTCGGCCGAGTCGGACGGCTTCCGGGGCGCCTCGGACGTCTCCTCGGACGGGTCCTCGGACGTCTCCTCGGACGGGTCCGTCCGCTCCTCGGGGGCCTCAGCCGACTCCTCGCCGCCGGGGTCCTCGGATGCGGAGTCCTCCTCCGACCCGGCGGGCTTCTGCGAGGGCTCGGAGGCCGGGGGATCGCCGCTCCGGTCCCCGTCGCGGCCGACCGCGCTGTCGTCCCGGTCCTCCGGACCGCCGGAGCTTCCCTGGGCGCCGAACTCGGGCGTGCCGCCCGCCTCGACGGACGTGGCCCCGTCGTCACCGCCGCCGAAGGTGTAGCCGTTGCCCGGACTGGGCACCAACCCTGAGGCGACTGCCACGGCCCCCACCGCCATGGCGGCCGAGGCGCCGAGCAGTCCGGTCCTCACGGGCGCGACGCCCCGCTTGCGATGCCCCCGGTGGCGTCCGTCGCGGGAGTCCCGAAGATCGGGAGCGCCGGCGGCGGGAACGGGGTTAGCTCGTCGGTGGCGACCCATCCGGTGCTGTCCTCACATATCGGCGAATGCTCAGATGTGCTCAACGCGGCAGGGGGTGTCACTCGTTCGGATGACACCCACTGGCGGGCGACATTACGCCATCGTGCGGGGGGCGGTAGTCGGGTGGCGAGAAATACCCGGATAGCGTGCGTCACATGAACGAGGGCTCCGCGGCAATTGATCATGTACGCATGACCGCCTGGGTGCGCGGTCGGGTGCAGGGGGTGGGTTTCCGGTGGTTCACCCGTGCCAACGCCCTGCGGATCGGGAGTCTCGTGGGATTCGCCGTCAATCTCGACGACGGGCGGGTGCAGGTGGTCGCGGAGGGACCGGAGGCCGGCTGCGTGGAGCTCCTCGGCTGGCTGCGGGCCGGCGACACGCCCGGACGGGTCGACGGCGTGACCGAGATATGGGGAGAGCCGCGCGGCGGCTACCGGACCTTCGCCATCAGGTGATTCAACGGATCTCTGAAACCGGTTGCCATTCGCCGCGCGGCGTGCAAGGCTGCCGAGTCAAGTGATCTCCCCGCACCTGCGGGCCGCCGCTCCGGCTTCCATCGCCGTCCGAGCCTCGGCCGCCCGCGTGCACGGGGTGTGATCGTGTTGACCGCCAAAAGTTTTGGTGAGACGCTGGAAGCCCCGCGCACCTTGACTGTTTGGCCCGGTGAACCCAGTGCCAGGACGGGCGTCACGGGTGCTCACGTCTCCCCGACCCACCACATCACGGTCGGTCACTCATTGTGGAGGACCATCCATCATGGCAAAGGCGCTTCTCGGTTACGTCGGCGGCTCCGACCCCCGAGTCCTCTCCGAGATGCGACGGCTTCAGCAGCGTGTCGAAGACCTGGAATCCGAGCTCGTCCGGATGCAGGCCGAGAACGACGCACTGTCGGCTGCCGCACGTCACGGCGACTCGCTGCTCGACGGCTTCGACGTGTCCAAGGGCGAGCCCGCGCTCACCTGACCGGGGGTCCGTATCCCGGAGGTGAGGCACAGCGCCCACCGCTGGCAGCACTGCGAGGGACGCTCCGGCGTCCCTCCGTCATTTCCTTGCGCGCAGCCACCGATCATCCCTGAGCGGCGGTGAGTGGACGAGTGGATCGGTGCGGTGAATCGAGCGGCTTCCGTGTCGTTACCGTCTGATGTGCCCGGCCCCTTGAGCCGCGAAACCGTGCTGCCCCGGTAAAGTCCCCAGCCGTGCACCTCAAGAGTCTGACCCTGCGCGGATTCAAGTCCTTCGCCTCCGCCACCACGCTGCGCTTCGAGCCCGGAATCACCTGCGTGGTCGGGCCGAACGGCTCCGGTAAGTCGAACGTCGTGGACGCGCTCTCCTGGGTCATGGGCGAGCAGGGGGCGAAGTCGCTGCGCGGTGGGAAGATGGAGGACGTCATCTTCGCCGGCACCACCGGCCGCCCTCCGCTGGGTCGCGCCGAGGTGTCGCTGACGATTGACAACTCCGACGGCGCGCTGCCGATCGAGTACGCCGAGGTCACCCTGACCCGGATCATGTTCCGCAACGGCGGCAGCGAGTACCAGATCAACGGGGACACCTGCCGGCTGCTCGACCTCCAGGAACTCCTCTCCGACTCGGGCATCGGCCGGGAAATGCACGTCATCGTGGGTCAGGGGCAGTTGGACTCCGTGCTGCATGCCGACCCGATGGGACGGCGTGCGTTCATCGAGGAGGCCGCCGGTGTCCTCAAGCACCGCAAGCGCAAGGAGAAGGCGCTGCGGAAGCTGGAGGCGATGCAGGCGAACCTGGCGCGGGTGCAGGACCTCACCGAGGAGCTCCGCCGGCAACTCAAGCCCCTGGGCCGCCAGGCCGCCGTGGCCCGCCGGGCGGCCGTCATCCAGGCCGACCTGCGGGACGCGCGGCTGCGGCTGCTCGCCGACGAGTTGGTGTCCGTCAGGGCGGCCCTGCACGCGGAGATCGCCGACGAGGCGGAGCTGAAGGCGCGCAGGGAGGCCGCGGACGCGGCACTCCGGGCCGCATCGGAGCGCGAGGCAGAGCTGGAGCAGCAGGTGCGCACCCTCACGCCGCGGCTCCAGCGCGTCCAGCAGACCTGGTACGAGCTCTCCCAGCTCGCGGAGCGGGTCCGCGGCACCATCGGCCTGGCCGACGCCCGGGTCCGCAGCGCCGGGGCCGAGCCCGCCGAGGAGCGGTTCGGCCGCGACCCGGACGAACTGGGGCGCGAGGCCGCCCGGGTGCGCGAGCAGGAGGCGGAACTGACCACGGCACTGGAGGCGGCGAGCCGCGCGCTGGAGGACACCGTCGAGCACCGCTCCGAGCTGGAACAGCGGCTGGCGGACGAGGAGCGGCGCCTCAAGGACGCCGCTCGGGCCCTCGCGGACCGGCGCGAGCAGCTCGGCCGGCTCGGCGGGCGGGTCGCCGCCGCACGCGGCCGGGCCAGGTCGGCGCACGCCGAGATCGACCGCCTGGTCGCCGCCCGGGACGACGCACGCCGCCGGGCCGAGGCGGCCGGGCAGGAGCACGCCCAACTCGACGCCGAGGTCGGGGGCCTTGCCGCGGAGGACTCCCTCCTCGGTGAGGAGTACGAGGAGGCGAGGGCGGCGGCGGCCCGCGCGGAGGAGGAGCTGAACGCGGCCCGTGACGGGTTGGCCGGGGCCGAGCGGGAGCGGGCCGCTGTGCACGCCCGGCACGAGGTGCTCGCGCTGGGACTGCGTCGCAAGGACGGTACCGGCGCCCTGCTCGCGGCGGGGGAGCGGTTGACCGGGCTGCTCGGCCCCGCCGCCGAGCTGCTGACCGTGGCGCCGGGCAGCGAGGTGCCGGTGGCCGCGGCCCTGGGGGCCGCCGCCGACGCGGTCGTGGTCTCCGGGCCGGACGGCGCGGCGCAGGCGCTGCGCCTGCTGCGCGAGGACGACGCGGGACGGGCCGCCCTGCTGATCGGCTGCCCTCCACCGGCGGCAAAGACGCCCCACGGACCCGCGGCGGGTCCTCCGCCGAGCGGCGACGGCCTGCGTACGGTGGCGGACATCGTCCGGGGGCCGGCCGAACTTCTGCCGTCCGTACGCCGGTTGGTCCGCGGCATGGTGGTCGTGGACACGCTCGCGGAAGCCGCGGAGCTGGTGGCCCGACGGCCCGAGCTGACGGCCGTCACGGCCGAGGGCGACCTGCTCGGGGCGCACTTCGCCCAGGGTGGCTCGGCCGGGGCGCCCAGCATGCTGGAGACGCAGGCCGCGGTGGACCGGGCGGCGTCCGAGTTGGCGGCGCTGGTGCGGCGCTGCGCGAAGCTTGCCGCGAGGAACGAACGGGTCGGGGCGGGCCGCCGGGAGGCTGTGGAGGCCGTCGAGGCGCTGGCGGAGCGGCGCACCGCAGCCGACCGGGAGCGGTCCGCGTTCGCGGGGCGGCTCGGGCGGCTCGGAGGGCAGGCGCGGGCCGCCGCCGAGGAGGCGGAACGCAGCGGAATGGCGGTCGTCAAGGCTGAGGAGGCATGGGAGGAGGCGACCCGGCAGGCGGCGGAGCTGGCCGGGCAACTGGCCGTGGTGGAGGAGGCCGCGGGCGAGGACGAGGAACCGGACACCTCGGAGCGCGACCGGCTCTGCGCCGACGGCGCCCACGCCCGGCAGACGGAGATGGAGGCCCGGCTCCAGGTCCGTACGCACGAGGAGCGGGTGAAGGCCCTCGCCGGGCGGGCGGACGGCCTGGACCGGGCGTCCCGGGCGGAGCGCGAGGCGCGGGCCCGGGCGCAGCGCCGCCGGGCACGGCTCCGGAACGAGGCCGAGGTCGCCGGCGCCGTCGCGTCCGGCAGTAGGCAGTTGCTCGCCCACGTCGAGGCCTCGCTGGTGCGGGCGGAGGCCGAGCGCTCGGCAGCGGAACGGGCGAAGGGCGAGCGGGAGGGCGAACTCGCCGCGGAGCGGGACCGGGGCCGGGAGCTCAAGAGGGAGTGGGACAAGCTCACCGACTCGGTGCACCGCGGCGAGGTGCTCGGCGCCGAGAAGCGGATGCGGGTCCAGCAGTTGGAGGCGAAGGCCCTGGAGGAGATGGGAGTGGAGCCGGCCGGGCTGATCGGCGAGTACGGGCCCGACCAGCCGGTGCCCCCGTCGCCGCCGGAGGAGGGCGAGGAACTGCCCCAGGACCCGGCCCACCCGCGCAACCAGCCGGCGCCCTTCGTTCGGGCGGAGCAGGAGAAGCGGCTGCGGGCGGCGGAGCGCGCCCATCAGAAGCTGGGCAAGGTGAACCCGCTGGCGCTGGAGGAGTTCGCGGCGCTGGAGGAGCGGCACCAGTTCCTGAGCGAGCAGTTGGAGGACCTGAGGAAAACCCGGACCGATCTGCTCCAAGTGGTGAGGGATGTCGACGAGCGGGTACGCCAGGTCTTCACGGAGGCCTTCCACGACACCGCGCGGGAGTTCGAGGGTGTCTTCTCGCGCCTCTTCCCGGGGGGTGAGGGACGGCTGGTGCTGACCGATCCGTCGGACATGCTGAGCACCGGGGTGGACGTCGAGGCGAGGCCGCCGGGGAAGAAGGTCAAACGGCTCTCGCTGCTCTCCGGCGGCGAGCGTTCGCTGACCGCGGTGGCCATGCTGGTGTCGATCTTCAAAGCGCGGCCCAGCCCGTTCTACGTGATGGACGAGGTGGAGGCGGCACTGGACGACACCAACCTGCAGCGGCTCATCGGGATCATGCGGGAGCTGAAGGAGAGCTCGCAACTGATCGTGATCACCCACCAGAAGCGGACCATGGAGGTGGCGGACGCGCTGTACGGCGTCTCCATGCAGGGTGACGGCGTCTCGAAGGTGATCAGCCAGCGTCTCGGCTGACCCCGTGCCCAGCTTCACCTCTTGAAGGAGATTTCTGAGCCTTTTGTCTTACAACAGGATAGTCTCCAACTGTTGACTTCGAAACTTGAAGGAATAGTCTCGGCAACGTCGTTTTTCACTTCACATGGTGGTGCGCGGTCAGGCGGGCGCCCCGGAGAAGCGACCACCCCCATGCCCGGCACCGCCGCCGGGCCCCGCAGGAGAACACCTTGACGAGTACAGAGCAGGCAAGGCCGGAGCCCCCACGCGGTCGGCCCACCCACCTCACCCATGTCATCTTCATCGCGGCGTCGGCCGCGATGGGCGGCTTCCTCTTCGGCTACGACAGCGCTGTGATCAACGGGGCCGTCGAGGGAGTCCGCGGCAAGTTCTCGGTCGGCTCCGCCACGCTCGGGGCGGTGATCGCCATCGCCCTGCTGGGCGCCGCCCTCGGGGCGATGATCGCCGGCCGGCTGGCCGACCGGATCGGCCGGCCGCGGGTCATGCAGATCGCCGCCCTGTTGTTCGCCGCGAGCGGTCTCGGCTCGATGCTGCCGTTCACCCTGTGGGACCTGGCCTTCTGGCGGGTCCTGGGCGGTGTCGCCATCGGTATGGCCTCGGTGATCGCACCCGCCTACATCGCCGAAGTGGCGCCCCCCGCCTACCGCGGACGGCTCGCCTCCTTCCAGCAGGCCGCGATCGTGCTGGGCATCGCCCTCTCGCAACTGGTCAACTACGCCGTGCTCAACATCGCCGACGGTGACCAGCGCGGGAACCTGCTGGGCATCGAGGCGTGGCAGATCATGCTCGGCATCGAGATCATCCCCGCAGCGATCTACGGCTTCCTGGCCTGGCGGCTCCCCGAGTCGCCGCGCTACCTGGTGGCCCGCGGACGGTTCGAGGAGGCCAGGGCCGTACTCGCCGACGTCGAGGACAAGGGCGTCGACCTGGCCGCCCGGGTGCGCGAGATCAACGAGCGGATGCACAGCGAGCACCGGCCCCGGCTCAAGGACCTGCTCGGAGGCGGCACCGGCCTGCTGCCCATCGTCTGGGTCGGCATCGGACTCTCGGTTTTCCAGCAGCTCGTCGGCATCAACGTGATCTTCTACTACAGCTCCTCGCTGTGGCAGTCGGTCGGCATCGACCCGGAGAGCTCGTTCTTCTACTCGTTCACCACGTCGATCATCAACATCATCGGCACCGTCATCGCGATGGTCTTCGTCGACCGCATCGGCCGCAAGCCGCTCGCGCTGATCGGCTCCACCGGTATGGCCCTCTCGTTGGCGGTCGCCGCCTGGGCGTTCTCCTTCAAGGAGGGGACCGGCGACGACATCAGCCTGCCGGACGCCCAGGGGGCCGTGGCGCTCGTCGCGGCGCACTCGTTCGTGGTGTTCTTCGCCCTCTCCTGGGGTGTCGTCGTCTGGGTGATGCTGGGCGAGATGTTCCCCAACCGGATCCGGGCGGCGGCCCTGGGCGTGGCCGCCTCCGCGCAGTGGATCGCCAACTGGGCCATCACCGTGAGCTTCCCCTCCATGTCGGACTGGAACCTGTCCGGCTCGTACGTGATCTACGCCAGCTTCGCCGCGCTCTCGATCCCGTTCATCCTCAAGTGGGTGCCGGAGACCAAGGGCAAGGCGTTGGAGGAGATGGGCTGACCGACCCCGTTGCCCCTCTCCTCGGTACGCGGCTGCGGCCCGGACTCATCGGACGAGTCCGGGCCGCACCCGTGCCGCCCCGCTGACCCTCTGCCGTACGGTGCTGGCCGATACTGGACGGGTTGTGCCTCCTTCCGAGGGGGCTTCTCGCCCGACAGGACCGGTCGTACGACGGACAAGCCCTGCCCCCGACGCAGGCAACACCGAGGGAAACGATGGAACTCATCCTTGCCGCAGTCATCGCCGTGATCGCGCTCGCCGCGATCGGCGGACTCGTGATCGGCAGCCGGCGGAAGAAGTCGCTGCCACCCGACGCACCGGGGCGGCCCGGCGCCTCGGCGCCGCCGACCGAGCCGCGCGTCGGGGAGGACGCCGACGGAACCCCGGAGTCGCCGGGCCGGGCGCTGGAGGACGTGACGCTGCCCGGCGCCCCCGGGGAGCCGGTGGCCGTCGAACCTGCGCCCGAGCCGGCGGCCCCCGCGCCCGAACTGGAGACCCCCGAACCGGCGGCCGGCCGTCTGGTGCGGCTGCGCTCCCGGCTCTCCCGCTCCCAGAACTCGCTGGGCAAGGGCCTGCTGACCCTGCTGTCCCGGGAGCACCTCGACGAGGAGACCTGGGAGGAGATCGAGGACACCCTGCTCACCGCGGACGTCGGTGTCGCCCCCACTCAGGAACTGGTGGAACGGCTCCGGGAGCGGGTCCGGGTGCTCGGCACCCGCTCCTCCGAGGAACTCCGCACGCTGCTGCGCGAAGAGCTGATCACTCTGGTCGGACCGGACGAGGACCGGCTGGTCCGCACCGAGACCTCCGGTGCGGTGGACCGCCCCGGCGTCGTGCTGGTCGTCGGGGTCAACGGAACCGGCAAGACCACCACCACCGGCAAGCTCGCCCGTGTGCTGGTCGCGAACGGCAAGTCGGTGGTCCTCGGCGCCGCGGACACCTTCCGTGCCGCGGCTGCCGACCAGCTCCAGACCTGGGGCGAGCGGGTCGGTGCCCGCACCGTGCGCGGACCGGAGGCCGGCGATCCGGCCTCGGTGGCCTTCGACGCCGTCAAGGAGGGCACGGCCGAGGGGGCCGACGTGGTGCTGATCGACACCGCCGGCCGTCTGCACACCAAGACGGGGCTGATGGACGAGTTGGGCAAGGTCAAGCGCGTCGTCGAGAAGCAGGGCCCGGTGGACGAGGTCCTGCTGGTCCTGGACGCCACCACCGGGCAGAACGGTCTCGTGCAGGCACGGGTCTTCGCCGAGGTGGTGGACATCACCGGCATCGTGCTGACCAAGCTCGACGGCACCGCCAAGGGCGGCATCGTGGTCGCCGTACAGCGGGAACTGGGCGTTCCGGTGAAGCTCATCGGCCTGGGCGAGGGGGCCGACGATCTCGCGCCGTTCGAGCCCGAGGCCTTCGTGGACGCGCTCATCGGCGAGTGACCGCCGCAGCGGCCGGCCGGCCTCCGTCCGCGGGGCGCGGCCGGCCGGGCCTCCGGGGCCGAGGGAGGGGCCGTCCGGGACGCTGCTGGCACCGCGCCACGGCACGAGGCATGTGGCCGCAGAAGGTCCGCTCCGCCCGCTGACGGCGGCGCCACCTTCCTGCTGAATCCGCGCTCGCCGTCCCGGTCGTGCCGGGCGGCCTCCTCCCGCTGCCCGGCACCCTGCGAGCTGCGGAGCATGCCATGAACCCCGTACCCACCCCCGACCCCCGCGTCTCTCCGCCGAGGCAGACGCCGGTGCCCACGTCGGTGCCGAGGGAGTCACCGTCACCCGCGGCTCCCGGGCCGTCCCCAACGACCTCTCGGTCACCGTCTCCGCCCGGTCCCGGCTCGCCGTCGCCGGCGAGAACGGGCGCGGGAAGACGCTCGACCTCGACCCGACCCGCGTACGGCCGCCCGCGTCCGTACGCGGGCGGCTACAGTGCCTGGCAGCACGCCCGGCGCCGGGAAGTCCACGCTGCTCGCGGTGCTGGCCGGTGCGTCCGCTTCCACGCACGGGCGTGTCCTCACGGCGAGGGAGCGCGCGTCGTCCGGGTGATCCGGGAGACCGCGGTGCGGGACGACGCGGCCACCGCCCAGGAGGTGTACGACCGTCACGTCGGGCGGACGGCGTCCCGGGAGCGGCTTCCCGACGCGGAGGCCGTCCCGCTCGCGACGCCCGGGCTGCTGCTGGCCCCGGACGCCGCGGTCACGCCCGTCGCCCGGATGTCCCAGAGGCAGCAGCGGCGCCTCGACCTGGCGCTGGCCGAGCGGCACGGACTGGTCCTGCTCGACGAGCCGGCCCACCACCTGTCGGCGTCTCTGGCGGACGAGCTGACCGAGGCGCCGGAGCACACGGACGCCGCCGTCGTGGTGGCCACCCCCCGACCGGCAGCCGCTGCGGGACCTCGCCCGCTGGCCGGGCCTGGAGCTGACCGCACCGGCCTCGCCGTAGCGCGACGGTCGGCCCGGTGGGAGGGGGAGGACGCCCACCGGGCCGGCCCGGTGGGCTCACACGGCCAGGCGGTGGCAGACGTAGGCCAGGGTGCCGAGCAGCAAGCGGGCCTGCGGCAGCCGGCCGGCGCACTCGGGAGTCGGCGGGCGCAGCCACTGGACGCGGCCGAGGCCGCCCAGATCCGAGGGCGGCGCGGTGATGTGGTCGCCCCGGCCGAGGCACCGGAGGTCGAGTCCGGCGTCGTCCCACCCCATCCGGTAGAGGAGCCGCGGGAGTTCGGAGGCGGCACCGGGGGCGACGAGGAACCAGGCGCGGTCGTCCGGTGTGACGGCCACCGGACCGAGCGGCAGCCCCATGCGCTCCAGGCGCACGAGCGCCCGGCGCCCGGCCCCGGCCGGTACCTCCAGGACGTCGAAGGTCCGCCCGACCGGCAGCAGCAGCGCCGCGCCCGGCAGTTGGGCCCACACCTCGCAGGCCTCCTCCAGGCCGGCGCCCGCGGGTACCTCCACTCCGGCGTCCAGCGGGTGGGCGCCCGGGGCCGGGCAGACCCGCGACCCGCAGGAGCACTCGACCCGGCCGTCCGTCCGCAACGCGCGGGCGCCCGGCACGACAGCCCAGCCCCAGAGGCCGGTGCACTCGGCCACCGCGGTGCCCTCCGCCGCCCGGCCCCGCCGCTTGGGGCCGTGGTGAGCCAGCCGGTGGTCCCGAAACTCCCGCATGCCGCCGATCGTGAAGCCCATGCCCCCTCCAACGGGTCCCATGCGCCGATGGTTACGACACATTCACGCAGAGCGATGGCCGGTTGCGGAAGTGCGCTGACCGGCGCGTGCCGTCCCTCGGATGCATATCCGGCGCACCCGAGGGCGTGCGGCGAGATTCGTGCGCCCCTTGCGCACCTCGGTTCCTCCGGCGGTGATCGCTCCAAGTCAAGTGAAGCGCCTGTGCTCCGGGTTAAGTTCGTTCACGGGGGTGGCGAATGGTGGCGTTTCCGTGAATCCCCTCGCCGGAGCGGTGATCGTAGGATTACTTTCGGTGCACACAGCAGACGCCGGTCGCGGTCCACGGGTATGCCGGAGGCATGGACTGCCACCGAGGGAGAGTGGGGGCCTACCAGTGGGCGGCAACGGCAGCAGCGGCACATCGGCCGACAGGCGCCCGAACGAGCAGCTCGGCGACTGGTTCGTGCGCAGCGGCTGGTCGAAGGGGGAGCTGGCCCGGCAGGTCAACCGCAGAGCCCGCCAGCTGGGCGCCCACCACGTCAGTACGGACACTTCGCGGGTGCGCCGCTGGCTGGACGGCGAGCAACCCCGGGAGCCGATCCCGCGAATCCTCTCGGAACTCTGCTCCGAGCGGTTCGGCTGCGTGGTCGCGGTCGAGGACCTCGGGCTGCGCTCCGCGCGGCAGGTCGTCTCCAGTACCGGTGTCGACCTCCCCTGGGCGGGACCGCAGACGGTCACCCTGCTCAGCGAGTTCTCCCGGAGCGACCTGATGCTGGGCGGCCGGGGCTACCTCGGGCCCTCGCTGGCCGTCTCGGCCGGTCCGGCGCTCGTCGAGCCGATGCAGCGCTGGCTGGTCCCCCCCGTCGGGGCCCCGGCGAGCCCGGACGGAGGGCCCGCCCCCCCGGCCGAACTGCCCCGCCGGGCCGGGACGGAGCGCCGTGGCGGACTGTCCGGCCCGGAGACGGAGGTGCTGGAGCAGACGACCGTGATGTTCCGCCGGTGGGACGCGCAGTGCGGCGGCGGGCTGCGCCGCAAAGCGGTGGTGGGCCAGTTGCACGAGATCACCGACCTGCTCCAGGAGCGCCACTCCGGGGCCGTCCGCACCCGCCTGTTCTCCGTGACGGCGCAGCTCGCCGAGCTGGCCGGCTGGATGAGCTACGACATCGGCATGCAACCCACCGCGCAGAAGTACTTCGTGCTCGGCCTGCACGCCGCCAAGGAGGCCGGCGACCGGCCGTTCGGTGCCTTCGTGCTCTCCAACATGGCGCGGCAGATGATCCACCTCGGCCGCCCCGACGACGCCCTGGAACTCGTCCACCTCGCCCAGTACGGCAGCCGGGACGGCGCCGGTTCCCGCACTCAGGCCATGCTGTATGCGATGGAGGCCCGGTCGTACGCGAACCTGGGGCAGCCCAAGCAGTGCCACCGGGCGGCGAAGATGGCCGAGGCGGTCTTCTCCGAGACCGACGCCGCGGACCCGGACCCGGACTGGATCGAGTTCTTCTCCGAGGCCGAGCTGAACGCCGAGAACGCCCACTCGTATCGCGATCTCGCCTATTCGGCCGGCCGCAGCCACACCTACGCCTCGCTCGCCCAGCCGGCGATGGAGAAGGCGGTGGCCCTCTTCGAGCAGGAGTGCGCCGCCTCGGTGAGCGGCCACCACCGTTCGTATGCGTTGAACCTGGTCGGCATGGCCACGGTGCACCTCCTCCAGCGCGAACCGGAGCGCTGCGCCGCGCGCACGGTGCAGGCCATGGAGGTCGCCCAGCGGCTGCGCTCGGAGCGGGTCAACACCCGCATCCGCAAGACCGCGGCCAGTGCCGCCCGCGACTTCGGCGAGGTCGCCGAGGTGATCGAGCTCAACGAGCGGCTCGTCGGCGAGCTGCCGGCCTCCGAGGCCGTCGCGGTCTGACCCGCAGCCGCTCCTGTGCAGGGCGTCACCGGGCACTGGACGGGAGAACAAGCGGGCACGCGGTGCCGGGACCTCCGCTTCATCCGGCCGTAACACCCCGGACGTCTTCGTCACGGTGGCGAAACAGTGCGTCGCATCGAAGGAAACCGGGCCCCGGGATTCTGTGGCGCATCCTGCCCCCCACGCAACAGATCCTGCCCGCACGGGTCGTGACTTCGAGGAGACGTCCATTGAATGGCGCGGATACCGCATTCGTATTGATCAGCGCGGCGCTGGTCATGTTGATGACTCCAGGCCTGGCCTTCTTCTACGGTGGAATGGTCCGGGTCAAGAGCGCGCTGAACATGCTGATGATGTGCTTCATCGCACTCGGCGTGTCCACCGTGCTGTACGTCCTGTTCGGCTACTCGCTGACCTTCGGCGATGACATCGGCGGCGTGATCGGCAATCTGGACTACGTCGGGCTCAAGGGCATCACGCCCGAGACCACGACCGGAGAGGACGGCATCCCGGTCCTCGCCTTCGTCCTCTTCCAGATGCTGTTCGCGGTGATCACCCCGGCGCTGATGAGCGGCGCACTGGCCGACCGCGTCAAGTTCAGCGCCTGGACCCTGTTCATCGCCCTCTGGGTCAGCATCGTGTACTTCCCCGTTGCCCACTGGGTCTGGGCCGAGGGCGGCTGGCTCTTCGAGATGGGCGTCATCGACTTCGCCGGCGGCACCGCGGTGCACATCAACGCCGGTATCGGCGCGCTCGCCGCCGTCCTGGTGGTCGGCAAGCGACTCGGGTTCAAGAAGGACCCGATGCGCCCGCACAACCTCCCCCTGGTGATGCTCGGCGCGGCACTGCTGTGGTTCGGCTGGTTCGGCTTCAACGCCGGCTCCGCACTGGCGGCCGACGGCACCGCGGCCAACATGGCCGTGAACACCCAGGTGGCCACCGGCGCGGCCGTGCTCGGCTGGCTGATCTACGAGCGTGTCCGGCACGGCGCCTTCACCACCCTCGGCGCCGCCTCCGGCGCGATCGCCGGCCTGGTCGCCATCACCCCCTCGGGTGCGGCGGTCAACGCCTTCGGCGCGCTGGCCATCGGCCTCGTCGCCGGCCTGGTCTGTTCCTGGGCGGTCAGCCTGAAGTTCAAGCTCAACTACGACGACTCCCTCGACGTCGTCGGCGTCCACCTCGTCGGTGGCGTGATCGGTACCCTGATGGTGGGCTTCCTGGCCACCGAGGGCGCCGGCCTCACGCAGTTCGGGAAGCAGGCGCTCGGCGCCTTCTCGGTGATGGCCTTCACCTTCGTGGTCACCTGGCTCCTCGCGAAGCTGGTGGACATGACCCTCGGCTTCCGCGCCAGCGAGGAGGAGGAGACCGTCGGAGTCGACCAGGCCTTCCACGCGGAGAGCGCCTACGACTTCACCCAGGTCGGCGGTGGAACCCTGACCACCTCCTCCGCATCCGCAACGGCCGCCGAGAACAAGAAGGTTGACGCATGAAGCTCATCACCGCGGTCATCAAGCCGCACCGACTGGACGAAGTGAAGGACGCGCTCCAGGCGTTCGGTGTGCACGGCCTGACCGTCACCGAAGCCAGCGGGTACGGCCGTCAGCGCGGCCACACCGAGGTCTACCGGGGCGCGGAGTACACCGTCGACCTGGTGCCGAAGATCCGCGTGGAGGTGCTCGTCGAGGACGACGACGCCGAACAGCTGCTCGAAGTCGTCGTGAAGGCCGCCCGCACCGGCAAGATCGGCGACGGCAAGGTCTGGAGCATCCCGGTCGACACCGCCGTCCGGGTGCGAACGGGCGAACGCGGCCCGGACGCACTGTAGAGCGAAGCAAGGGAGTTGGGGCCTGCATGGCAACGGAGTCCACCGAGAACCAGGACCCGACCGAATCGGGACCCAGCGGCGCCTACGCGGCGGCCCGCCTGCGCCTCCTCACCGAGGAGGCGCAGGCCGGGCCGCCGCGTAGGGCCGCACTCGCCCGGCTCACCGACGACTGGCTCGCCGGGCTGCTCGGCCGGCACACCGGCGGAGCGGCCCTGGTCGCCGTCGGCGGCTACGGGCGCGGCGAACTCTCGCCGCGCAGCGACCTCGACCTGCTCCTGCTGCACGACGGCAGCCGCAGCAAGGAGCAGCTCGCCGCGCTCGCCGACCGCCTCTGGTACCCGATCTGGGACCAGGGCATAGCCCTGGACCACTCGGTACGCACCCTCGACGAGGCCCGCAGGACCGCCGCCGAGGACCTCAAGGCGCAACTCGGCCTGCTCGACGCCCGGCACGTCGCCGGGGACGCCGGCCTCACCGCACGGCTGCGCACCGAACTGCTCGGCCAGTGGCGCGCCCGCGCCGCCAAGCGCCTGCCCGAACTGCGCGAACTGTGCCAGGAGCGCACCCTGCGGCAGGGCGAACTCCAGTACCTCCTCGAACCCGATCTCAAGGAGGCCGGCGGCGGGCTGCGCGACGCCACCGCGCTGCGGGCGGTGGCCGCCTCCTGGCTCGCCGACGCACCCCGCGAGGGACTGGCGCACGCCCGCTCCGTCCTCCTCGACATCCGCGACGCCCTGCACCTCACCACCGGACGCGCGACCGACCGTCTGGCGCTCCAGGACCAGGACGAGGTGGCCGGCGCCCTCGGACTGCTCGACGCGGACGTCCTGCTCCGGCAGGCCTACGAGGCCGCCCGGACGATCTCCTACGCCGGCGATGTGACCTGGCGCGAGGTCGGCCGGGTCCTCCGGTCCCGATCGGCCCGGCCGCGGCTGCGCGGATTGCTCGGCGGCCGGCCCGCCGCCGGCCCCGAGCGCAGCCCGCTGGCCGACGGCGTGGTGGAGCAGGACGGCGAGGTCGTCCTCGCCCGCTCGGCCCGCCCCGACCGCGACCCCGCCCTGGCGCTGCGGGTGGCCGCCGCGGCGGCCCAGGCGTCCGTACCGCTCGCGCTGTCCACCGCGCGGCAACTCGCCCGCACCAGCGCGCCCCTGCCGGTCCCCTGGCCGGCCGAGGCGCGCGAGCAGTTCGTCACGCTGCTGGGCGCGGGGGAGGCGACCGTCCCGGTATGGGAGGCGCTGGAGGCCGAGGGGTTCATCACCGCGGTGCTGCCCGACTGGGAGCGGGTGCGCTGCCGCCCCCAGCGCAACGCCGTCCACCGGTGGACGGTGGACCGGCACCTGGTCGAGACGGCGGTGCGGGCCGCCGCGTTCACCCGCCGCGTGCACCGCCCCGACCTGCTGCTGGTGGCGGCACTGCTGCACGACATCGGCAAGGGCTGGCCGGGCGACCACTCGGTCGCCGGTGAGGTCATCGCCCGGGACATGGCGGCGAGGATCGGGTTCGACGCCGCGGACGTCGAGGTGGTCGCCACCCTCGTCCGGCACCATCTGCTGCTCGTCGAGACGGCCACCCGCCGCGATCTGGAGGACCCGGCGACCGTCCACGCGGTGGCGAAAGCGGTCGGCGGGCCCGGCACCCTGGAACTGCTGCACGCGCTGACCGAGGCGGACGCCCTCGCGACCGGCCCGGCAGCCTGGTCGTCCTGGCGGGCCGCGCTGGTCGCCGACCTGGTCCGGCGCGTGGCCGCGGAGCTCGCGGGCAAGCCCGCCGCCGAGCCCCGCGGGCACGTGAACACCGTCGAGGAGGAGCGGCTGGCCGTCGAGGCGTGGCGGACCGGCGGACCGGTGCTCGCCCTGCACGCGCAGACCGAATCCGCCGAGAGCGGCGCCGATCCCGAGCCGGGCTCGGAACCGGTCGGCGTGGAACTGCTCATCGCCCTGCCCGACCAGCCCGGGGTGCTGCCGGCCGTCGCCGGCGTACTCGCCCTGCACCGGCTGACGGTCCGTACCGCGGAACTCCGCGGCGCGGACCCGACCGGGGAGGGGAGGGTGCTGCTGCTCAACTGGCGGGTTGCCGCCGAGTACGGCTCCCTGCCGCAGGCCGCCCGGCTGCGCGCGGACCTGGTCCGGGCGCTGGACGGCTCGCTCGACGTCCCGGCCAAGCTCGCCGAGCGTGAGCGCGCCTACCGGGGCCGCCGCGCCGGCCTCACGGCACCGCCGCCCCGGGTCACGGTGGCCCCCTCGGGGTCCGAGCGCGGCACGGTCCTGGAGGTCAGGGCGCAGGACGCCTCCGGACTGCTGCACCGGATCGGCAGGGCGCTGGACCAGGCGGGTGCTGACGTGCGCAGCGCGCACGTCAGCACCCTGGGCGCCAACGCGGTGGACGCCTTCTACGTCACCGGCCCGGACGGTGCCCCGCTGTCCGACGGCACGGCCTCGGAACTGGCGCGCGCCGTCCAGCGATCCCTGGAGGCCTGACGGCAGGCTGACCGCACGCCCGGCGGACAGATACGCTTGGCGCAGCGTGCCTCGACGCCCCTGCTGGGCTTGCGGCGCCCGGCGCTGCTCCGTACGGCGGCGCCGAATCGACCGAAGGGGCCGGACGGCCACCGAACCGGCCGGTCCGGCGCCGGACCGGGGCTCCGGCGGACGCCGCCCGCCGGCCCCGCCGGGACGTCGGGTGATCCAGCCGGGACGTCGGGGCACGCCCGACCGCCGCTTTGCCCGACGACGTGAAGGATCAGCGACCGCCGTGTTCGACACTCTCTCCGATCGCCTCGCAGCGACGTTCAAGAACCTCAGGGGCAAGGGCCGGCTGAGCGAGGCGGACATCGACGCCACGGCGCGCGAGATCCGCGTCGCCCTGCTGGAGGCCGACGTCGCCCTGCCGGTCGTCCGCTCCTTCATCAAGCAGGTGAAGGAGCGCGCCGCCGGCGCCGAGGTGTCCAAGGCGCTCAACCCCGCCCAGCAGGTCATCAAGATCGTGAACGAGGAGCTCGTCGGCATCCTCGGTGGCGAGACCCGCCAACTGCGCTTCGCCAAGCAGCCGCCGACGGTCATCATGCTCGCGGGCCTCCAGGGCGCGGGCAAGACCACCCTCGCCGGCAAGCTCGGCCGGTGGCTCAAGGGCAAGGGCCACGCACCGCTGCTGGTGGCGTGCGACCTCCAGCGTCCGAACGCCGTCAACCAGCTCTCCGTGGTGGCCGAACGGGCCGGGGTGGCGGTCTACGCCCCGGAACCGGGCAACGGCGTCGGCGACCCCGTGCGGGTGGCCCGGGACTCCCTCGACCACGCCAGGACCAAGCAGTACGATGTCGTGATCGTCGACACCGCCGGTCGGCTGGGCATCGATCAGGACATGATGCAGCAGGCCGCCGACATCCGGGACGCGGTCAGCCCGGACGAGGTGCTCTTCGTCGTCGACGCGATGATCGGCCAGGACGCCGTCAACACGGCCGAGGCGTTCCGGGACGGTGTCGGCTTCGACGGCGTGGTGCTCTCCAAGCTGGACGGCGACGCTCGCGGCGGTGCCGCGCTCTCCGTCTCGCAGGTCACCGGCCGGCAGGTGATGTTCGCGTCGAACGGCGAGAAGCTCGACGACTTCGACGCCTTCCACCCGGACCGGATGGCGTCCCGCATCCTCGGCATGGGCGACATGCTCAGCCTGATCGAGAAGGCCGAGCAGACCTTCAGCCAGCAAGAGGCCGAGCAGATGGCCGCGAAGCTGGCGAAGGGCCCGAAGGAGTTCACCCTCGACGACTTCCTCGCCCAGATGGAGCAGGTCCGCAAGATGGGCTCGATCTCCAAGCTGCTCGGCATGATGCCGGGCATGGGCCAGATGAAGGACCAGATCGACAACCTGGACGAGCGGGAGGTGGACCGGACCGCCGCGATCATCAAGTCCATGACCCCCGCCGAACGGCACGACCCCACCCTCCTGAACGGGTCCCGGCGCGCCCGGGTGGCCCGCGGTTCGGGTGTGGACGTCTCCGCGGTCAAGGGGCTGGTCGAGCGCTTCTTCGAGGCCCGCAAGATGATGTCGAGGATGGCACAGGGTGGTGGCATGCCCGGGATGCCGGGCATGCCGGGTTCCGGCGGCGGCCGCAAGAAGGCCAAGCAGCAGAAGCAGGCCAAGGGCAGGCGGCGTTCGGGCAACCCCATGAAGCGCCGTCAGGAGGAGCAGGCCGAGGCCGAGCGCAGGGCCGCCGGCGCGGGCAGCGCCTTCGGGCTCCCGTCCGGCAGCGAGGCCGAGGACCCCGAGAACTTCGAGCTGCCCAAGGAGTTCCGGGACATCCTGCCGCCCAAGCAGTGACCCGTCCCGCCGAGCGGCGGCGGGCCCGGGACGGGGTGCGGCGGCGTGGGGACCCGTGCCCCGCTCGCTCCGCCGCAAAAGGGCCCGTCACGGCGCGGACGGGGCGTCGGTGCCGTCAGCTGCGGGCGATCACGTAGCGGAAGAGGTTCGGCAGCCAGACGCTCCCGTCCGGACGGAGGTGCGGTTGCAGCGCCTCGGCGAGTTCCTTCGCCACCTGGCCCTGGTCGGTGGCCCGCACCGCGGCGTGGAAGAGACCGGTGGAGAGCAGTCCGCGCACGGCGTTGTCGAGGTCGGTGTAGCCGAACGGGCAGGAGACGCGACCGGACCCGTCGAGCCGCAGCCCGGCCCGGCGGGCGAGTTCCTCCAGGTCGTCCCGGCCGCTGGGCCGCCACCCGGTGGGGTCGGCGCGTACCGGTTCGGCCAACCGGGTGCCGACCCGCAGCGCCGTGGTCGCGGCACAGCGCTCGGCCGGCCCCCAGTCGGCCAGGACGACCGGGCTCCCGGGCCGGCTGAGGGCCGCGGCCGCGACGAGGTCCTCCACCTTCGGCCGCCGGCCGAAGGCCGTGACGAGGGTGAACGGGCGCTCCTGCGCCGGGACCCGCTCCGGGCCTCCTCTCACCAGTTCCACCCGCCACGGGTGGGAGCCGCGCTGCGGCTCGGGTTTCAGTCGGCTGCGCGCCAGGTCCAGCCGTGCCTCGTCGCCGTCGAGTCCCACCACCGTCGCGCCGCGGCGGGCGGCGAGCAGCAGCGCGAGGCCCGTCCCGCAGCCGAGCCCGAGCACCCGGCTCTGCGGGCCCGTCTCGACCCGCTCGTACACCGCCTCGTAGAGCGGCACGAGCATCCGCTCCTGGATCTCCGCCCACTCCCGGGCGGATCGTGCGTGGTGTGTCCGGTCCAGTGTGGAAGTCATCTGGGCGCCCCTATCCGCCGGAATGTCGCCTGTTTCCATGCTGTACTGCCGCTGTTCCGGTGCCGGTCCGGTGTTGCTCCGAACGGTTCGGTCGCCGGTGCCGCCCCGGAGCCGGTCCGGCCGCGGGTCGCGGCAGCCGTGCCGGGCGGGCGTGCGGGTCGGCCCGGCACGGGCACGCGCGGGGCCGTGCGCCGGGCCCGCCGGGCCGCGTCCGCTGTGTGCCAGGGAACTGCGTGACGGGTCCCGCGGCCAGAGGCCGTACGGCCTCTTTGGCCGAACCGCCCGATTCACGATTCTGCGGCACGCGGACGTAACATGCGCGCGGTGGCGCCGGCAGTCGGCGCAGGGTCGCGGGGGGTTCGTCGCCGGACGCAGGGGGACGGGCGGGACGGAGCCGCGGTGCGAGACGTGGGAGGTTCTTCGGCCGTCCGGGTGATGGCGCCGGTGCGCGCGGCGCCCGCCGTGACGGACCCGGCCCCGTGGCGGGCGCACCGGCGTGGGTGCGGCGGAGCCGGCGGCGGAATCTGTGGCGGATCGGTGCGGTCGTCTCGGATGCCGGACGGCTGGATCCGGCAGCCGGTCGGCTGCGTCCGAGTTGCCGGGAGGGGGAGAACCGGTCTCCCCGGGTCTTCCGCCGGCTGGGCGCCCGGCGCGGGCGGGTGTCACGTGGGGCGCACGGGGCGCACGGGGAGTGGTGCCGCAGAGTACCCCGCTGATTTGCTCGGGTACGTCTGCCAATGGGGGAGCTGCGGGCCTCCGTCCACAGATCGGCCGACCCGCCCCCGTACGGGGGCGACGGAACGGAACTGACTAGTACGTGCAAAATATTAAAGATGCCCTGGAATCGGAACACCGGCGGCATCCGGCTCGTTGTCACGACGTGAGCACGACACCACCTGTCCTCGCCGCCGAGCTGGCAGCCGCGTGGGCCGACATTCAAAGGCACCACTCCGAGCTGCCGAATCTGGCCGCGCCCGAATCGCTGATCGGGGAGTCGTCGTCCGCCTGCGGCGCCGATCTCTCCTTCGAACGCCTGCTGCACGAGGCCGTCCATGGAGTCGCCGCCGCCCGCGGAATCCGGGACACCTCGCGTGCGGGTCGCTACCACAACCGCCGCTTCCTCAACGTCGCCGAGGAGATGGGGCTGGAGCACCCCGAGGAGCCCCACCCCAGCAGCGGCTTCTCGCTCGTCGTCATGACGGCCGAGGCGCGGCGGCGTTACCGCCCCACCGCCGAGCGGCTGCAGAGAGCCCTCAAGGCCCACCTGGCCGCGACCAGCAGTGAGACCTCGCGCAGTTTCCGCGGGCCGGCCGCCCGGCACGGCTCCTCCGGAGGCGGGGTCCGGGTCAAGGCGGTCTGCGACTGCGGGCGGAACGTCAGAGTCGTCCCCTCGGTGCTCGCGCAGGCTCCGATCATGTGCGGCGCCTGCGGCAAGCAGTTCCGTATCCCGGAGGCCGTGGCGGTCGGCTGAGTGTGGCAGAATGGGCGGCTGTACTCGACAGCCGCCCAGGATCCCTCTCTCCTCCGGCTGACGCGTCCATCGGACACTCGGGTACCACAACCCCACGTGCCATCCCGCCGTGTCCAACCACGTCAAGACCAGGAGACACCACACCAGTGGCAGTCAAGATCAAGCTGAAGCGTCTGGGCAAGATTCGCTCGCCTCACTACCGCATCATCGTCGCCGACTCACGCACCCGTCGTGACGGCCGGGCGATCGAGGAGATCGGTCTGTACCACCCGGTGCAGAACCCCTCCCGCATCGAGGTCGACTCCGAGCGTGTGCAGTACTGGCTGGGTGTCGGCGCGCAGCCGACCGAGCCGGTCGCCGCCATCCTCCGGGTCACCGGTGACTGGCAGCAGTTCAAGGGCCTGCCCGCCCCGGAGCCGATGAAGGTCGCGGAGCCGAAGGCGGACAAGAAGGCGCTCTTCGAGGCCGCGGCCAAGGCCACCGGTGACGAGCCCAAGGGCGAGGCCATCACCCCGAAGGCGAAGAAGGCCGACAAGGCCGACAAGTCTGCCGAGGCCGACGCCTCGGCCGAGTCCACCGAGGCCTGAGGATGCTCGAGGAAGTCCTCGAGCACCTGGTGAAAGGCATCGTCGACCACCCTGAAGAGGTGCAGGTCGAGGCCCGCAACCAGCGCCGCGGACGAGTGCTGGAGGTACGGGTCCATCCCGAGGACCTCGGCAAGGTGATCGGTCGCAACGGCCGGACCGCTCGTTCCCTGCGCACGGTCGTCGGTGCCCTCGGCGGCCGGGGCATCCGCGTCGACCTCGTCGACGTGGACGACGTCCGCTGAGCCGACGGCCGTCGTGAGCGACGAGCCGACCGCAGGACATGCGGCGAGTGCAGTGAACCCGGCACGGGCCGGGGACGGCAGGACCGTCCCCGGCCCGTGCCGCTGCTGCATCCGCACCCGTTCACCGCAGGAGCCGGGCACCACCGCAGGAGCCGGAAAGATTCGGAAGAGGAACACCCGTGCAGCTCGTAGTCGCGCGCATCGGCCGCGCCCACGGCATCAAGGGCGATGTCACCGTCGAGGTCCGGACGGACGAACCGGAGCTGCGGCTCGGTCCCGGTGCCGTCCTGGCCACCGAGCCGGCCGGGTCCGGCCCGCTCACCATCGAGTCCGGCCGGGTGCACAGCGGACGGTTGCTCCTGCGCTTCGAGGGCGTCAAGGACCGCTCCGCCGCCGAGGCGCTGCGAAACACCCTGCTGATCGCCGAGGTGGACCCCACGGAGGTGCCGGACGACCCCGACGAGTACTACGACCACCAGTTGGTGGACCTCGACGTGGTCACCGTCGACGGGGCGGAGCTCGGCCGGGTCTCTGAGGTAGCCCACCTGCCGGCGCAGGACCTGCTGGTCGTCGCCCGGCCGGGCGGCGGTGAACTGCTGATCCCGTTCGTGGCGGAGATCGTTCCGGAGATCGACCTGGAGGCGCAGCGAGCCGTGGTCGACCCGCCGCCCGGGCTGATCGACGAGAGCGAGTCGGTGTGAGGGTCGACGTCGTCACCATCTTCCCCGAGTACCTCGAACCGCTGAACGTCTCCCTGGTCGGCAAGGCGCGCGCCGGCGGACTGCTCGACGTACGGGTGCACGACCTGCGGTCCTGGACGCACGACCGCCACCACACCGTCGACGACAGCCCCTACGGGGGCGGCCCCGGCATGGTGATGAAGCCCGAACCCTGGGGCGAGGCGCTGGACGCGGTACTGGGCCGGCATGCTCCGGAGCCCGCCGGGAGCGGCGGCGCCGTGGAGCCCGACGGGGGCGGCGCCGGCGCAGCGGCCGTCGACGCACCGGTGATCGTCGTCCCGACACCGAGCGGCCGGCCGTTCACCCAGGAACTCGCGGTCGAACTCGCCGCACGGCCCTGGCTGGTCTTCACCCCCGCCCGCTACGAGGGCATCGACCGCAGGGTGGTCGAGGAGTACGCCGGCCGGGCCGACGTCCGCGAGGTCTCCATCGGCGACTACGTGCTCGCCGGTGGCGAGGCCCCGGTGCTGGTGATGGTCGAGGCGATCGCCCGCCTGCTGCCGGGCGTGCTCGGCAACGCCGAGTCGCACCGCGACGACTCCTTCGCCCCGGGCGCCATGGCGGACCTGCTGGAGGGGCCGGTGTTCACCAAGCCACCGGAGTGGCGCGGACGCCCGGTGCCCGAGGTGCTCGTGAGCGGCCACCACGGCAGGATCGCCCGCTGGCGACGCGACGAGGCCCTCGCCCGCACGAGCCGCAACCGGCCCGACCTGATCCGGCGCTGCGATCCGGCCGCGCTCGACAAGCAGGACCGCGCCACCCTGCGGTCCCTGGGCTGGGCCGAGCAGGAGGACGGCCGATTTGGGCGGTCCGGGGACGACGTGGAAGAATAGGCAGCTGTCTCACGCTCGGCGCGCGACCCTGCCACAGGGGGACCGACGCACGCCACTGCGGGGACGTCCCCGACACATCACCGAACACTTCCGCTGATGACCTGTGGCATCGGCGAGGAAAGCAGACCGTCATGTCGCACCTTCTCGACAGCGTCGACTCCGCGTCGATGCGCACCGACATCCCGGCCTTCCGCCCGGGTGACACCGTCAACGTGCACGTGCGCGTCGTCGAGGGCAACCGCTCCCGTGTGCAGCAGTTCAAGGGCGCGGTCATCCGTCGACAGGGCGCCGGTGTCCGGGAGACCTTCACCGTCCGCAAGGTCAGCTTCAGCGTCGGCGTCGAGCGCACCTTCCCCGTGCACACCCCGATCGTCGAGAAGATCGAGCTGGTGACCCGCGGCGACGTCCGCCGCGCGAAGCTGTACTACCTGCGCGACCTGCGAGGCAAGGCCGCCAAGATCAAGGAGAAGCGGGAGAACTGATCCCGCGACACCGACCGGCCGTCCGCCGGGCCGGATAGGATTCCGGTTCGATGGACACCGACGCACAGCCACCGAAGCGCGACCGCGCGCCCGGTCCGGACGAGGACCGCGGCCGCTGGTCGCGTTTCGTGCGCCCCGTGCTGCTGCTCGGCGGTCCCGCCGCCCTGCTGCTGTCGGTGCACCTCTTCGTCGTCCAGCTCTTCGTGATTCCCAGCGGCTCGATGGAGAACACGCTCCAGGTCGGCGACCGGGTGGTCGTCAACAAGCTGGCATACCGGTTCGGCAACCTTCCGGCCCGCGGGGACGTTGTGGTCTTCGACGGGGCGGGCTCGTTCTCGGACCCGTCGGGCGGCGACGGCCCTTCCGGCAACCCGGTCGCCGGCCTGCTGGACATGGTCGGCGCGGTCCTGGGCATGACCCGTTCGGGTGACGACTACGTGAAGCGCGTGATCGGAACCGGCGGGGACAGCATCAGGTGCTGCGACGCACAGGGGAGGATCGAGGTGAACGGTGAGCCGCTCGACGAGGGGTACCTGCACCCCGGTGACGCCGCCTCGGCCGTCGCGTTCGACATCCGGGTCCCCGAGGGGCGGCTGTGGGTGATGGGCGACCACCGTGCGGAGTCCCGCGACTCCCGGGACCTCCTCGGCCGCCCGGGCGGAGGCACGGTTCCGCTGGACCGGGTGATCGGGCGTGCGGACTGGATCGGCTGGCCGACCAGCCGGTGGACGTCGCTTTGGGACGCCCATGGGTAAGCGCGGACGTCCCCGCAAGGACACCTCCCGACCTCCCGCGGCTCCGCCTCCCGGCCGCTCCGGTGACCTCGGCGGGCCGCCTCCCGGTGCGGGCCCCCACGGGCCGCCGCCGGGCCACGGCGACCGGTACCGGCAGCCACCCGCCCCGGGAGGCCACCGTCCTCCGCCTCCCGGCCGCGACGAGTACGGTGCGCCGCCTCCCGGCCGCGAGTCCTCCTACGCGCCGCCTCCCGGCCGTGACCGCCGCAGCGAACCGCCCCCCGGTCATGCCCCGCCGCCTCCCGCCGCCGACCGTCGGGTGCCTCCCCGCGGCGGTGAGCGCCACCGGCCTCCCGGCGGTGGCGGTGAGCGCTACGCGCCGCCCTCCACACTGCGGGGCCCGGGGGAGGGCCGGGCCGACCGCCGACGGGCCGCGCGACGCGTCAAGCGCCGCCGGCGGCTGTCGACGACGAAGGAGATCCCCCTCCTCATCGGTGTGGCGCTGCTGATCGCGCTGGTGCTCAAGACCTTCCTGGTGCAGGCCTTCGTGATCCCCTCCGGCTCGATGGAGCAGACGATCCGGATCGACGACCGGGTGCTGGTGGACAAACTCACCCCCTGGTTCGGCTCGCGGGCCGAACGGGGCGACGTGGTGGTCTTCCGGGACCCGGGCGGCTGGCTCGACGGGGAGAACGTGCCCGCCGCCGAGGACCCGCCGGGGATCAAGCAGGGCAAGAAACTGCTGACCGTCATCGGCCTGCTGCCCTCGGCCGACGAGCAGGACCTGATCAAGCGGGTGGTGGCGCTCGGCGGGGACACCGTCGCCTGCTGCGACGACAACGGCCGGGTCACGGTCAACGGCACCCCGCTCGACGAGCCGTATCTGAACCCCGGGGACGCTCCCTCGCAACTGCCCTTCGAGGTACGGGTGCCCGAGGGCCGCATCTTCGTCCTGGGCGACCACCGGTCGAACTCGGCCGACTCCCGGGCGCACCTGGACGAGGAGGGCCGGGGTACCGTTCCGGAGGAACTCGTGCTCGGCAAAGCGGTGGTCATCGCCTGGCCATACGATCACTGGACCCGGCTGGAGGAGCCGGAGACGTATGCGTCGGTGCCCGACGCCCGTGGCGCGACGCCCACGGGAGCCGCGGACCGGGACAATCGAATCGTGCCGCTCCCGACTCCTGCGGAACTCCCGCTCGTTATGGGAGTGGTGGGCCTGCGCCGTTTCACGGCCGGGCGACAGCGCAGGGTGAGGAGTGGATGTGGGGGATGTGGCGATCGGTGCTCGTTCCGGTTCCGGCGGAGATGAGCCGGTCGACCGGCCGGGGCGGCCCCGGGACGACCGGTCCGGGCGGCCCGGACCGCAGGCGGAGCAGGGCCCGGCCACAGGGCCCGGCTCGGCGGATGGGCCCGATACGGCTGGCGCATCCGGGCAGGCAGGGGAGCGGGAGAAGGGCAGCGGGAACAGCGTGACGGGCAAGAAGCAGCGCTCCTTCTGGAAGGAGCTGCCCCTCCTGATCGGTATCGCACTGGTCCTGGCGCTCATCATCAAGACGTTCCTCCTCCAGGCCTTCTCGATCCCCTCGGACTCGATGCAGAACACCCTCCAGCGGGGGGACCGGGTGCTGGTGGACAAACTCACCCCCTGGTTCGGCGCCACTCCGGAACGCGGCGAGGTGGTCGTCTTCCACGACCCGGGTGGCTGGCTCGACGCCCCCACGGCGTCGGAGAACTTCCTGCAGAAGGGGCTCAGCTTCATCGGGCTGATGCCGTCCGCGACCGACCAGGACCTCATCAAGCGGGTGATCGCCCTGGGCGGTGACACCGTCGAGTGCGCCAGCGGCGAGAACGTCCAGGTCAACGGCGTGGAGCTGGACGAGTCGAGCTACCTCTACCCCGGGAACACCCCGTGCGGGGACCGTGACTTCGGACCGCTGAAGGTGGCCGAAGACCACCTGTGGGTGATGGGCGACCACCGGCAGAACTCGCTGGACTCCCGCTACCACCAGGAGAAGCCGATCACCGACGGTTCCGCCCGCCCGGACGGGAACAGCGGGCTGAACGCCGAGGGTGCCCCGACCGACGGCAGCGTCCCGGTGAGCGGCGTCGTCGGGCGGGCCGTCGTGGTGGCCTGGCCGATCGACCGGTGGAGCACCCTCTCCGTCCCGGACACCTACCAGCAGGAGCTCGCCGCCGCCGCGCCGGCCGCACTCGGCCTGCTCGGTGCGTTGCCGCTCGTCCTGTGGCGTCGCCGGCGGCTGTCGGCCGCCCTCTCCGCCGCGACCGGTGCCGGCTCCGGCGCTCCCGCGTCCGACCGGGACCGACCCGCCGGGGCGTCCCGGGGGTAGGGTGCTGCGGCAGAGCCCGCCGACCCGGGAGAGCCAGTGACCTGCACCGCGATACCCGGCCCCGCCCCGCGGGACCGGCGGTCCGGCAGCCTGCTGTCCTCCGTCGCGGTCGGCCTCGGCTGCGTCCTGTTCTTCGGCGGGTTCGGCTGGGCCGCCGTGCAGTACCAGCCCTTCGCCGTGCCGACGCCCTCGATGGCGCCGACCGTCTCAGCGGGGGACCGGCTGCTCGCACAGCGCGTCGACGGTGCCGCGGTGCGCCGCGGCGACATCGTGGTGTTCGAGGACCGCGACTGGTCCGACCTGCCGGTCCTGAAGCGTGTGGTCGCCGTGGGCGGTGACACCGTCGCCTGCTGCGACCGACGCGGACGGCTGGAGCTGGACGGGGAGCCGGTCCCCGAGCCCTACGTGCGGGGCACGCAGTCCGAAGCGCCGGCCCGCTTCGAAGTCGAGGTGGCGCAGGGCGAGCTGTTCCTGCTCGGCGACCGCAGGAACGGTTCGCTGGACTCGCGGGCCCACCTGGCGGCCGGCGGTACTGGAACGGTCCCCCGGGACGCCGTCCGGGCCCGCGTGGACGCGATCGCATGGCCGCTCGGCCGGGTGGGGCTCGTGGAGCGCCCGCAGGTCTTCGCCGACCTGCCCGGGGGAGTGTCCGCCCCCGGACCGCTGCTGCCCGCGCTGGCCGCCGTGGCCACCGGCGCGCTGCTGATCCTGGGCGGGGCGGTGTGGGGGCCCGTCGCACGGCGCGCCGGACGGCGGCGCCGGAGCTGACGCACAATGGGGGAACGTACGGCTGAAGGGGAACATGCCATGAGCGCGGAGGACCTCGAGAAGTACGAGACCGAGATGGAGCTGAAGCTCTACCGGGAGTACCGCGACGTCGTCGGCTTGTTCAAGTACGTGATCGAGACCGAACGCCGCTTCTACCTGACCAACGACTACGAGATGCAGGTCCACTCCGTCCAGGGCGAGGTGTTCTTCGAGGTCACCATGGCCGATGCCTGGGTCTGGGACATGTACCGGCCGGCTCGCTTCGTCAAGCAGGTGCGGGTGCTGACCTTCAAGGACGTGAACGTGGAGGAGCTCAACAAGAGCGACCTGAACCTGCCCGAGGACTCCGGCTTCAGCGGCTGACCCGCGCGGAGCGCCCCCGGGGGCGCTCGCGCTGCCGTTGCCGTGACCGCTGCCGTGCTCCACCCGGGTGACGGAGCTGTCCACAGACCCCGGCTGTCCACAGTTCGCGAGCAAGATCCACTCTCCTCGGCCGCTGCCGCCACAGTCGGCTGTGGAGGTGGGCAGATGAACGACAGAGAAGCACTGGGACGCTACGGCGAGGATCTCGCCGCCCGACGCCTGCGGCAGCGCGGCATGGCCATCCTGGAGCGCAACTGGCGCTGCCGGGAGGGCGAGATCGACATCGTCGCCCGGCACGCCGACGCCCTCGTGATCTGCGAGGTGAAGACCCGCAGGCCCGGCCCCTACGGCCATCCGGCCGCCGCGCTGACCCCGCGCAAGGCAGCCCGGCTGCGCCGGCTCGCCGCACGGTGGCTCAGCGAGCGTTGGCTGGCCCGCTACGGCCGCATCCCGAGCGGCGGTGTCCGGATCGATCTCGTCGGGGTCGTCCTTCCGCCGCGCGGAGCACCGGTGGTCGAGCACATCCAGGGGGTGGCCTGAGATGGGTTTCGCCCGTACGTGCTCGGTCGCCCTGGTCGGCGTCGAAGGGGTGCCGGTCGAGGTACAGGCCGATCTCGAACCCGGAGTGGCCGGGTTCACCCTGGTGGGGCTCCCGGACAAATCCCTGGTGGAGAGCCGCGACCGGGTCAGGGCGGCTCTGGTGAACTCGGGAGCCGAGTGGCCGCAGAAAAAGCTCACCGTCGGCCTCAGCCCCGCCTCGGTCCCCAAGGGAGGCAGCGGCTTCGACCTCGCTGTGGCCAGCGCGATCCTCGGAGCGGCCGGCCGGGTCGACCCCGCCGGCCTGGCCTCGCTGATGATGATCGGCGAGCTCGGCCTCGACGGCCGTGTCCGTCCCGTACGAGGCGTCCTGCCGGCCGTGCTCGCCGCCGCCGAGGCCGGGTACCGCCAGGTCGTCGTGCCCGAGCAGGCCGTCCCCGAGGCCTCGCTGGTCCCCGAGCTGGGCGTCCTCGGCGTCCGTAGCCTCCGTCAGCTCATCGCCGTGCTGGCGGGGGAGCCGGTCCCCGAGGAGGAGCAGCCGCGCGCGGAGGACTGCCCCGACCTCGCACGGGCCGGGCTCTGGTCCCCGGGCGCCGGTCTCTCGCCCGCGGTACCGACCGGCCGGGCTCCCGACCTGTCCGAGGTCGCCGGGCAGACCATGGCCCGCCGGGCCCTGGAGGTCGCGGCCGCCGGCCGGCACCACCTCTTCCTGAAGGGGCCACCGGGCGCGGGCAAGACCATGCTCGCCGAACGCCTGTCCGGCCTGCTGCCGCCGCTCACCTCGAAGGAGTCCTTGGAGGCCACCGCCGTGCACTCGGTGGCCGGGGCGCTTCCGCCGGGCGAACCGCTGGTCGTCCGGCCCCCGTACTGCGCCCCGCACCACTCGGCGAGCATGGCCTCCCTGGTCGGAGGCGGCTCCGGACTGCCCCGGCCCGGTGCGGTCTCGCTGGCGCACAACGGCGTGCTCTTCCTCGATGAAGCCGCGGAGAGCAGCGCCCGGGTGCTCGACGCCCTGCGTCAGCCGCTGGAATCCGGCCAGGTGGTGGTCGCCAGGGCACAGGGCATGATGCGGATGCCCGCGCGCATCCTGCTCGTCCTGGCAGCCAACCCATGCCCCTGCGGGCGGTACGGCACGATCGCCGGCGGCTGCGAGTGCCGCCCGGCGACGGTCCGGCGCTACCGGGCCAGGCTCTCGGGGCCGCTCCTCGATCGCATCGACCTGCGCATCGAGGTGGAACCGGTGGCGCGGGCCGAACTGCTCGCCGCCGCAGGGCCGTCGGAGTCCACCGCAGTGGTGGCCGCGCGGGTGCTGGCCGCCAGGGAACGGGCCGCGCACCGGTACGCCGACACACCGTGGCACACCAACAGCGAGGTCCCGGGGCACGAGCTGCGGAACAGGTGGGCCCCGGCTCCCGGAGCCCTGCAGCAGGCGGAAGCGGACATGGAGCGCGGCCTGCTCACCGCCCGTGGGCTCGACCGCGTGCTGCGCGTCGCCTGGACGGCGGCCGACCTGAATGGCCGGGACCGTCCCGTGGCCCAGGACGTCGAGTGGGCGCTGCAGATGCGGACGGGCGTCGGCCGGGGAGTCCCGCTCGCCACAGCCGCCACAGCCGCCACAGCCGCCACAGCCGCCACAGCCGCTGGAGCCGCCGGAGCGACGCGGTGACCGGCCGCGAGGCCGGCACCGCTGCGCCGGCCGGCTGCGCGCCCGACGCCTGGGCGCCCGGCCCGTCCGCGGCCGTCGTCGCGGAGGGCACGGCGCCCGCCCGGGCGGGCGGCGAGGAGACGCGGCTCGCCCGGGCTGCCCTGACCCGGGTCGGGGAGCCGGGCGACGCACTCCTCGGTCGCTGGGTCGACGAGTGCGGACCGGTGGAGACCCTGCGGGCGTTGCGCTCCGGGGAAGCACTGCCCGGTGCCGGCCCGGAACGCCGGGAGGGTCTGCGGGCGCGAGCTCTCGCCGCCCGCCCGGAGGAGGACCTCGCCGCGCTCGCCGCCAGCGGAGGGCGCTTCCTCTGCCCCGGCGAGCACGAGTGGCCCGGACAGCTGGACGACCTCGGGCACGCGGGACCGCTGGGGCTCTGGGTGCGCGGTGCGGCCTCGCTGCGGCTGTGCGCGCTGCGCTCCGTGGCCGTGGTCGGCGCTCGCGCCTGCACTCAGTACGGCGCGCACGTCGCCTCGGTGCTCGGATCCGAGCTGGCCGAGCGGGGCTGGTCCGTCGTCTCGGGGGCGGCCTACGGGGTGGACGCCGCCGCTCACCGGGGCGCGCTGGCGGTGGACGGCACCACCATCGGCGTGCTGGCCTGCGGCACCGACCGCGCGTACCCGCCGGGCAACGCCGAGCTGATTTCCCGGATCGCGGACCAGGGGCTGCTGGTGGCGGAACTCCCGCCGGGCCGGCATCCGACGCGCAGCCGGTTCGTGCTGCGCAACCGCGTCATCGCCGCGCTCACCCGGGGCACGGTCGTGGTGGAGGCGGAGCTGCGCAGCGGCTCCCTGGTCACCGCGCGGCGGGCCCAGGAGCTGGGCCGGCAGGTGATGGGGCTGCCGGGCCCGGTCACCTCCCGGCTCTCCGACGGAGTCCACCGGCTCCTGCGCACCGAGGGCCGGCTGGTCACCGACGCCGCCGAGGTGATCGAGTTGGTGGGCAGCATCGGGGAACTCGCCCCGGAGCGCCGGGCTCCGGAACGGATCCGGGACGTACTGCACCCGGCCACCGCCCAGGTGCTGGAGGCGCTCCCGGCGCGCGGCGCGGTCACCCTTGAGTGGCTCGCGCAGGCCGCCGGGGCGACACCCGAGCGCACGCGCGCCCGGCTGCGCGAATTGCAGGCTCTGGGCTTCGTGGAGCGGCATCAGCGCCACTGGCAATTGTCACCTCGTGCACACGGACACCCCGATCAGGTGACCGATCGGTGCTTGACCTGGAGCGATGGAGTGAAAGGGTGAAGGCAGGCACGCAGAACGGCAGATCCAGTCCGTCAGCCGTGCTGGTGGGAGGGCGCGCGCGTACCCCGGCGGGGCGGGCCGAAGAACGTATCTGCGCATGGGCGGGCGCCCGTCCACCGCGCAATGCGACTCACTCGTCACGCTACGCTCGCGAGGTTCTTCCTGCTGACTGATATACCGACCACGGCAGAACGGTTCTAGGTGACGAATGCCCCACCACACGTCCGGGTCTCCCTGCACGGCCACCGCGGTTCCGCCGCAGGCCGCCGCGGCCGAACGCACCGCTGCCCCGGCATCGCTGGACGAGATGTGGCGGTCGTACAAGGACACGGGTGACGACCGGCTGAGGGAACAGCTGATCCTGCACTACTCGCCGCTGGTCAAGTACGTCGCCGGGCGGGTCAGCGTGGGCCTGCCTCCGAACCTCGACCAGTCGGACTTCGTGTCCTCCGGGGTCTTCGGTCTGATCGACGCCATCGAGAAGTTCGACGTGGACCGGTCGATCAAGTTCGAGACCTACGCGATCACCCGGATCCGCGGAGCCATGATCGATGAACTGCGCGCACTCGACTGGATCCCCAGATCGGTGCGCCAGAAGTCGCGAGCCGTCGAGCGTGCCTACACCACGCTGGAGGCCTCGCTGCGCCGCACGCCCTCCGAGGCTGAGGTGGCCGGCGAGATGGGCATCCGGCTGGAGGAGCTGCGCGGGGTGTTCAGCCAGCTCTCGCTGGCGAACGTGGTGGCCTTGGAGGAACTGCTGCACGCGGGCGGTGAGAGCGGCGACCGGCTGAGCCTGATGGACACTCTGGAGGACACCGCCGCCGACAATCCGGTGGAGATCGCCGAGGACCGCGAGCTGCGCAGACTCCTCGCCCGTGCGGTGAACACCCTGCCGAAGAGGGAGAAGACGGTGGTGACGCTCTACTACTACGAGGGGCTGACGCTCGCCGAGATCGGGGAGGTGCTCGGCGTCACCGAGAGCCGGGTCAGCCAGATCCACACGAAATCCGTGCTCCAGCTCAGGGCGAAGCTCGCGGAGCTCGGCCGCTGAATCGTCCCTGCCGCGGACACCGCGCAGAATCCGCTCATGCGTGGTCCGCGCGTCGCGCGCCGACCGCGCGCCCCGCCCAGCCTCCTGCCGACCTGCCCCTGGGCTGCCCGGACCGCCCGGCGCGGAGACCGGCCCCGAGGCCGCTGCCGTGCCGCCCCTGCCCGGCCGCCCGGTCTCGTGGCCCACCGGGCGCCGAAGAGAGACAGGAGGGCGGCCGCGGCCCTGACGCTGCTTCGGCTCAGGCTCTATGGTGGGTTGGTGCCCAGGATTCGAGCGGCCTCCGTGGCCGAGCACCGGACCATGCAACGCGGCGCCCTGCTCGACGCCGCCCGATCGCTGCTGTCCGAGGGGGGAACCGAGGCGCTGACCTTCCCGGCCCTGGCCCAGCGGACCGGGCTGGCCCGCTCCTCCGTCTACGAGTACTTCCGGTCGCGTGCCGCGGTCGTCGAGGAGCTCTGTGCGGTGGACTTCCCGGTCTGGGCCGCCGAGGTTGAGTCGGCCATGGTGGCCGCCCCCGACCCGGAGGCCAGGATCGAGGCCTATGTGCGTCGGCAGCTCGCCCTGGTCGGCGACCGGCGGCACCGCGCGGTGGTGGCCATCTCGGCAGGTGAGCTGGACCAGAACGCCCGCGAGAAGATCCGCGCGGCGCACGGCGGACTGATCGCGATGACGGTCCAGGCGCTGGAGGACCTCGGCCACGAGCAGCCGCGTCTGGCGGCCATGCTCCTACAGGGCGTGGTCGATGCGGCCGTGCGGCGGGTCGAGCTCGGAGCGGCCGAGGAGCCCGAGTGCATCACCCGGGCCGCGGTCGACATGGCCCTCGGCGGCGTCCGCGGTCGCGGACCACGCTGAGCGGGACGCCCCTCTTCGCGCCACCCGCGCCACCCGCGCCCCTCGAACCCTCCGCGCCACCCGAGCCCTCCGCGACGGCCGAGGACCGCCCCCGGCCACGCCCGCCTGCCTGCCGCCCCGCGGACCGTCGCCCACCGACCTCCGTGACCTGCCGGACCGGTACCGGCCCCGGTCCGGCGGTGTGCCGCCCGGGCCCGAAGGGCTGGACGGCTCGCGCTCTGTTTGCGCCGCACACCCGCCGGAGGCGCCGGTGCGCCCACAGGGCCGCCGCGGCCAGGGCGAACGCCGCGGCCGTACTCCGCGGCCCCGCCCTCGGAGCCGCCGTAGCCGCCGTTCTCCGCACGGTCGGGGGACGGGTCGCACCGGGCGGGACCTTCCTCCCGTTCACCACCGATGCGCGCGTGGGGCGGTGCCCGGCTGCGCCCTCCCCGGGAGTGACGGTCCAGGCCGTCGCCTGCGTCGCCGGTACTCCGCCCGGGTGCGTGCCCGGCACCGAACTCCCGCCCGGCACCGGGACACCGTGCACGGGCAGCAGCACCGGTCGCCCGCCGCGCAGGAGCGCCATCGGGTCGAGGTACTCCGCGCCGCGCCGCAGCCCCCAGTGCAGGCAGGCCGCCGGGGCGCAGTGCGAGGGCGTACCGGACGTGACTGCCACCTTCGCCCCGGCGGCAACCCGCTCCCCGACGGGGACGGTCGGGCGCACCGGTTCGTAGCTCACCCGCAGAGGCGGGTCCCCGCTGCCGTCGAGTGCGATCACCAGGACGCCCCGGCCGGCCACCGGCCCGGCGAACACCACGCGCCCGGCCCCGACGGAGCGCACCGGCTGCCCGGCGGGGGCCGGCAGGTCGACGCCCCGATGCCCGGCACCCCACGGCGCGGCCGGCGGGTCGAAGTTCCGTACCGGTTCCCGATCCGGCACGGGCCACGCGAGCAGCAGTGCTGCCAGGAGTGAGAGCCACATGGGCACAGCGTGGACCGGACTGTCGGGTCCCGCGGAAGAGGACCGGAAACAGTGGACAACACGACCGTTGTGGACAACTTCGTCACTCCGGATGGCCGCGCCCGAGCCCGGCCCCGGCCACCCCCGGCCCCGGCCACCCCCGGCCACCCCCGGCCCCACCTCCTCGGCGCTCCGCCGCCGGCGCCCGGGCACCCGCCGCGCCCCCGCCGGAGGGGGACGGCGCCCGCCCGTCCGCCGTCCGCCGTGCCCGCTCCCGCGTACCGTGCGGCCCCCGGCACGAGGGTTCCCGGACCGGCCTCGCGGGTGTCGCGAGCTGCTTCGCGGGTCCCGTACACTTCACAAGGCGACCCGGGTCACCGGGTCGACTTCGCACGCCCCGCCTCCTTCACCGGAAGGCCGCGCAACTCGGTCCCGCGATCCGCACCCGTTCGGGTGATCCGCGGGCACCACGCGTAGGGGCGTCAGGAGCCGAGGCCGTCCGGCCGACGCTGACAACCGAGTACACCGAGGAGAACGGCCATGGCCGTCGTCACGATGCGGGAGCTGCTGGAGAGCGGCGTCCACTTCGGGCACCAGACCCGTCGCTGGAACCCGAAGATGAAGCGCTTCATCTTCACCGAGCGCAATGGCATCTACATCATCGACCTGCTCCAGTCGCTGTCGTACATCGACCGCGCCTACGAGTTCGTCAAGGAGACCGTCGCCCACGGCGGCTCCGTCATGTTCGTCGGCACCAAGAAGCAGGCCCAGGAGGCCATCGCCGAGCAGGCCACCCGCGTGGGCATGCCCTACGTGAACCAGCGCTGGCTGGGCGGCATGCTGACCAACTTCTCCACCGTGCACAAGCGGCTCCAGCGCCTCAAGGAGCTCGAGCAGATCGACTTCGACGATGTGGCCGCCTCCGGCCTCACCAAGAAGGAGCTGCTCGTCCTCTCCCGCGAGAAGGCGAAGCTGGAGAAGACCCTGGGCGGTATCCGCGACATGCAGAAGGTGCCCAGCGCCGTCTGGATCGTGGACACCAAGAAGGAGCACATCGCCGTCGGTGAGGCGCGCAAGCTCCACATCCCGGTGGTCGCCATCCTGGACACGAACTGCGACCCGGACGAGGTCGACTACAAGATCCCGGGCAACGACGACGCGATCCGCTCCGTCACCCTGCTCACCCGTGTGATCGCCGACGGCGTCGCCGAGGGCCTCATCGCCCGCTCCGGTGCCGCCGAGGCGAAGGGTGGCGAAAAGGTCACCGAGCCGCTGCCGGAGTGGGAGCGCGAGCTGCTGGAGCGCAAGGCCGAGGAGGCGGACACTGCCGCCACCGCGACCGACACCCCGGCTGAGCCCGCCGAGGTCGCCGCGGCGGCCCAGGACGCCGAGGCCGTCGAGGCCGAGGCCGTGGCGCCGGCCGAGCCCGGCAAGGTCGCCGAGGCCGGAGCACCGGCCGCGGCCCCCACGGAGGCGCCGGCCGAGCAGGCCTGACGCACCGGAAAACGTCTGAAGGGCGCGACGGCGGGGGCGCGGGGCCACGAGCACCGGCCCCCGTCGTCGCGCCCGCACAATCCGCTCCGATCGACTCAACCTCATCTACTTGAGAGAGACTCACCGACCATGGCGAACTACACCGCCGCTGACGTCAAGAAGCTCCGCGAGCTGACCGGCGCCGGCATGATGGACTGCAAGAAGGCGCTGGACGAGGCCGAGGGCAGTGTCGACAAGGCCGTCGAGGTCCTGCGCGTCAAGGGCCAGAAGGGCGTGGCCAAGCGCGAGTCCCGCACCGCCTCCAACGGCGCCGTCACCTCGCTGATCAGCGAGGACGGCGCCTCCGGCGTGCTGGTCGAGCTGAAGTGCGAGACCGACTTCGTCGCCAAGGGCGACAAGTTCCAGGCCGCCGCCGACGCGATCGCCCAGCACATCGCCGCCACCTCCCCGGCCGACACCGAGGCGCTGCTCGCCTCGGAGATCGACGGCCGGACGGTCCAGGCCTTCGTGGACGAGAAGAACGCCGAGCTCGGCGAGAAGATCGTGCTGGACCGCTTCGCCCAGTTCTCCGGCGGCTTCGTCGCCTCCTACCTGCACCGCACCATGCCCGACCTGCCGCCGCAGGTCGGTGTGCTGGTCGAGCTGGACAAGGCCGACGCCCACACCGCCAAGGACATCGCGCAGCACATCGCTGCGTTCGCGCCGACGTACCTGTCCCGCGAGGACGTCCCGGCCGAGACCGTGGAGAACGAGCGCCGCGTCGCCGAGGCCACCGCGAAGGAGGAGGGCAAGCCCGAGGCGGCCCTCCCCAAGATCGTCGAGGGCCGGGTGAACGGCTTCTTCAAGGAGAACTGCCTCCTGGACCAGGCGTTCGCCAAGGACAACAAGAAGACCGTCCTGAAGGTGCTGGACGAGGCCGGGGTCACGATGAAGCGCTTCGCCCGTTTCCGCGTCGGCGCCTGAGCCGCACCCGTACGCCGTGACGTCCGCGGCGATCCGGGCCCGGCCCCGATAAGGTCGGTCACACGGCAGCTTAATCGAGGAGGCCATTGCCATGAGGAACCGAGAGGATCCGATGGCAGTGGCCTCCTTCGCATGTGCACGAGGAGATCTTCATGAGCAGCAAGGACACCGAACAAGACGCCCCCCGCCGTTTTCTGCTGAAGCTCTCCGGTGAAGCGTTCTCCGGCGGCGGCGGACTCGGGGTCGACCCGGACGTGGTGCACAAGATCGCCCGGGAGATCGCGTCGGTGACCGGGGACGGGGCCGAGGTCGCCGTGGTCATCGGCGGTGGCAACTTCTTCCGGGGTGCCGAGCTCCAGCAGCGCGGCATGGACCGGTCACGTTCCGACTACATGGGCATGTTGGGCACGGTGATGAACTGCCTGGCGCTCCAGGACTTCCTGGAGAAGGAGGGCATCGACTCCCGGGTGCAGACGGCGATCACCATGGGGCAGGTGGCCGAGCCGTACATTCCGCTGCGCGCCATCCGGCACCTGGAGAAGGGACGGGTCGTCATCTTCGGCGCCGGGATGGGCATGCCGTACTTCTCCACCGACACCACGGCGGCCCAGCGGGCCCTGGAGATCCACGCCGAGGCGATGCTGCTCGGCAAGAACGGTGTGGACGGCGTCTACGACGCCGATCCCGCCAAGAACCCGGACGCGGCGAAGTTCGACGCGCTCTCCTACGACGAGGTCATTACCCGCGACCTCAAGGTCGCCGACATGACGGCGATCACCCTGTGCCGTGACAACAAGCTCCCGATCCTGGTCTTCGAGCTGCTCGCCGAGGGCAATATCGCGCGGGCCGTGAAGGGTGAGAAGATCGGCACGCTCGTCGGCAGCCGGCAGTCCCGCGGCTGACGGTCGCGGGCGGCACCCCGGCGGCACGTCCGTACCCGGCAAGCCTGCGGTACGGAAATGGACAAGAGCCTGCCGGTCCGACACCGTGCAGGAAACAATGGCTTTCCCGCTCATTCATCGAACCAGGAGCACGTGGTGATCGAAGAGACCCTCCTCGAAGCCGAGGAGAAGATGGAGAAGGCGGTCGTCGTCGCCAAGGAGGACTTCGCCGCGATCCGCACCGGTCGTGCGCACCCGGCGATGTTCAACAAGATCGTGGCCGACTACTACGGGGCGCCGACGCCGATCAACCAGCTGGCGTCGTTCTCGGTGCCGGAGCCGCGGATGGCCGTGGTGACCCCGTTCGACAAGAGCGCCCTGCGCAACATCGAGCAGGCGATCCGGGACTCCGACCTGGGCGTCAACCCGTCCAACGACGGCGTCCTCATCCGGGTCGTGTTCCCGGAGCTCACCGGAGAGCGCCGCAAGGAGTTCATCAAGGTCGCGAAGGCCAAGAGCGAGGACGCCCGGATCTCGATCCGCAGCGTCCGCCGCAAGGCGAAGGAGACCATCGACAAGGCCGTCAAGGACGGGGAGATCGGTGAGGACGAGGGTCGCCGCGGGGAGAAGGACCTCGACGACACCACCGCGAAGTACGTGGCGCAGGTCGACGAGCTGCTGAAGCACAAGGAAGCAGAGCTGCTGGAGGTCTGAGAAGCCGACGGGAGCACACAGGGTCACAGGTAAGGGCTGCGAATCAGTGAACGACTCATCCTGGGGTGCGACCCCGAGCGCCGGATACTGGGGTCCCCCGGATCGGGGGCCGGCGTCGTCGGCGGGTCCCGCGCACGCCGCGGGTGATACGGCGCAGACTCGGCCCATGCCCATCGTGCCCGACGACGACGGCTTTCGCGACGAGCGCGAGGGCCCGACGCCAGGCTCCGGCCGGCAGGACGCCGGTGCGCGTGCTCCCGGGGCCGGAGCCCCCGCCCCGACGCCCGCTTCCGCCCCGGGGGGCAGGAAGCGGGCGGGACGCGACCTCCGCGCCGCGATTGGGGTGGCTCTGGGCCTCGGCGCGGTCATCATCGCCTCGCTCTTCCTGGTCAAGGAGGCGTTCGTCGGTGTCCTCGTGGTCGCCGTGGTGGTCGGGCTCTGGGAGCTGACCACTCGGCTGGCAGACCGCAAGGGCATCCGTGCGCCGCTGGTCCCGCTCGCCGTGGGCGGCGCGGGGATGGTGATCGCCGGGTATCTCCGGGGCGCGGAGGGCGCCTGGACGGTGATGGCGCTCACCTCGCTCGCGGTTCTCGTCTGGCGGATGACGGAACCACCGGAGGACTACCTCCGCGACGTCACCGCGGGTGTCTTCGCCGCCTTCTACGTGCCCTTCCTCGCCACCTTCGTCGCCCTGATGCTGGCGGCGGACGACGGCGCGTGGCGGGTGGTCGTCTTCCTGGTCCTGACGGTCGTCAGCGACACTGGGGCCTACGCCGTCGGTTGGCGGTTCGGCCGCCGCAAGCTCGCGCCGCGCATCAGCCCGGGGAAGACCCGGGAGGGTTTGCTCGGCGCGGTGGTCTCCGCGATGGCGGCGGGCGTGCTGTGCATGGAGCTGCTGATCGACGGCGGAAGCTGGTGGCAGGGCCTGGTGCTCGGCCTCGCCGTGGCCGTCAGCGCGACCCTCGGCGACCTCGGCGAGTCCATGATCAAGCGGGACCTGGGCATCAAGGACATGGGCTCGCTGCTGCCGGGGCACGGCGGTCTCATGGACCGGCTGGACTCGCTGCTGCCCACCGCGCCCGTCGTCTGGCTGCTCCTGGTCCTCTTCGTCGGCGCCGGCTGACCCGGGCCCGGCACGTGAGCGGGTCTCCGTCCGAGCATCCCGCCCGCCCCGGACGGGCTGCACGGGCTCCACCCGGCCCCCGCCCTCCCGGCGGGATCGGGCACGGTTCCCCGTCTGCCACACTGGACGGACCATGCCTGTACCCGGAGAACTCACATTCGTCGCGCCGCGCGGGGCCAAGAAGCCGCCGCGGCACCTTGCCGACCTCAGCCCCGCCGAGCGCCGTGAGGCGGTGGCGGCGATCGGGGAGAAGCCGTTCCGCGCGAAGCAGCTCTCGCAGCACTACTTCGCCCGCTACGCCCAGGACCCGGAGCAGTGGACGGACATCCCCGCGGCCTCCCGGCAGCGGCTGGCGGACGCGATGCTGCCGGAGCTGATGAAGGTCGTCCGGCACATCTCGTGCGACGAGGACACCACCCGCAAGACGCTGTGGCGGCTGCACGACGGCACCCTCGTCGAGTCGGTGCTGATGCGGTACCCGGACCGGGTGACCATGTGTATCTCCTCGCAGGCCGGGTGCGGGATGAACTGCCCGTTCTGCGCCACCGGCCAGGCCGGCCTGGACCGCAATCTGACCACGGCCGAGATCGTCCACCAGATCGTGGACGGGATGCGGGCGCTGCGCGACGGGGAGGTTCCGGGCGGGCCGGCGCGCCTGTCGAACATCGTGTTCATGGGCATGGGCGAGCCGCTGGCGAACTACAAGCGGGTCCTCGGCGCGATCCGCCGTCTGACCGACCCGGAGCCGGACGGGCTGGGCCTTTCCCAGCGCGGGATCACCGTTTCGACGGTCGGTCTCGTCCCGGCGATGCTCCGGCTGGCGGACGAGGGCCTCAAGTGCCGACTCGCGGTCTCGCTGCACGCACCAGACGACGAACTGCGTGACACCCTCGTCCCGGTCAACACCAGGTGGAGGGTCCGCGAGGTGCTGGACGCCGCGTGGGAGTACGCGGAACGGTCCGGCCGGCGGGTGTCGATCGAGTACGCGCTGATCAAGGACATCAACGACCAGGCCTGGCGCGCCGACCTGCTGGGCCGGCTGCTCAAGGGCAAGCGGGTGCACGTGAACCTGATCCCGCTGAACCCCACGCCGGGTTCGAAGTGGACGGCCTCGCGGCCGGAGGACGAGCGGGAGTTCGTCCGGATGCTCCAGTTCCACGGGGTGCCCGTCACCGTCCGGGACACCCGGGGCCAGGAGATCGACGGCGCCTGCGGCCAGTTGGCCGCAACCGAGCGCTGACCGGAGGCGGTGACCGGCCGGGGGCGGCCCCCGGCTGGTATCGTTCGAACGGATAACCGCATACGTTCCACATCTCGTCCGACAGGGGAGCGCACGCAGCGCTGAGAGTGCAGCACCGTCCGGCTGCAGACCCTCGAACCTCGCCCAGGTCATGCTGGGTAGGAAGTTCGGTACCTCTCGTGTGCTGCTTTCGTGCGCCCGTATCCGAAAGCAGCTCCGATGAAGCGCACCTCACCCACCCTCGCCGCCACCGTGCTCGCCGCCCTGCTGCTCGGCGCCTGCGGGGGGTCGGACGGCTCGGACGCGTCCGGGAAACCGGAGTCCGACACCGTCACCCTGGTCACCCACAACTCCTTCGCCGCGTCCGAGGACGTGCTGGAGCAGTTCACCGAGGAGACCGGCTACCGGGTGGAGGTCCTGCGCGGCGGGGACGCGGGCGCGACGGTCAACCAGGCGATCCTCAGCAAGGGCAACCCGCAGGGCGACCTGCTCTTCGGCATCGACAACACGATGCTGTCCAAGGCGCTCGACGAGGAACTCTTCACCGAGTACCGGGCCGACGGCGTGGACGCGGTGCCCGAGGACCTCCGGCTCGACGACGAGGGCCGGGTCACCCCGATCGACACCGGTGACGTCTGCGTGAACTACGACCGGGCGTACTTCGAGGAACGGGACGTCGAGCCGCCGCAGACGCTGGACGACCTCACCGACCCCGCGTACGAGGACCTGCTGGTCGTCGAGAACGCCGCCACCTCCTCGCCCGGTCTCGCGTTCCTGCTGGCCACCGTCGGCGAGTTCGGCGAGGACGGCTGGCAGGACTACTGGAAGCGGCTCAAGGACAACGGCGTGGCGATGGTCGACGGCTGGGAGCAGGCCTACGACGGCCGGTTCACGGGTTCGGCGTCCGGGGGGAAGAGCGGCGACCGGCCGCTCGTCGTCTCCTACGCCTCCAGCCCGCCCGCCGAGGTGGTGTACGGCGAGGACCAGGAGCCCGCGCAGGCGCCGACCGGGGTCTCCACCGGGACCTGCTTCCGGCAGATCGAGTTCGCCGGGCTGCTCGACGGCGCCGCCAACGCCGAGGGCGGCAGGGCGCTGCTGGACTTCATGATCGGCAGGACGTTCCAGGAGGACATGCCGCTCAACATGTTCGTCAACCCCGTGCTTCCCGACGCCGAGCTGCCCGAGGTGTTCACCGAGTACGGGGAGCAGATCGACGATCCGCACCGCGTCGCACCGGAGCGGATCGCGCAGAACCGGGAGCAGTGGGTCAAGCAGTGGTCCGCGCTGCTGAAGTGAACCCCGGGGCGGAGACGGTCCTCCCGGGAGGCGCCGGGAGCGGAGCGCCGCGCGGGCGGCGATGGTGGCTTACCGAGGGGCGGCCCGCCGCGGTCCGGCGGTCCGCCGCCGTGCGGGCCGCGCTCATGACGCTGCCGCTCCTCTTCTTCGGGCTGTTCTTCGGCTATCCGGTCGCCGCCATCGTCTCCCGAGGGTTGTACGCCGACGGGCGCTGGCAGTTCGCCGGGGCCGCGGAGGTACTGACGGCCCCGGAGACCGGCCAGGTGCTGTGGTTCACGCTCTGGCAGGCGGCGGCGTCCACCCTGCTGACCCTGGCGGTGGCGCTGCCCGGCGCCTACGTCTTCGCGCGTTTCGACTTCCCCGGCAAGCACCTGATGCGCGCGGTGGTCACCGTGCCGTTCGTGCTGCCGACCGTGGTGGTGGGATCGGCCTTCCTCGGCCTGCTCGGCCGCGGCGGCCTGCTGGACGAGACCTGGGGCGTCCGGCTGGACGACGGGGTGTGGGCGATCCTGCTTGCCCACGTGTTCTTCAACTACGCCGTGGTGGTGCGCACCGTGGGCGGCCTGTGGGCGCAGCTCGGCCCGGGGCAGGAGGAGGCCGCGCGGGTGCTGGGAGCGGGGCGGCTGACGGCCTGGCGGCGGATCACCCTGCCCGCCCTCGCGCCCGCGGTCGCCGCCGCCGCCCTGATGGTCTTCCTCTTCACCTTCACCTCCTTCGGCGTCGTGCAGATCCTCGGCGGGGCGCGCTACGCCACGCTGGAGGTGGAGATCTACCGGCAGACCGCCCAGTTCCTCGACCTGCCGACCGCCGCCGTCCTGACCCTGCTCCAGTTCGCCGCGGTGCTCGGGCTGCTCGCGGTGCACGCCTGGACGGTGCGCCGGCGGGAGAGCACGCTGCGGCTGCTCGGCGGGCAGGCACGTCCGCCGCGGCCCCGGGGCCGCGGCCAGTGGGCGCTGCTCTGGTCGCAGCTGCTGGTGATCGCGTTGCTGCTGGTGCTCCCGCTCGCGGTGCTGGTGGAACGCTCGCTGGCCGGTCCCGACGGCTACGGCACGGTGTTCTACCGCGCCCTCCAGTCGCCGCCCGGGATCGACAGCACCTTCGTCGTCGCCCCGGTGACCGCGATCGGCAACTCCCTCGGCTACGCAGCCGTGGCGACCGTGATCGCACTGCTGGTCGGGGGCCTGGCTGCCGCCGCCCTCACCCGGCGCGGCGGAAGGCTGGTGCGCGGTTTCGACGCGCTGCTGATGCTGCCGCTGGGCACCTCGGCCGTCACGGTGGGCTTCGGTTTCCTCGTCGCGCTGGACGAGCCGCCGCTGGACCTGCGCTCGTCCTGGATCCTGGTGCCGCTGGCCCAGGCGCTTGTCGGCGTGCCCTTCGTGGTGCGGACGATGCTGCCGGTGCTGCGTGCGGTCGACGACCGGTTGCGGGAAGCGGCGGCGGTGCTGGGCGCCTCGCCGCTGCGGGCCTGGCGGGAGGTGGACCTGCCGCTGGTGCGGCGGGCGCTGCTGGTCGCGGCGGGCTTCGCCTTCGCCGTTTCGCTCGGCGAGTTCGGCGCGACGGTGTTCATCGCCCGCCCGGACACCCCGACGCTGCCGATCGCGGTGGAGCGCCTGCTCGGGCGGGCGGGAGAGCTGAACTACGGGCAGGCCATGGCGCTCAGCACGGTGCTGATGCTGGTGTGCGCGGTGACCCTGCTGGCCCTGGAACGGGTGCGCACCGACCGATCGGGAGAGTTCTGACCATGGCGTCCCTGGAACTGGAAGGCGTCACCGTGCGCTTCGGGAGGCGAACGGCGCTCGACGCGGTGGATCTGGCGGTCTCCGCCCGGCAGATCGTCTGCGTACTGGGACCGAGCGGCAGCGGCAAGTCCACGCTGCTGCGGGTGGTCGCCGGCCTCCAACGGGCGGACGCGGGCCGGGTGCTGCTCGACGGCCGGGACCAGGCGCACGTGCCCGTGCACCGCCGCGGGCTGGGGTTGATGTTCCAGGACCACCAGCTCTTCCCGCAGCGCGACGTCGGCGGCAACGTCGGCTTCGGCCTGCGCATGCGCGGGACGGGACGGGAGCAGCGGGCCGAGCGGGTGGCCCGGTTGCTGGACCTGGTGGGCCTGCCCGGGGCCGAGCGTCGGGCGGTCTCCGCCCTCTCCGGTGGCGAGCAGCAGCGGGTGGCGCTGGCCAGGGCGCTCGCCCCGGAGCCGGCGCTGCTGATGCTGGACGAGCCGCTCGGGCAGCTCGACCGCCATCTGCGGGAGCGGCTGGTGGTGGAACTGCGCGGACTCTTCGAGCGGTTGGGCACCACAGTGCTGGCGGTCACCCACGACCAGGGCGAGGCCTTCGCGCTGGCGGACCGGGTGGTGGTGATGCGGGACGGCGCGATCGCCCAGACCGGCAGCCCGCTGGAGGTCTGGCAGCGGCCCGCCTCGGAGTTCGTGGCCCGGTTCCTCGGGTTCGACAACGTGGTGCCGGCGGTGGTGCGGGGTGCGGTGGCCGAGTCGCCCTGGGGCCCGGTACCGGTGCCCGAGGGCACGGCCGACGGGGACTGCCGCCTGCTGGTGCGGCCGGCCGGGGTGCGTCTCACGGGCGGGGCGGGCGCCCTGCGCTGCACCGTGCGGACCCGCACGTTCCGCGGTGACCGGGTGGCGCTGGTGCTGGAACCCGTGTCGGGTCCGCCGCTGGAGGCGACCTGCCCGCTGCACACCGCCCCGGACCCGGGGGCGGAGGTGGGGGTGGCGTTCGATCCGGCGGAGGTGGTCCGGCTGCCCGGCGCGGACTGACGCCGTGCCGGGCAGCCGCGTGCCGGGCCGGGTGGGGCGTGCGGTCAGGCGGTGGCCAGGGGCAGCGCGGCGAGCTGGGCAAGGGCCCAGGTCAGCGGGCCGAGCACCGCGGCCAGCGCGGTGAGGCGCAGTGCCACGGAGCCGCGTCGCAGGGATCCCGGCGCCCCCAGCCGCCGCAGCAGGAGGTCGGCCGGGGCGCGTGCCGCGCGGGCGTCGGCGGCGGTGCCGAGCACGGCGGCGCTCGTGCAGACGAGGACCACGAGGCCGCCCAGGACAGTGAGCGGACCGAGGGCCTCGGTGCTGCCGTAGACGTGGAACGCGCAGACGGCGCCGGCCGCCACCGCGCAGAGCACGCCGAGCGGGCGGCCCAGGCGAGGAGCCTCCTCCTGAAGCGCCCGGCCGCCGAGCAGCCGGGCCGCTCCCGGCCGGCCCGCGGCCAGCAGCCTGCCAGCGAAGTGCATCAGGGCGGGACCCGCCAGCGTCAGCCCGAGGCCGACCAGGATCCAGCCCGCCGCGATGCCCGCAGGCAGGCCCTCGGCCGCTCCGGGAAGCGGCATCTGTGCCGCTTCCCGGCCGCTGAACGCCTCCAGTGCCAAGCCGAAGGCGATGAGCGCGGCCCCCCAGGGCAGCCCGTGCGAGGGATGCGTCCCGGACGGGCGCGACGGTTCGCCGGGCGCGGACCCGGGCTGCGGGGGACGCGGACGGAGCGCCACCGCGCTCGCCGCGGACGCGGCCACCGGCAGCACCAGCAGCAGGGTCAGTGCGGCGGGCACGGGCATCTCGCGGTCGGCGGCCACGAGTTCGTTCGCGGCGCCGTCGAAGGGGAGTCCGGTGAGATCGCCCCGCAGGTGGAGGTGGACGAGCAGGGCCAGCGCGCTGCCGAGCAGACAGGCGACCGCCGTGGAGACCGCAGCGAGCGCCGGAAGGCTGGGCGAGTCGGCGCCGGCGGCGTCCAACGCGGACCGCGCACCCGGGTCCGGGTGGGAGCGTGCCACGGTGACGGCGTAGTGCACCACCGCGGCCAGTGGGACCAGGCACCACAGGAGGCGCACGGCCGAGGCGCCGGCGCGGTCGGGGTACTGCAGGGCGTGGCTGAGGGCGGCGAGCAGCAGGAAACCGACACAGCCCGCGGCGGCCGCGAGCAGCAGGCGCCGGAACAGGGCCTTCGGCCGCGAACCGCGGATCAGGCGGAGAGCGAGCACGCGGCACGGTCCTTGGAGTCGTCGGTGCCGTTGCCGCCTCCGGGCGCGTCGGCCTGTGCGGTGCCCTCCGCTACCTCGGGGCCCGCGCCGCCCTGGTGCGGCGGGGCGGCCGGGGTGAGCAGGCCGTCGGCGAGTCGGTAGTCGCGGTCCGCGGACACCGTGCCGGCCTGTTCGGTACCGGCTCCGGCGCCGGGCTCGGGCCCGGTGAGCAGCACCGCGATGCCGTGCGAGCGGGCCGCGCTGGTCAGGGTGCGCAGCACCTGGGTGCGGTCCGCGCGGTGCAGCGGCGCGGCCGGTTCGTCGGCGAGGACCACGGCCGGGGCGTGCACCAGGGAGCGGGCGACGGCGACGCGCTGGCGGGTGGCGATGTCCAGGGCGCGGGGCCGGTGCCGGGCGCAGTCGGCGATGTCGAGGCGTTCGAGCCACTCGTACGCGGCGCGCTTGGCGGTGCGGTGCCGTACCCCTGCCAGCAGCAGCGGCAGGGCGGCGTTCTCCCACGCCGTCAGCTCGGGGAGGAGCTCGGGTCTGCTGCCGACCCAGCCGAAGCGGTCCCGGCGCAGGCGCTCCCGGTCGCGTCCCGGCAGTGCTGCCAGGACGCGACCCTCGCACGCCACCTCTCCGCTCTCCGCGGGCAGCCGGCCGGACAGGCAGGCCAGCAGGGTGCTCTTGCCACTGCCGCGGGGTCCGGTGACGGTGACGAGCTCGCCGGCTCCGACGCGGAGGGCCACGTCCCGCAGGGCGGGCGAGCCGTCGTACGAATACTGCAGTCCATGTGCCCGCAGCACGTCGTCGTTCTCGGGCGGGGCCACTTCGGCGGACACTGCTCACCTCCGGCTCGTGCCTCTCCCGTCGGGGTGAACGAGCGGCGGGAGTACTGGTCAGTGCACGGTACGCACGGCGGTCGGCCGACGGGGGGACCGGCCGGGCGGCGCGGCGCAGGTTGCTCCCTTCGGGTGGCGCTCCGCCGCCCGCCGTCCTTGCCGCTCCCCGCCGCTCCCGCCGCCGTCCCGCAGCCCGGGGCATCCGCGGAGCGGGCGGTTAGGGTGGGTGTCTCACCCATCGGACAACGGAGCAGGAGGGCGCCAAGTGACCACCGAGCTGCGTCGGCTGCGCAACTACATCGACGGCGAGTTCCGGGACGCCGCGGACGGGCGGACCACGGAGGTGGTCGACCCGACGACCGGCGAGACCTACGCCCGGGCGGCACTGTCCGGACCGACGGACGTCGACGCCGCCATGGCCGCCGCCGCGGCCGCCTTCCCGGCCTGGCGTGACGCCACTCCGGCGACCCGCCAGCTGGCTGTCCTGAAGATCGCCGACGCGCTGGAGAAGCACGCCGACGAACTCCTGGCCGTCGAGTGCAAGGACACCGGCAAGCCGCTGGAGCTGACCCGGCAGGAGGAACTGCCGATGATGCTCGACCAGATCCGCTTCTTCGCCGGTGCCGCCCGGATGCTGGAGGGGAAGTCGGCCGGCGAGTACATGGAGGGACTGACCTCCTTCGTACGCCGCGAACCGGTCGGGGTCTGCGCCCAGGTGGCGCCCTGGAACTACCCGATGATGATGGCGGTCTGGAAGTTCGCCCCGGCTCTCGCGGCGGGCAACACCGTCGTGCTCAAGCCCTCCGACACGACCCCCGCCTCGACGGTGCACATGGCGGAGCTGATGGGGCAGATCCTGCCCAAGGGGGTCTTCAACGTGGTCTGCGGCGACCGCGACACGGGTCGGCTGATGGTCGAGCACTCCACGCCGGCGATGGCGTCGATCACCGGCTCGGTACGGGCGGGCACCGAGGTCGCCACCGCCGCTGCCAAGGACGTCAAGCGCGTCCACCTGGAGCTGGGCGGCAAGGCGCCGGTGCTCGTCTTCGGGGACGCCGACCTCACCGCGGCGGCGGAGGGCATCAAGGACGCCGGGTTCTTCAACGCCGGGCAGGACTGCACCGCGGCCACCCGGGTGCTGGTCGACGAGCGGGTCCACGACGAGTTCGTCGCCGCACTGGCGAAGGCCGCCTCCCAGGTGCGCACGGGCGATCCGAGCGACGAGGACTGCGCCTACGGCCCGCTGAACAGTGCCGCGCACCTGGAGAGGGTCCAGGGCTTCATCGACCGGCTGCCCGCGCACGCCAAGGTGGAGACCGGCGGCGAACGGGTCGGGGAGAAGGGCTACTTCTTCGCTCCCACCGTGGTCTCCTGCCTCCGGCAGGACGACGAGATCATCCAGAACGAGGTCTTCGGCCCCGTCATCACGGTGCAGCGCTTCTCCGGCGAGGCCCAGGCCGTCGAGCGGGCGAACGACATCGACTACGCGCTGGCCTCCTCGGTGTGGACCAAGGACCACGCCCGGGCGATGCGGCTCTCCAAGGCGCTGGACTTCGGCTGCGTGTGGATCAACACCCACATCCCGCTCGTCGCGGAGATGCCGCACGGCGGCTTCAAGCGCTCGGGATACGGGAAGGACCTCTCCGCCTACGGCTTCGAGGACTACACCCGGGTGAAGCACGTGATGACGGCGCTCTGAGCCGGCTCCCCCGGCCGGGCCCGCGGGCCCGGCCGGGGGAGCGGCCGGTCCGGTCGTCACCGGGCCGGCCGCCGGGCGGGTTCAGGGCGACTGCCAGGCCGCCAGGTGCGCCGCGATCTCCGCGTTCAGCTCGGCCTTCTTCGCCTCCGGCATGAAGGAGGCCTCCACGGCGTTGCCGGCGAGGGTGGCCACGCCGGCGGCGTCCAGTTCCAGCAGACGTGCGGCGATCGCGTACTCGGTGTTCAGGTCGGTGCCGAACATCGGCGGGTCGTCGCTGTTGATCGTGACGGGGACCCCGGCCTCCACCAAGCGCCGCAGCGGGTGCTCGTCCAGGGTACGGACGGCCCGGGTGGCGATGTTCGAGGTCGGGCACACCTCCAGCGGGATGCGCTGCTCCGCGAGGTGGCGGAGCAGTTCCGTATCCTGCGCCGCGCTGATGCCGTGCCCGATGCGCTCGGCGCGCAGCGCGGTGAGGGCGTCCCGGACGGTCTCCGGACCGGTCGTCTCCCCCGCGTGCGGCACGCTGTGCAGCCCTTCGGCGAGCGCCCGGTCGAAGTACGGCTTGAACTGCGGCCGCGGGACCCCGATCTCCGGTCCGCCGAGTCCGAACGAGACGAGCCCCTCCGGGCGCAACGTGCAGGCGATCCGGGCGGTCTCCTCGGCCGCGGCCAGCCCGGCCTCGCCGGGGATGTCGAAGCACCAGCGCAGTGTGACGCCCAGTTCCGACTCGGCGGCCCGGCGGGCGTCCTCGATGGCCTCGACGAACGCGACGTCTGGGATGCCGCGGCTGGTCGAGCTGTACGGCGTGACGGTCAGCTCCGCGTAGCGGATGTTCTGCCCCGCCATCTCCCGGGCGACCTCGTAGGTGAGCAGCCGTACGTCCTCGGCGTCCGTGATCAGGTCCACCACGGACAGGTAGACCTCGATGAAGTGGCCGAAGTCCTGGAAGGTGAAGTACTCCGCGAGCGTGTCGGGGTCCGCGGGGACCCGGCTCGCGGGATGGCGGGCGGCGAGTTCGGCGACGATCCGCGGCGACGCGGAACCGACGTGGTGGACGTGCAGTTCGGCCTTCGGCAGGCCGGCGATGAATTCGGTGAGATCGGGAAGCGCGGACAACGGGGACCTCCGGTAGCGGGTGCCTCGCCATGGTATGCGGGCGCCTCGATCGCCCGCATACCATGCCGGGGAGCAACGATCATGGAGGGGTACATGTCAGAGCAACACCCGCGTCCGGAGGGGGCGGAGCCGAAGGGCCCGCCCGGACCGGGAGTGCCGCCCGTGCCGCCCGCTCCCGCCGACGTGCCCGGCCCGACACCGATGCCCTCCCCGTACCCCGGCCCACCCACGGGCCCGTACGCGCGGGGCGGCCCGTACACCACGGGCGGCCCGTACGCCGGGCCCGCTCCGTATCCGCACGGGCCGCACCCGCACCTCCCGCACCTCCCGCACCCCCCGTACGTGTCGCCCTACGGCGCCGGAGCTCCGCACGCCGGTCCGGTGCCGCCTGCGTACGGCTGGCGGCCGTACCCGCCGCCCCCGACCACCAGCCGGATCTGCACGACCGCGATGGTCCTCGGCGTCGTCGCGACGGTCCTCACCCTCACCGGGTGGGGTGCGCTCCTGGGCATCCTCATCGGTCCGGTCGCCCTCGGGACGGGTCTGACGGCACGCCGCCGGGTGGCCCGAGGCGAGGCCCACGGGGGGAGTTCGGCCACCGTCGGTTTCGTGCTGGGCATCATCGCGACCGTCGTCTCCGCCGTTCTCGTCGCGCTGCTGATCACGGTGATCGTGCACGAGACGGGGGAGGACCGCGACGGCCCGGCCCGGGTGGGGTACGACTACAACGCCCGCCCGGCGCTGTAGTCGTACCCCACCCGGGCCGGGCTGCCCCCGGTGTCCGCCCCGCCCCGCGCGTCACCGTCCGGCGCGTGCGCCCCGGGCCCCGCGCCGGGGCGCGTGGGAGCGGGGCGGAGAAAACCACCCGGGAGTGGCGTAAGGACGTCGGGCCACCCGCCTCTCCTCCCGTGACCGAACAGTCGCGACGCGCGGGCGGCCTCGACCGGGCCGCCCTCCAGGAGGCAATGACCATGAGCGGCAACGCGGGGGCCGAACGAGCGGTGGACTGGCTGGCCTCGGGGACGGAGGATCCGGCGGCCTGCCGCCGGGAGTGGGAGCAGAGCCCGCTCGGCGTGGCCCTGCTGCCCGCCGGACGGCTGTGGGACGTGCTCATCCTCACCGGTGAACTCGGCTACCCCACGCTGGACGTGCTCACCTGCTGCCTGGAACGGCCGGGCCCGGTGCTCGCCGACTTCGGGGAGTCCCGGATCGGGTTCCTCGTACCGCCCGGCACCGCCTCCCGCTGGTTGGGCACCGGAGTGCGCGGCGCCGGCCGCGGCACCTGGGTCGTGGTGCCCTCCCCGGGGCGGCGGACGGGCGGTGTGCGCTGGCTGATCCCGCCCGACGGCTCGGGCACGCTCACCGATCCGGCCGTACTGGAGATGGCGATGCACGAGGCCGCCGCCCGGCTCGCCGGGGAGGACGGCTGAGCAGGGCCACGGCCGCCGCCAGCAGCGCCCCTGCCAGGCACCAACTCGCCACCACGTCCAGCGGCCAGTGGTGACCGCACCGGACGAGTCCCGCACCGGTGGCGGTGACCAGCAGCACCGAGGTGGACCTCAGCGCCCACCGCACGGGCCGCCGGTACCGGCCGCGGGCGTACGGCAGCAGCAGGTGGGCGGCGGCGCCGTAGGCGAGGACCGCGGTGGCGGCGTGTCCGGAGGGGTAGTACCCGCCGCCCCCGAAGGGACCGGGACGGTCCACCAGCGCCTTGCAGAGCAGTACCGGGAGCGGGAGTGCCGCCGTCGCCGCACCGAGCACCAGGACCGGGCGCCACCGGCCGGTGCGCAGCACTCCGAGCACGGCCGCCGCGGCCAGGACCGGCAGTGCCACCCCCAGGCCGCCGAGGTCCGCGAGGAGTTCCGCCACCCCGCCCGCGGCGCCCGCGGGCTGCCGCCACCGGGCGGAGAGGCTCTCGTCGAGTTCCCGCAGCCGGCCGCCGGCCACGATCTGCCGGGTGAGTACCGCGAAGAGGAGGAGCAGCGCGCATACCGCGCCCGCTCTCGCACGGGCCGGGGCGCGGAGGACCGGCCGTCCGGGGCCAGGGGGGACGGCTCCCGGACGGCCGGCGGCACCGGTCACCGCACGTCCCGGGGGGTGTGGGACGGACGGCGCCCCGATCGCCGGGGAGCGCGCGCGAGAACCCGGCCCCTCCGGCGGGCCGCCGTCGCGGGCCGGCCGCCCCGCGTGTGCGGGCGAGCGGTGGCGGTGCGGGACTCCCGGTGCATTCGTCCGCACCCTACGCGGCGTCGGGAGGCGCGCGGGGGGCTGCTCACGGCACACCCATGCCCCCCGCACAGCACCTTCACCCGCGGAACCCCCGCCCCTGGAACGCGGCGGGCCGGACCGGAGGGCGCGGTGCCGGGTGCCGCTCGGGCCGGCCCTCGCACGTCGCGGGCCGGCCCTCGTGCGTCGCGGCGGTCACGCCTGTTCGGCGAGCGCGTTCTCCAGCACGTCCAGGCCCTCGTTGAGCAGGTCCTCGCCGATCACCAGCGGCGGCAGGAAGCGCATCACGTTGCCGTAGGTCCCGGTGGTCAGCACCAGCAGGCCCGCCCGGTGGCATGCCGCGGCCAGTGCGGCGGTTCGCTCGGGGGCCGGGTCCTTCGTGCCGGGCTCGACCAGTTCGATGGCGAGCATCGCCCCCCGCCCGCGGACGTCGCCGATGAGCCCGTACTGCTCGGCGAGCTTCTCCAGCCGCGGCTTCATCAGCTCCTCGATGCGCCGGGCCCGGGCGCAGAGGTCCAGCTCGCGCATGGTCTCGATCGCACCCAGCGCCGCCGCGCAGGCCACCGGGTTGCCGCCGTACGTGCCGCCGAGGCCCCCGGAGTGCGCCGCGTCCATCATCTCGGCGCGGCCGGTCACCGCGGCCAGCGGCAGGCCGCCGGCGATGCCCTTCGCGGTGGTGATGAGGTCCGGCACCAGGTCCTCGTCCTCGCAGGCGAACCACTGCCCGGTCCGGCAGAACCCGGACTGGATCTCGTCGGCGACGAAGACGATGCCGTTGTCGCGGGCGAACTCGGCGATCCTGGGCAGGAAGCCCTTGGCGGGCTCGATGAAGCCGCCCTCGCCCAGCACCGGCTCGATCACGATCGCCGCGACGTTCTCCGCGCCGACCTGCTTGCCGATCTGGTCGATCGCCTGGGCCGCGGCCTCCTCCGCGCAGTTCTCCGGGCCGGTCAGCCAGCGGTAGGGGTAGGCCACCGGCACCCGGTAGATCTCCGGGGCGAACGGGCCGAAGCCGTGCTTGTACGGCATGTTCTTGGAGGTGAGGGCCATCGTCAGGTTGGTGCGGCCGTGGTAGCCGTGGTCGAAGACCACCACGGCCTGCCGCTTGGTGTACGTCCGGGCGATCTTGACGGCGTTCTCCACCGCCTCCGCACCGGAGTTGAACAGTGCCGACTTCTTGGCGTGGTCGCCCGGAGTGAGCCTCGCCAGCTCCTCGGCCACCTCCACGTACCCCTCGTAGGGCGCCACCATGAAGCAGGTGTGGGTGAATTCCGAGAGCTGCGCCGAGGCCCGACGGACCACGGCCTCCGCGCTGTTGCCGACGCTGGTCACGGCGATCCCCGAGCCGAAGTCGATCAGGGCGTTGCCGTCCACGTCCTCCAGGATCCCGCCGCCGGCCCGCTTGGCGTAGACGGGCAGGACGTTGCCCACCCCGTCGGCCACCGCGGCCTGCTTCCTGGCGTGCAGCTCCTGCGACGCGGGGCCCGGGATCGCGGTGACGAGGCGCCGCTCCTGGGGGAGGCCGGGGCCTCCGGACATGGCAGACATCGGGGTCGTAGAGGTCATCGCGCTCTCCTCGGGAGGAAACGGGGGTGTGCTCGCTCCTCGCAGGCTAGGGGCAGCCAAGGGGGTGGGACATGCACCGGTGCGGAGAAGTGGCCGTGTCGTGTTGGCCGCGGCGGACAAGCGACCGTCCGCGGGCGGCGGCGCCGTCCCCCGCCGGTCAGTCGGCCCGCCCCGGACGCGCGCCAACTGACCGGCGGGGGGACTAGATTGAACCCGCCACGCGGTGGAATGCACAGGTTGGACAGTGTTCGGGCAGGGAGCAGGGGCGGCGGATGAGCGCGCACGAGGACTGGCGGAGCAAGCAGGCGGCGGTGCCGAGGCAGACCACCGCCCCGGTGCCGCCGATGCCCGGGGAGCCGCCGACCGCGGCGGCTCCGCTGGTGGCCTGGCTGCGGGAGCCGCGTCCCGAGGCGCCTCCCGGCATCTGGCGGCAGGGGCACCGGCCCAAGCCGGACGAGCCGCCGGAGGAGGTACCCGAGCGGCAGCTCCTCGGCGGTGCCGCGCTGACGTTCGCCGTCGCGCTGCTGGTCTGGTCGCTGGTCATGAACGGCTACCTGCCGTTCATGGGCTGGATCTACGCCGTGCTGCCCCCCGCCTGGTACAGCGGGGACTCCCGGTTCGTCGTCACGGTGGTCAACTACGGCGTCTACGCCGTACTGCTGGTCCCGCTACTGTGGATCGCGGGCCATTTCGGGCGCTGGCGCCGGGTCTGGGACCGGCACGCCCCGGAGGGCGCCCGGCGCCGGCTGTGGGCGGCCACCGGCTGGTCGGCCCCGCTGCGGGCCCACCGCCGGGCACTCGCCGCGCTGTTGGGGGCCGCGCTGGTGTGGGGGCTGTGCTTCAGCGAGGGCGGCTGGCGGTTCTGGCTCGACCCGCTCCTGTGGGTCACCCCGGAGAGCTGGCGCACCCCGGTCGAGACCGGCGGCTACGTCGCCGCGTACAACACCTACTACGTGCTGTTCACCGCGGTCCTGCTGCTGGCCGCGGCCCGGATCGGTCGCTGGCGGCAGGTGCTGCGGCGCGGACCGGGGCCGCAGCAGCCCGCCGCGCAGGAGTGGACGCCGATGCCCGAGCGGCCGGCCGAGCGCCTCGACGAGTGGCCGGAGCTGCGGGCCGCCGGCGAGACCGCCGCTGCGGACCGGCTGACCGCGGCGGTCCGCTCGGGGGCTGCGGGCGACCTGGACTACGTCCGCATCGAGGGGGTGTGGCGCACCGTGCGCTCGCACCCGGCGGGCGTGCGCCGGTTCGCGGGTGTCGCGCTCGACGAGGGTCCGGCCGCCTTCACCCACCCCTCCGGGGCCCGGGACCTCTCGGTGCGCACGGCACCGCACGACCTGCTCACCGGGCAGGTCCGTGTCGGCCTCGCGCTGGACGATCCGCGCAACCCCTACCGGCACCGCGGGTGCCGGCTTGCGCTCGACCCCGAAACCCTGGGCACCTCGCTGCTGGCCGTCGGCCCGCCGGGCTGCGGCAAGACGGCCCGGATCGTCCGCCCCGCCGTGGAGGCCCTCTGCCTGCGCGCGCTGGCCGGGCAGGCCGCCGTGGTCGCGGTGGGGGCGGCCGGCGCCGGTCTCGGCGCCGACGACGCCTTCGACGTGGTGATCCGGCTCGGTGACCCGCGTTCGCGGCACGACCTCGACCTGTACGGCGGCACCACCGACCCGGACGAAGCGGCGGTCCTGCTCGCCGAGGCGCTGCTCGGCGCGGAGGCGGGCAGCGCGAGCGACCCCCGGGCCGCGGCCACCGCCCTCGCGCAGCTCCTCGGCCCGCACCGGGCGGCGTACGGACGGTTCCCCTCCGTACGGGAGCTGCGCGAGCTGCTGGACGGCTCACCGGTGGCGCTGGCCGGGTTGCGGGAAGCGCTGGACACCGCGGGGGAGTTCGGACAGCAGCGCGAACTGACGGTGCGGGAGCGGCAGTCGGCCCGCCCCGGGGACATCGGGGGGCTGCTCGCCGACCGGCTGTCGTTGCTCACCCGGCCCGCCTTCGCCGACTTCTTCGGCGGTGCGGCCGAGACCGGTCACCGCGCCGGGGCCGGGAGCGGCCCCGGCGGCGACGGCCGCACCGGGCCGCGCCCGTTCTCGCTGCGCGATCTCGCGCACCCGCTCCGGGTGCGGATCGACCTCCCCGCCCGGGGGCACGCGGAGGCCTGCCGCGTCCTCACCCGGCTGGTGCTGGCGCAGTTCGCCGCGGCCGCCGTCGGACGGGAGGACCGCTCGCTGTTCACCTGCCTCGTCCTCGACGACGCCTCGCACGCGGTCACCGCCGAAGCGGTGCGCGGGCTGCGGCAGTTGCGCTCGGTCAACGCCGGCGCCGTGCTCACCCTGCGCAGTCTCGACGACGTGCCCGAGCGGTTGCGCAGCCCGCTGCTCGGCACCGTGGGCTGCAAGGTCGTCTTCTCCGGCGTGACCACCTGGGACGGCGAGGTGTTCGCCCGGGCCTGGGGCGAGGACTGGGTGGAGACCGAGGACGTCACGCGGAACCCGGACCACTCCGGTGGCGGCCTCAAGCGGGTCCTGCGGGGGGTGCGCACCCTGTTCACCGGCGTGCGGGCGACCACCGAGTCGGTCACCGTGCGGACGGTGCAGCGGGCCAGGTGGTCTTCCTCGGAGCTCGCGCACAAGGTGCCGCCGGGCCACGCGGTGTTCTCGGTCACCTCCGTCCGCGGCCGGTCCGGGCCCCCGGTGCTCGCCCGGCTCGGTGAGCAGTAGCGGCCGGTGGTCCGCAGGGCGGCGGCTCCGGCGCGGTGCCCCGGAGAGGGAAGGGCGCCGGGCCGTCCCCCGGTGCGGGGCAGTTGTACGCTGAGTACCAGGGCCCGTCGGTCCGCACTACGGTACGGCCCAAGAACCCCTGCACCGTCCGCCAGAAGGCAGGCAACGACCGAGCCATGCAGCCCACCCTCGCTTCACTCGTGCAGCACTCCTCGCTGAAGCTGTCCGTACTCGCGGGAGAGGGCCGCCTCTCCGTGCCAGTGCGCTGGGCGCAGGTAAGCGAGCTGGCCGACCCGGTGCCCTACCTGGACGGCGGTGAGCTGCTGCTGGTCACCGCGCTGAAGCTGGACGCCGAGGACCCGGAGGCGATGCGCCGCTACCTGGGTCGGCTCTCCGGCGCCGGGGTGGTCGGCCTGGGGTTCGCGGCCGGGGTGAACTACGAGCGGGTACCGAAGGCGCTGGTGGACGCGGCGCGCGCGGTGGACTTCCCGCTTCTGGAGGTGCCCCGGCGCACCCCGTTCATCGCGATCACCAAGGCCGTCTCGGCTGCGATCGCCGCCGAGCAGTACCGCTCCGTCACGGCCGGGTTCGAGGCCCAGCGGGAGCTGACCCGCGCGGCGCTCTCCGCGGAGGGCCCCACGGCACTCCTCGCCCGGCTCGCCGCGCACGTGTCCGGCTGGGCGGCCCTCTACGACGTCTCGGGCGCCCTCGTCGCCGCCGCCCCGCACTGGGCGCAGCGCAGGGCGGGACGGATCACCGGGGACGTCAGGCGGCTGCGCGATCGCCCCGCCCCCGCGAGCGCGGTGCTCAGCGGGGTCGAGTCCGACCGGGTGGAGTTGCAGACGATCGGCACCGGCCGCCGGGTCCGCGCGGTCCTCGCCGTGGGCACCGACGCTCCGCTGGGCACCGCGGAGCGGTACGCCGCCAACTCCGCGACCGCGCTCCTCACCCTCACCACCGAGCGGTCCCGGGCCCTCCAGGAGGCCGAGCAGCGGCTCGGCGCCGCGGTGCTGCGGATGCTGGTCTCCGGCGAGGCGGAACACGCCCGCGCGGTGGCCGGCAACCTCTACGGGACGCTGCTGGACATACCGCTGCGGGTGCTGGTGGCGGAGGCGGTCCCGCAGGCCGCGCCCGCCGACCCCGGGCCCCTCGAACTCCTCGCCGACGCCGTCGAGTCCGGTGCCGCACGCAGCGGGGAGTCGGTCCTCGTGGTGCCGGACAGTACCCGGCTCGTGGTGCTCGCCGCGGACGGCGGCGCTGCCGTGGCGTCCTGCGCCGAGTACGTCCGCGGGCTGGGCGAGGAACTCGCGGTCGGGGTCTCCGCCCCGACGGGCATATCCGCCGCGGCGACCGCGTTCAAACAAGCCGACCAGGCGCTGTCCGTCGCCCGCCGCCGGGGCGCTGCGCTGGTGGAGCACGAGGACATGGCCGCCGGTTCGGTGCTTCCGCTGCTCGCCGAGGACGCCGTCCGGGCGTTCGCCGACGGGATGCTGCGGCCGCTGCACGAGCACGACGCGAGCGGCCGCGGCGACCTCGTCGCCTCGCTGCGGGCCTGGCTCTCCCGCCACGGGCAGTGGGACGCCGCCGCGGCCGAGCTGGGCGTGCACCGGCACACCCTGCGGTACCGGATGCGCCGGGTGGAGGAGATCCTCGGACGTTCGCTGGACGACCCGGACGTCCGGATGGAGCTGTGGCTCTCCCTCAAGGCCACCCATGTGCCCCGGGTGACAGCCGGGCCCTGACGGGAGCGGGGGCTCCACCGGCCGGTGACGGCGACCCGCGGCCGCCGTCACCGTCGTACGCCCGGAACGCCGTCAGGCTGTGCAGTACTGCGCCTCCTTGCCGATCGAGCGGTACATGCAGTCGGCGTTCTCCAGCAGGAGCAGGACGGCGTCGCGGTTGCGCCGCGTCTCGCGCGCGATGACGCTGCCCGGCGGGTAGAAGCCGTCCGGGTGCCCGGACGGCGGGTACATCTCGAAGGTGTAGGAGAAGATGCGTTGGTCGCCCCACATCCAGTCGCCCACCGAGCCGTCGGTGACGTAGAGGTCGCTGGACTGCTGCGGCGCGTACCCGTTGCTGTCGGCGAGCAGGCTGCCGATCGCGGCGTGGGCGTCCCGGTCGTCGCGGGTCAGGCCGGGAGCGGTGTCGGAGTAGGTGTAGCCGTAGGGCCAGAGCACGAGTTCGCCGTACGTGTGGAAGTCGATGTGCGCGGCGATCTGCTGCTCGCCGCCGACCACCCGGCTGCGCACGAAGTCGGCGACCACCCCGGTCTCCGGGGCGGACTCGCCGGAGCTGCCGCGGTAGGTCTGGCTGCCGGGCGAACCGGAGGAGCCGCCGCAGCAGCCCCAGCGGTAGTCGAAGTTGCGGTTCAGGTCGGTGCCGACCGACGAACTGCCCGCGTTCGGCTGGCGGTTCTTGCGCCACATGCGGAAGGTGCCGGAGTCCTGGTCGTAGACCTTGCCGTCCGGGTTGACCGTGGGGATGACCCAGACCTCGCGCTCGTCCAGCATCCGGGTCACCCGGCTGTCGCTTCCGTAGCCCGAGGTGAACTCCCGCATCAGGTAGAGCGCCATCTCGGTCGTCAGGTGCTCCCGGGCGTGCATGTTGTGCGTGAACAGCACCTCGGGCTTGTCCCGGTCGCTCCGGACGTCGGAGCTGATCTTCACCGCCAGGATGTCGCGGCCCTGGTGGCTGCGGCCGATCACCTGCCGGCTCACCAGCTCCGGGTGGTCGCGGACGAGCGCGTCGACCTCCCCCGTCACCTCGGCATAGCTGTGGTAGTCGGACGGCGCCGCCGCCGCGACCTCGCCGCCGCGCTCGGCGGGGGTGCGCAGCGCCGTCGTCCGGTAGCCCCGCTCGTGCAGGGTGTCGAGCGCGGCGGCGTCCGCGGTGACGAGGACCGAGCGTGCGCGGACCTCGTCCACGGCCACGCCCAGGGCGGCCAGCGCGGAGCGCTGCTCCCTGGTTTCGATGCCGGTGACCTCGTACTGCCGCAACCGCTCGTCGGCGGTGGGCGCCTCCCGGTCGGCCGCCGGTGCGGCCGCGGGCGGGGAGGCGGTGGCCTGTGCGCCGAGCGGCAGCGCCAGCGCGAGGGTGAGGAGGACGGCTGCGGAGGTGGTCCGCCGGCCGCGGGACGTTGTGCGCATCGCATCTCCTGGGGTGTCCAGTTCGAGACGGGTGGGGGTTGCGCGTGCGGCGACATCGTTCCGCAGCGCCGTGAGGCCGGCAAGAAGGTATTCGGACGTTCCCGAGGCCGGTACCGCCGTTCGTGCCGGTCCTCGCGGCCGGCCCGCGTGCCCGGGCGACGGTCCGTCCGCCGGTGCCCGGCGCTCGGTACCGGCGGGTCGGCCGCCCGTTCGAAACGCCTGCCGAAGCGGAGCGGCGGCCGCGGGGAGTGCGCCGCGTCGGACAAGAGGCCGGAGGTGACGATGCCCCTACGGTGGGCAGCAGGCAGCATCTCCACGACCCTTCGGAAGGCCGGTACCCGCAGTGACCTCACCGACTGCAGCGTCTTCGTCGACCCCCGCGTCCTCGTTCTGGCTCGCCGGCCGCGCGGCAACCGGCGACGACACCCTCGACGTCTCCTCACCCTGGGACGGCCGGATCGTCGGCCGTGCCGCCGTGCCGACCGACGAGCAGGTGGAGGAGGCGGTGGCCGCCGCGGCGGCGGTGGCCGACGCGTTCGCCGCCACACCGGCGCACGTCCGGGCCGCGGCGCTGGACCACGTGGTGCGCCGCCTGGGAGAACGCACCGAGGAGATCGCCGCGCTCATCTCCGCGGAGAACGGCAAGCCGATGAAGTGGGCCCGCGGCGAGGTCGGACGCTGCGTCTCGGTCTTCCGCTGGGCCGCCGACGAGGCGCGCCGCTTCAACGGGGGCGAGGTCCAGCGGCTCGACTCCGACGCGGGCGGCGCCGGTCGCCTCGCGCTGATCCGCCGCTTCCCGATCGGGCCCGTCCTCGGGATCGCGCCGTTCAACTTCCCGCTCAACCTGTGCGCCCACAAGGTCGCCCCGGCGCTGGCCGCCGGCACCCCGATCATCCTCAAGCCGGCCCCGGCCACTCCGCTCTCCGCGTTGCTGCTCGGTGAACTGCTCGCCGAGACGGACCTGCCGGACGGAGCCTGGTCGGTGCTGCCGGTCGCGAACGACCGGATGCCCGCCCTCGTCCAGGACGAGCGGCTGCCGATCATCTCCTTCACGGGCTCGGCCCCGGTCGGCTGGTCGATCCTCGACTCGGTGCCCCGCAAGCGGGTCACGCTGGAGCTGGGCGGCAACGGCGCGGCCGTGGTGCTCGCCGACTACGCCTCCGGGGCCGACCTCGACTGGGCGGCCCAGCGCATCGCCACCTTCTCCAACTACCAGGGCGGCCAGTCCTGCATCTCGGTCCAGCGGGTGATCGCCGACACCACCGTCTACGACCGGCTGCTGCCGAAGGTGGTCGCCGCCGTCGAGGCGCTGAACACCGGGGACCCGGCCCTCGACACCACCGACGTCGGCCCGCTGGTGAGCGAGGACGCCGCCCGGCGGGTCGAGACCTGGGTCGACGAGGCGGTCACGGCGGGGGCGACGCTGTGCACCGGTGGCAAGCGCGACGGCGCGACCTACGCCCCGACCGTGCTGGAGAACGTCCCCGCCGACACCAGGCTGGGCTGCGAGGAGGTCTTCGGTCCGGTGGTGTCCTTCGTCCGGGTCGAGGGCGAGGAGGCCGCGCTCGCCGCTGCCAACGACTCGCAGTACGGGCTCCAGGCGGGCCTGTTCACCCACGACGTCCAGGCCGCCTTCCGGGCCCACCGGGCGCTGGAGGTCGGCGGCGTGGTCGTCGGCGACGTGCCGTCCTACCGCGCTGACCAGATGCCGTACGGCGGTGTCAAGCAGTCCGGCGTCGGCCGTGAGGGCGTCCGGTACGCGATGGAGGACTACACCTACGAGCGGGTGATGGTCCTGACCGGCCTGGAGCTCTGACGGACCTGGAGCTCTGAGCGGGAGCGTCTCCGCCCCGGGTACCCGGGGCGGAGACGCTCCCGCTCAGTCGAGGACGGCGACGGCCTCCACCTCGACCAGGTAGTCGGGCGAGGCCAGGGCTGCGGCGCCCAGACCGGTGAGCGGCGGGAGCGCGGTGGTCCCCAGCTTCGCCGCCGCGCGGGCGATCCCCTCCTGGCACAGGGGCATCTTGTCCGGCGTCCAGTCGGTGAGGTGGACGTTCAGTTTCGCCACGTCGTCGAAGGACGCGCCGACGGCGGCCAGGGCGGTGCCGACGTTGAGGTAGCACTGCTCGATCTGGGCGGCGAGGTCGCCCGGCCCGACCGTGTTCCCCTCCGCGTCGGTGGCGACCTGCCCGGCGAGGAAGACCAGCCTCGATCCGGTGGCGACCGACACCTGCCGGTAGAGGTCGGTCTTCGCCAGTCCGTCGGGGTTCACCAGGGTGATGGGCATGCCGGCTCCTTGCTGGGAGAGCTCGCGCGCGGGTCGGAACCAGGGGTTCGCGTCCCCCGCCGGAGCGCTCGTGGTCACTTGTGGTTACTGGAGAACCGTAGGAGAGTGTGCGCTGACATGGAAGAACGCACTTTTCAGTGACTGGGGAACCTCATGGTGACCAAGCAGGTCGACGGCTCGCAGGACGAGGCGGATCTGATGCGCGCGGACTCCCTGGCCCGGGAGATCTTCTCGGACCTCGCCAACAAGTGGGCGTTCCTGCTCGTCGAGTCCATCGGCGACCGCACCGTGCGCTTCAGCGTGCTGCGGGACGAGGTGGCGGGGATCAGCCACAAGATGCTCACCCAGAACCTGCGGATGCTGGAGCGCAACGGCCTGGTCGAGCGGACGGTGCACCCCACCGTGCCGCCGCGGGTCGAGTACGCGCTGACCGAACCGGGCCGCGCTCTCCGGGCCGTCGTCGACGGCATGTGCGGATGGACCCACCGGTACATCGGCAGCATCGAGGAAGCCCGCCACCGCTTCGACACCTGAGCGACCCGCGCGCCGCGCCCGTCACGCGCGGCCCGTCCGCCCTTGCCCACGGCCCGTGTTCCCCCGCCCGCGGGCCGGGAAGGAGTGCCGCCGCGGCGTCCCGGGGGGCGTACCCTCGTCCGGTGGATCCCGACCGCGCCCCCGAACGCCTCCGTCCGGCCGCCCCGACCACTCCCCGTGCCCCGGCGCCGCGGGACCGACCCACGGTCCGGGTGCTGCTGCTCGACCCGGACGAGCGCGTGCTGCTCTTCCGCGGTCACCGCGAGACCACCGGGGAACCCTTCTGGTTCTCGGTGGGCGGCGGCACGGAGCCCGGAGAGGCGCCGGAGGAGACGGCTCTGCGGGAGCTGCGGGAGGAGACCGGGCTGACCGGCGCCGTGCTCGGCCCGGAGGTGTGGCGGCGGGACCGGATCGTGCCCTGGCGGGGCGCCCCCCACCTGTTCCGGGAGCGGTACTATCTCGCCAGGACGGAGTGCACCGCCGTCGACACCTCCGGCTTCACCGAGGAGGAGCGGCGCACCGTCACGGCCCACCGCTGGTGGAGCCGGGCCGCGCTCGCCCGGACCGCCGAGCATCTGGCACCGCCCGACCTGGCGGAGCGGCTCGCCGCACTGCTGGACCACGGGCCGCCGCAGGAGCCGATCCGGCTGCCCCGCTGACGCTCCCCGCCGCCCGCCGCCCCGGTCCGCCGCCGTCCGGACTCGGCCGCACCCGTCCGGAGCCCGGCCCGTCCGTTTCCCGCCCCGGTCCGCACCCGTACGGGTACCGGTCCGGGCGCCGGGCGGCATGGATCGGGCAGAACGGGTACCCACGGACGAGTGGTACCGGTCGGTAGCTCCGGCCGGGAGGACCGAACCCGACGACGAGCGGCGAGGTGAGCACCATGTCCGCGGCACCCGACGGATCCGGCGACTCCGCCCGCGGCGCGCCCCAGGTCTCCGAGCGCGAGGCGCGGGACGTGGCGGAGGCGGCACGCGAGCAGGACTGGCGGAAGCCCAGCTTCGCGAAGGAACTGTTCCTCGGTGACTTCCGACTCGACCTGATCCACCCCCATCCGGAGCCCGAACCGGAGGACGTGCGCCGGGGCGAGGAGTTCCTGGTCCGGCTCCGGGAGTTCTGCGAGAAGCGGATCGACGGCGCGCGGATCGAGCGGGAGGCCCGGATTCCCGACGAGGTCGTCACCGGACTGCGCGAGCTGGGCGCGCTGGGGATGAAGATCGGCACCCGGTACGGCGGCCTCGGCCTCGGCCAGCTCTACTACAACCGCGCCCTGGCACTGGTCGGCTCGGCGAGTCCGGCCGTCGGAGCCCTGCTCTCCGCCCACCAGTCGATCGGCGTGCCCCAGCCGGTGAAGGCGTTCGGGACGCAGGAGCAGAAGGACCGGTACCTGCCGCGCTGCGCGCGCCACGACATCTCCGCCTTCCTGCTCACCGAGCCGGACGTCGGCTCCGACCCGGCGCGGCTGGCCACCACCGCCGAACCGGACGGGGACGACTACCTGCTCGATGGCGTCAAACTGTGGACCACCAACGGCGTGGTCGCGGACCTCCTCGTGGTGATGGCCCGGGTACCGCGCTCCGAGGGGCACCCGGGCGGGGTGAGCGCCTTCGTCGTCGAGGCGGACTCGGAGGGCGTCACGGTGGAGAACCGGAACGCCTTCATGGGACTGCGCGGCATCGAGAACGGGGTCACCCGCTTCCACCGGGTCCGGGTACCCGCGGCCGACCGGATCGGCCCGGAGGGTGCCGGACTGAAGATCGCCCTGACCACGCTGAACACCGGCCGGCTCTCGCTGCCCGCGCTCTGCGTCGGCGCCGGGAAGTGGTGCCTGAAGATCGCCAGGGAGTGGGGCGGCGAACGGGTGCAGTGGGGGCGTCCGGTGGCGGAGCACGAGGCCGTCGGCGCGAAGATGTCTTTCATCGCCGCGACCACGTTCGCGATGGAGGCCGTGCTGGACCTCTCCTCGCAGATGGCGGACGAGGAGCGCAACGACATCCGCATCGAGGCGGCGCTGGCCAAGCTGCACGGTTCCGAGATGGCCTGGCTGATCGCCGACGAACTGGTCCAGATCCGCGGAGGCCGGGGCTTCGAGACCGCCGAGTCGCTCGCGGCCCGCGGCGAACGCGGCGTCCCCGTCGAGCAGATGCTGCGCGACCTGCGGATCAACCGGGTCTTCGAGGGGTCGACGGAGATCATGCACCTGCTGATCGCCCGGGAGGCGGTGGACGCGCACCTCTCCGTCGCCGGGGATCTGATCGACCCGGAGAAGGCGCTGCCGGACAAGGCCAGGGCCGGGGTGAGGGCCGGCGGCTTCTACGCCCGCTGGCTGCCGAAACTCGTCGCCGGGACGGGGCAGCTCCCCCACGGCTACGGGGACTTCGCCCAGTTGGCGCCGCACCTGCGGTACGTCGAGCGGCACGCCAGGAAGCTGGCAAGGGCGACCTTCTACGCGATGTCGCGCTGGCAGGGGAAGATGGAGACGAAGCAGGGCTTCCTCGGCCGGATCGTGGACATCGGCGCCGAGCTGTTCGCGATGAGCGCGGCCTGCGTCCGGGCGGAGAAACTGAGCCGGGAGGGCGCGCACGGGCGCGCCGCGCGCCAGTTGGCCGACGCGTACTGCCGGCAGGCGCAGCTCCGCGTGGACGAGCTGTTCGGGCGCCTGTGGCGGAACACCGACGACCTCGACCGGAAGGTGGTCCGCGGCATCCTGGAGGGTGCCTACACCTGGCTGGAGGAGGGCGTCGTCGACCCGTCCGGCGAGGGACCGTGGATCGCCGAGGCGCCGCCGGGCCCGTCCCGGAGCGAGAACCTGCACCGTCCCGTCCCCTGACCCGCTTCCCCGCCGCCCGTCCGGTGCCGGACGGGCGGCGGGCGTGCGGGAGGCGGGCGGACGGCGCACCGGGGCACCCCGCGCCGGAGCCGCGACCGGACGGGCAACAATGGACCCATGACCGACTCCCTCGCTGACCCGCATACCACCTTCCCGGCGGCCGACAGCACCCACGACGGCCCCCGGGACATCGTCATTCTGGGGTCCACCGGCTCCATCGGCACGCAGGCCGTCGACGTGGTGCTGAACAACCCCGGACGCTTCCGGGTGACCGGGCTGTCCGCCGCGGGCGGCCGGGTCGAGCAGCTCGCCGGGCAGGCGCACCGGCTCCAGGTGCGCACCGTCGCCGTCGCCCGGGAGGACCGGGCCAACGCGCTCCGCCAGGCACTGCGCGCGCAGTACGGGGTCCGGGAGCCCATCCCCGAGGTGCTGGCCGGTCCGGACGCGGCGACGGAGCTGGCGGCGTCGCCGTGCCACACCGTGCTCAACGGCATCACCGGCTCCATCGGGCTGCGGCCCACGCTGGCCGCCCTGGAGTCCGGCCGGGTACTGGCCCTGGCCAACAAGGAGTCGCTGATCGTCGGCGGTCCGCTGGTGCGGGCGGTGGCCGCCCCCGGGCAGATCGTCCCGGTGGACTCCGAGCACTCCGCCCTCTTCCAGGCGCTGATGGGCGGGGCCCGGCACGAGGTGCGCACGCTGCTGGTCACCGCGTCCGGCGGCCCGTTCCGCGGACGCACGCGGGCCCAGCTCGCCGACGTGACCCCGAAGCAGGCGCTGGCCCACCCCACCTGGGAGATGGGTCCGGTCATCACCGTCAACTCGGCGACACTGGTGAACAAGGGGCTGGAGGTCATCGAGGCGCACCTGCTCTACGACGTGCCCTTCGAGCGGATCGAGGTGGTCGTCCACCCGCAGTCGGCCATCCACTCGATGGTGGAGTTCACGGACGGCTCGACCCTCGCCCAGTGCGGGCCCCCCGACATGCGGCTGCCGATCGCCCTCGGGCTCGGCTGGCCCGAAAGGGTGCCCCAGGCGGGCCCGGTCTTCGACTGGAGGAAGGCGATGAGCTGGGACTTCTTCCCGCTCGACGGGGACGCCTTCCCTGCCGTGCCGCTCGCCTGCGAGGTCGGCGCCAGGGGCGGCACCGCGCCGGCCGTCTACAACGCGGCGAACGAGGAGTGCGTGGATGCCTTCCTGACCGGACGGCTGCCATTCACCGGCATCGTGGATACGGTTGCCGCTGTGGTCGAGGAGCACACCGACACGTCCGGATCCGCGGTGACCCTGGAGGCGGTCCTCGACGCAGAGACCTGGGCGCGGAGACGCGCCCGTGAGCTGGCGTCGTCGGGCGCCACGAACGGCACAGCGGAGGCCCGCGCATGACGGCACTGATGACGATCCTCGGCATAGTCGTCTTCGCGTTCGGCCTGCTGTTCTCGATCGCCTGGCACGAGCTCGGCCACCTCTCCACCGCGAAGCTCTTCGGCATCCGCGTCCCGCAGTACATGGTGGGCTTCGGCCCGACGATCTGGTCCCGGAAGAAGGGGGAGACGGAGTACGGGATCAAGGGCGTCCCGCTCGGCGGCTACATCCGCATGATCGGCATGTTCCCGCCCGGGGACGACGGCAAGCTCCGTCAACGTTCCACCTCCCCCTTCCGGGGGATGATCGAGGACGCCAGGGCGGCCGCCTACGAGGAGCTCCAGCCGGGCGACGAGAAGCGGCTGTTCTACACCCGCAGGCCGTGGAAGCGCGTCATCGTGATGTTCGCCGGCCCGTTCATGAACCTGATCCTGGCCGTGGTGATCTTCCTCGGCGTGCTGATGAGCTTCGGCATCAACACCCAGACGACCACCGTGGCCAGCGTCTCGGACTGCGTCATCCCGGCGAGCGCGTCGAGCGACAAGTGCCCGGCGGGCGCGCCCGACTCGCCCGCCAAGGCGGCGGGCCTGCGGGCCGGCGACCGGATCGTCGCCTTCGACGGCGAGCCGATCGAGGAGTGGAGCGCGCTCCAGACGCAGATCCGCGAGGCACCGCAGACGGTGACGGTCACCGTCGAGCGGGACGGCCGCCGTCTCGACCTGACCGCCGAGCCGATCCAGAACAAGGTGCTCAGGACCGACGGCGACGGCGCCTACGTCGAGGGCGAGTACGTCGACGCCGGGTTCCTGGGCTTCGCCCCCGCCTCCGGAGTCGTCCAGCAGTCCTTCCCGCAGGCGGTCGACCGGATGGGCGGGATCATGGAGAACGGCTTCCGGGCGCTCGTCGCCCTGCCGTCCAAGATCCCGGACCTGTGGGACGCGGCGTTCACCGGCGGCGAGCGCAAGGACGACTCGCCGGTCGGCGTGGTCGGCGCGGCCCGGGTGGGCGGCGAGATCGTCACCCTGGACATCCCGGCGTCGCAGCGGGTGGCGACCATGCTCTTCCTGGTGGCCGGCTTCAACCTCTCGCTGTTCCTGTTCAACATGCTCCCGCTGCTCCCGCTGGACGGCGGCCACATCGCCGGTGCCCTGTGGGAGTCGCTGCGCCGCGGCCTGGCCAAGCTCTTCCGGCGGCCCGACCCGGGGCCGTTCGACGTGGCGAAGCTGATGCCGGTGGCCTACGTGGTCGCGGGGGTGTTCATCTGCTTCACCCTGCTGGTGCTCGTCGCCGATGTGGTGAATCCCGTAAAACTGGTCGGTTAGCGCCTCGGCCGCAGGTGGTGTCCGGCGTGTCGTCCCGCCGGGCACCACCCGCGGTGCGGCGGGCGCGCCCCGGCGAGCGGGCGGGGTGTCCGCGGTGCCCCTCGGGTGGCGTAATCTCGGGTGCCGGAGCCCGCTGATCTCGGGACCGAGAACCACACCATGGGGTTGCGCCAGATGACAGCCATTGCGCTGGGAATGCCGTCCGTACCGATCAAGCTCGCCGAGCGGCGCGTCAGCCGCCAGATCCAGGTCGGTAACGTGGCCGTGGGCGGCGACGCCCCGGTCTCCGTCCAGTCGATGACCACCACCCGTACGTCCGACATCGGTGCCACGCTGCAGCAGATCGCCGAGCTGACCGCCTCCGGCTGCCAGATCGTCCGGGTCGCCTGCCCGACGCAGGACGACGCCGACGCGCTCGCGGTGATCGCCCGCAAGTCGCAGATCCCGGTCATCGCGGACATCCACTTCCAGCCGAAGTACGTCTTCGCCGCCATCGACGCGGGCTGCGCCGCCGTCCGGGTCAACCCGGGCAACATCAAGCAGTTCGACGACAAGGTCAAGGAGATCGCGGACGCGGCCAACGCCGCTCGCACCCCGATCCGGATCGGGGTCAACGCCGGCTCCCTCGACAAGCGGCTGCTGCGCAAGTACGGCCGGGCCACCCCCGAGGCGCTGGTGGAGTCGGCGCTGTGGGAGTGCTCGCTCTTCGAGGAGCACGGCTTCCGCGACATCAAGATCTCGGTCAAGCACAACGACCCGGTCGTGATGGTCAACGCCTACCGCCAGCTGGCCGCCCAGTGCGACTACCCGTTGCACCTCGGCGTCACGGAGGCGGGACCGGCCTTCCAGGGCACCATCAAGTCCTCGGTGGCCTTCGGCGCGCTGCTCTCCGAGGGCATCGGGGACACCATCCGGGTCTCGCTCTCCGCCCCGCCGGTGGAGGAGGTCAAGGTCGGCAACCAGATCCTGGAGTCGCTCGGCCTGCGCGAGCGCGGCCTGGAGATCGTCTCCTGCCCGTCCTGCGGCCGCGCCCAGGTGGACGTCTACAAGCTGGCCGAGGAGGTCACCGCCGGCCTGACCGGGATGGAGGTCCCGCTGCGGGTCGCCGTCATGGGCTGCGTGGTGAACGGGCCCGGCGAGGCCCGCGAGGCCGACCTCGGCGTCGCCTCCGGCAACGGCAAGGGGCAGATCTTCGTGAAGGGCGAGGTCATCAAGACCGTCCCGGAGTCGAAGATCGTCGAGACGCTGATCGAGGAGGCGATGAAGATCGCCGAGCAGATGGCGGACGACGGCGTGTTGTCCGGCGAACCCGAGATCTCCGTCGGCTGACCGGCCTCCCGGGTGTGCGGCAGCACTCGGCGGTATGGTGCGGAGAAGGAACGCTGTACTCCCCACCCGTCTCCGGGCCGACACGACAGGGCATCACCGCACGTGCTGACGACGACCACCACCCGGGCCCTCGGACCAAGTGATCTGGACGAGGCGCTCGCTGTCCTGCACCGCGACCCGGTCGCCAACGCCTTCGTCACCGCCCGGGTGCAGGATTCGGGCCTCGACCCGTGGCGCCTGGGCGGCGAGATGTGGGGCTGGTTCCGGGACGGCCGCCTCGGCGCACTCTGCTACGCCGGAGCCAACCTGGTCCTCATCGGGGCCGGTCCGGAGGCGGTGCACGCCTTCGCCGAGCGTGCCCGCCGGCAGGGACGGCGCTGCTCCTCCATCGTCGGCCCCGCCGGGCCGACGGACCAGCTCTGGGAACTGCTCGCACCGCACTGGGGCCCGGCCCGCGAGGTGCGCCGCAACCAGCCGCTGATGGTCACCGGCACGCCCGCCGCCGACGTCCCCGCCGATCCGCTGGTCCGCCGGGTCCGCAAGGACGAACTGGAGCGGGTGATGCCCGCCTCCGTCGCGATGTTCACCGAGGAGGTGGGCATCTCGCCGCTGGCCGGTGACGGCGGACTCGTCTACCAGGCCAGGGTCGCCGAACTCGTCGGTTCCGGCCGTGCGTTCGCCCGCTTCGAGGACGACCGGGTGATCTTCAAGGCCGAGATCGGGGCGGTGACCGCGCGCGCCTGCCAGATCCAGGGCGTCTGGGTGGCCCCGGACCGCCGCGGCGAACGGCTCTCCGAGGGTGGCATGGCCGCGGTGCTGCGCTACGCGCTCAACGAGTTCTCGCCGGTGGCCAGCCTCTACGTCAACGACTTCAACACCGCTGCCCGCGCCTCCTACCGACGGGTCGGCTTCCGCGAGACCGGCGCCTTCATGAGCGTGCTCTTCTGACCCCAGTGGCGCCGGACCGGGACGCGGCCTCCCCCGTACGCGGCCCCCGGCGGCCTCCCTCCACCGGTGACGTGCCGCGGGACGCCGTCGCCCAGTAGGGTTCGCCCATGCAGATGGACGTCGTGGTCGGCCCCCTGGACCTGGCCGCCCGGGTGGACGAGGCACTCGCCGTGCAGGCCCTGGCCTTCGGACTCACGGACGACGAGATCGAGGTGCGTCGCCCGTTGGTGCTGCGCCACCTCGCCGTCCCCGGGGCCCGGGCGCTGGGCGCCACCACTCCGGCCGGCCGTCTCGTCGGCTTCGGCTACGGACTGCCCAGCGATCCCGCGCACTGGTGGTCGACCGTCGTCGCACCGTGCCTGCGCCGGGAGGGCCACGAGGACTGGCTCCGCGACTCCTTCGTCATCACCGAACTGCACGTCCACCCGGCGTTCCACCGGCGCGGCATCGGCCGCCGGCTGATCACCACGCTCACCGCCGGCACCGACCGCCCGCGGTCGCTGCTGTCCGCGGTGGACACCGAGAGTCCCGCCCGGCGGCTCTACGCCGGCCTCGGCTACGCCGACCTGGCGCGCGGGGTGCTCTTCCCCAGCGCGCCCAGCCCCTACGCCGTGATGGGGGCGCCGCTGCCGCTGCGCCGCCCGACGGCATAGGCTTTCTCTTTTCCACCGTTACGGTCCGCAACCAGGAGAACCACCATGGCAGCCCGAGTCCAGCGCCTGTCCCGCTCGATGCTCAAGACGCTGCGCGACGACCCGGCCGACGCCGAGACGCTCAGCCACAAACTGCTGGTCCGCGCCGGCTACGTCCGGCGCACCGCGGCGGGTGTCTGGAGCTGGCTGCCGCTCGGCAAGCAGGTGCTGGAGAACGTCTCGCGGATCGTCCGCGAGGAGATGGACGCCATCGGTGCCCAGGAGGTCCTGCTGCCGGCGCTGCTGCCCAAGGAGCCCTACGAGGCCTCCGGCCGCTACGAGGAGTACGGCGACCTGCTCTTCCGGCTCCGGGACCGCAAGGGCGCCGAGTACCTGCTCGGACCCACGCACGAGGAGATCTTCACCCTGCTGGTCAAGGACCAGTGCACGTCGTACAAGGACCTGCCGGTGATGATCTACCAGATCCAGACCAAGTACCGCGACGAGGCCCGCCCCCGGTCCGGCATCCTGCGCGGACGCGAGTTCCAGATGAAGGACTCCTACTCCTTCGACGTGACCGACGAGGGTCTCGCCGGGTCGTACGCCCTCCACCGCGAGGCGTACACCCGCATCTTCAGCCGCCTGGGCCTGGACTACCGCATCGTCTCGGCGGTCTCCGGCTCGATGGGTGGTTCCGCGTCCGAGGAGTTCCTCGCGCCCGCCGAGGCCGGTGAGGACACCTTCGCCGACTGCCCCGCGTGCGGCTTCGCCGCCAACACCGAGGCCGTCGGGACCACCGTCGAGCCCGGCCCGACCGAGCACCACCCGGCGGTCGAGGAACTCGACACCCCCGACACTCCGACCATCGAGACGCTGGCCGCGCACCTCGGCGTCCCCGCCTCCGCCACTCTGAAGAACCTCCTGGTGAAGGTGGACGGCGAGATCGTCGCCGTCGGAGTGCCCGGCGACCGCGAGGTGGACCTCGGCAAGCTCGGCGAGCACCTGGCCCCGGCCGCCGTCGAGCTGGCCACCGCCGAGGACTTCACCGACCGGTCCGATCTCGTCCGCGGTTACGTCGGCCCGCAGGGCCTCAACATCCGCTACCTCGCCGACCCGCGGGTCGCCCCCGGCACGTCCTGGATCACCGGCGCGAACAAGGACGGCAAGCACGTCCGCAACGTGGTCTGCGGCCGGGACTTCGAGGTCGACGCGTACGTGGACACCGTCGTCGTCGAGGCGGGCGACCCCTGCCCGAACTGCGGCGCCGGACTGCACCTCGACCGGGCGATCGAGATCGGCCACATCTTCCAGCTCGGCCGCAAGTACGCCGACACCTTCCAGCTGGACGTCCTGGGCCGGGACGGCAAGCCCGCCCGGGTCACGATGGGCTCGTACGGCATCGGCGTGTCCCGCGCGGTGGCGGCACTGGCCGAGCAGAGTGCTGACGGGCAGGGGCTGTGCTGGCCCGCCGAGGTCGCCCCGGCCGACGTCCACGTCGTCGCGGCGGGCAAGGCCGCCCAGATCGAGCTCGCCGTGGAGATCGGCGACAAGCTCGGTGCCGCCGGGGTGCGGGTGCTCGTCGACGACCGCGCCGGGGTCTCGCCCGGGGTGAAGTTCACCGACGCCGAGCTGATCGGCGTGCCGAAGATCCTGGTCGTCGGCCGCGGTGCCGCCCAGGGGCTGGTCGAGATCAAGGACCGCCGCAGCGGCGAGCGCGAGGAACTGCCCGTCGAGGAGGCGCTGGCCCGCTTCACCGGCTGACGCGCCAGGCGCACCCCCGGACCGGCCCGGGGGCACGCGTCTGCGGTCCCGCACCCGGTCCGTATCGAGCCGCCGTGTGCGCCCGTGCCGCCGGGGCTACAGCCAGCCGGCGAACTCCAGCAGGATCTCGCCGTCCTCGTGCTCGCCGGACCGCAGGTGCCGCACCCCCGATTCCACGGCGCGGAACCGTGACCAGCGGCGCAGCCGCTCCGGATCGACGTCCAGCGCGTCCGCGAGCTTGGCGACCCGGCGCCGGGCCGCAGCCGGGGCACCGGGCGAGGCGACCAGGTCGTGCAGCCGGTCCCGTGCCGACCGGGCCAGGTCGAACGAGGGGTCGCCGACCAGCGGGTCCGGCCCCACGGCCAGCCAGGGCGTCCGCTTGTCCTCCGGCCCGGCCCCCGGGCCGGAGGAGAGCACCGCCCCCTGGCGGAACTCGCCGTGCAGCAGCACCTGCGGGTGCTCGTCCGCCAGCAGCTCGGCGCGGTCCGCCAGCGCCTCGTCCACCAGCGGACGGACCGCCTCCGGAGCGTCCTCGCGCAGCATTCGCGCGGCCCGTCCGGTGTGCTCGGCCACCGTGGTGAACCGGTGCGCGCCCGGGGGGACCCACAACCGGCGTAGCGCGGAGACGGCCTCCAGGGTCGCCTTCGGCTCGGACAGCGAACGCAGCGACACCTCGCCGTGCAGCCGCTCCAGCAGCAGCGCGCCCGTCTCCGGTGCCGCGCCCAGCAGCCGCACGGCGCCCAGCCCGTCCCAGGCGGTCAGCGCGGCGGCCTCGGCGGCGGCCTCGGGCCCGCCGCCGGGCCGCAGTTTCAGGGCGACGGGGGTGCCGTCCTCCCGTCGGGCCAGCAGCACCGCGCTGTTCCGGCCCCCGGGGACCGCGGTCCGCTCGACGGTGAGGTCCCACGCGGAGACCATCCGCGCGACCAGCAAGGGGAGTTCCGTCAGCCAGGGGTCGTCCGCGCCCCGGGCGCGCACCAGTCGCTGCGGGGTTTCGAAGTGCGGGGCGGAGACCATTCCTGCGGGCTGCCTTTCGTCGGTCGGGGAGCCCCCGGGGCGGACCGGAGTGCCCGGACCCGTGCCCGCCACCGGCCAGCGGGAGCGGCACGGGCCGGGGCAGCGCGGCTACCGCGCCTCCGGGCCGCGTTCGGCGAGCCCAGGGAAGGCTACGCCCGTCCCGCGCCAGCGCGCGGACCGCACCGCGGCCTCCCGCAGCGCGGCGGCGGCCTCCCGGCGCCGGTCACCGGAGGCGGCCCGCACCAGGTCGGCGTACACGCCCGCGACGCGTTCCTCCAGCTCGACCGCCAGCCGGACCGCCGCGGCGCTGTTCGCCACCTCGAACGGCAGCCGGTACCCGGCGGGCGCCGCCGGCGGCTCACCGCCGAGGTCGCGCACCGTCTGTCGCAGCGCGTCCCGCCGGGCGCGGTGCGCGTCGTGGGCCTCCCGGGCCTCGGCCCGGCGCTCCTCGCCGATCCGGCCGCCGACCACCCCGTACCCGTACACCGCGGCGTGCTCCGCGCCGAGTGCCGCCCGGGCCGCGTCCAGCGCGCTCCGCTCCGGGCCTCCGGTCGACTCCGCCATCGTCAGGACTCCTCGGTCGTGAGTTCGGTGAGCAGGTAGGAGTGGACGCTGCCGGCCGCGGCCAGCGAAGCCAGCAGCCGGGCCGCCTCGGGCGGCGCGTCGACGAGTGCGGCGGTGCGTGCGTCCGCGAGGCCCCGCTCGGCGGCGGCCAGTTCCGCCAGCGCTTCCTTCGGCGTGTGGCCGACACCCGGCGCCAGGCCCTCGGCCGGGCTGGTGACGGCCTCCGGGGACGCGGTGGCGCCGGAGGGCGCCGCGGATCCCGTGCCGGGGCTCGCGACGGTCCCGCCGACCGCGTCGCGGTGGGCGGACACGTTCCGGCGGAGCGGCAGCAGCGGTTCGTCCAGCGCGGGGTGCGCCGCGACCACGGCGTCGTAGCGGGCCAGCAGGCCTGAGCTCTCCCGTGCCGTCCGCTGGGCGAGCGCGCGGACGGCGGCCTCCCGCGCCGACCGGCTGCCCGCAGCCCCGGGGTCGCCCCCGGAGCAGCCGGTGAGCAGCGCCGCGGCGCCCACCGAAGCTGCCAGCAGGCTTCGCCTGCGCGGGTTGAGTGGCACAGATCACTCCACGGAGTAAGGATCAGCAGGTGAGGGCGGTGTCGGAACAAGTGATCACCATTTGGTGAGACTACCTGGCAGCGGAGCGGGTACCCGTGGGCCGTCCCCGGCACGCCGGGCGAGGCACCCGTGCGGCCCCGGGAGCCCCGGACTGCCGCTGGTCCGGTCAGCGCCGCTCCGCACAGGCGCTAGGCTTTGCCGGACACCCCTGAGACATGCTGTCTTCCGCCCCAGTCCCCTACAACAGCACACGCGGCCGAGGAGTCATCCGGATGAGCACCACCCAGATCGAGAGGCTGCGCGGGCTGGTCGAGCCGCTCGTTTCCGAGCGGGGACTGGACCTGGAGGAGCTTCTGGTGACCCCCGCCGGTAAGCGCCGGGTCCTGCGGATCGTCGTGGACTCCGACGAGGGCGTCCAGCTCGACACCTGTGCGGAGCTCAGCCGCATCCTCTCCGCCGAGTTGGACGGGAGCGACGTGATGGGCGGCCTGCCGTACGTGCTGGAGGTCACCTCGCCTGGCGCCGACCGGCCGCTGACCGAGCGCCGCCACTACCGCCGCGCCCTGGGGCGCCTGGTACGGGCGCAGTTGCACGAGGGCGGCGAACTCACCGCGCGGATCAACGGCGTCGACGAGAGCGGACTGGACGTCGAGGTGCCCGGGGTCAAGGGCCGCAGGCCCACCTCCCGGCGACTGGCCTTCGAGGAGATCGCCAAGGCCCGCGTCGAGCTGGAGTTCAAGCCCCGGGACCGGGACGGGCACGCTGCGCAGGACGAGAACACCGAGCGGGAAGAGGAGGCGTAGGCGTGGACATCGACATGAGCGCTCTGCGGGGTCTGGTCAGGGAGAAGGAGATCTCCTTCGGTCTGCTGGTCGAGGCGATCGAGTCGGCCCTCCTCATCGCCTACCACCGGACCGAGGGCAGCCGCCGACAGGCGCGCGTCGCGCTGGACCGGGAGACCGGGCACGTGACGGTCTGGGCCAAGGAGGACGCGGGCGCCGGAGGCGAGTTGGCGGAGGGCCAGGAGCCCAGGGAGTTCGACGACACGCCTTCCGGTTTCGGCCGGATCGCCTCGACCACGGCCAAGCAGGTCATCCTCCAGCGGCTGCGCGACGCCGAGGAGGAGATCACCCTCGGCGAGTACGCCGGCCGCGAGGGTGACATCGTCACCGGGGTCGTGCAGCAGGGCCGGGACCCCAAGAGCGTACTGGTGGACATCGGCAGGCTGGAGGCCATCCTGCCGCCGCAGGAGCAGGTACCGGGGGAGGACTACAGCCACGGCACCCGGCTGCGCACCTACGTGGTCCGGGTCGCCAAGGGAGTCCGCGGCCCCTCGGTGACGCTTTCCCGCACCCACCCGAACCTGGTGCGCAAGCTCTTCTCGCTGGAGGTGCCGGAGATCGCCGACGGGTCCGTCGAGATCTCGGCCATCGCACGGGAGGCGGGGCACCGCACCAAGATGGCGGTGCGCTCGACCCGGTCCGGGCTGAACGCCAAGGGCGCCTGTATCGGCCCGATGGGCGGGCGGGTCCGCAACGTGATGGCGGAGCTGCACGGCGAGAAGATCGACATCGTGGACTGGTCGGACGACCCGGCCGAGTTGGTGGCCAGCGCGCTGTCGCCGGCACGGGTCAGCAAGGTCGAGATCGTGGACCTTGCGGCCAGGAGTGCCCGGGTCACCGTGCCCGACTACCAGCTCTCGCTGGCCATCGGCAAGGAGGGCCAGAACGCCCGGCTCGCCGCCCGGCTGACCGGCTGGCGCATCGACATCCGTCCCGACAACCCGACCGGCGCCGACGAGGCCGACGCCCCGGACGCCGGCGCCCGCGCGGCGGAGTGACCTGGAACCCTCGCGGGTGTCCGCCGGGGCGGGAGCTCCGCCGGGGCGTGCACGGAACGGGCCGGGAGAACGCCCGAACGGGCCGCGGGGCGTGGGTGCGGCTCCGCCTCCGGGCGGTGCACCCGCCCTCCGGGCCGAGCGGCCCCCTTCGTTTCGGTAATCGCGCTCTCACCCCCTGCGGGGAAGGTCGGCGCAGGGAGGTAGACTGAGAAGTGTCTGGCCGGACGCATGGCCGAGGCTGCCCGGAGCGCACCTGTGTGGGTTGCCGGGTGCGGTCGGACAAGGCTGATCTACTGCGTGTGGTGAGGGTCGGTGGTCAATGCACCCCCGATCTTCGCGGTACGCTGCCCGGCCGGGGTGCTTATCTGCACCCGGTCCCAGCCTGCCTGGACCTGGCGGTCCGCCGCCGGGCGTTTCCCAGGGCCTTCCGTGTCAAGGGAGGCCGGGAGCCGCTCGACACCGCGGAACTCCGCCGGTACGTGGATCAGGCGACACCGTAAGACGACCCGCACGAAGTCACGTGCGGGGAGTGGTACCTCGCGAGTCGGAAGTAGGTCGAGATTGCGATGAGCACTCGATGAGTACGCGATGAGTACGCCCATGTACAAGTAGCGAAGGTCCGGCGGACGACCACCCCGGACCGTAGAAGGAGCGAAGTGGCTAAGGTCCGGGTATACGAGCTCGCCAAAGAGCTTGGAGTGGAAAGCAAGGTCGTCATGGCCAAGCTCCAAGACCTCGGTGAATTCGTCCGTTCGGCGTCCTCGACCATCGAGGCGCCGGTCGTTCGTAAACTGACCGACGCGTTCGACGCGGGCAGTGGCGCCGGTGGCGCCAAGAAGTCCGCGGCGAAGCCTGCGGCCCCCAAGCCGGGTGCCGCAGCCCCCAAGCCGGGAGCCCCCAAGCCGGGAGCCCCCGCCCCCAAGCCCGGCGCCTCGGCGCCGAAGCCGGGCGGCGCCGCCCCGAAGCCGGGGGCGCCCGCGCCCAAGCCGGCTGCCGAGCCCGCCGCCCCGGCGAGTGAGCCCGCCGGCGGCGAGACGCCGAAGAGCGAGCCCGCGAAGAGCGAGCCCGCCCGCAACGAGGGCCCCAAGCCCGGTGGCACGGCTCCGAAGCCGTCCCCGGCCAAGCCCGGCCCGACGAAGCCGGAGTTCACCGCACCGCCGCCCGGCCCGGCGGCCCCGCGCCCCGGTGCCGCGAAGCCCGGTGGCGGTGCCCCCAAGCCGGGCGGTCCCAAGCCCGGTGGCGCCAAGCCCGGCGGCGCACGGCCGTCCGGCCCGCGTCCCGGCAACAACCCCTTCACTTCCGGTGGTTCCACCGGTATGGCCCGCCCGCAGTCGTCCCGTCCCGGCGGTGCCGCCAAGCCCGGAGCCCGTCCCGGCCCCGGCGCGCAGGGCGGCCCCACCGGCGGTCCCCGCCCGCAGGCACCTGGCGGCGGTCGCGCCACCCCGGGCAACATGCCCCGTCCGCAGGGCGGCGGCGGTGCCGCGCCGGGCGGTCCCCGTCCCGGTGGCGGCGGTGGCAGCCGTCCCAACCCCGGCATGATGCCGCAGCGTCCAGCTGCCGGCCCCCGGCCCGGTCCGGGCCGCGGCGGTCCCGGCGCCGGCGGCGGTCGTCCCGGCGGCGCGGGCCGTCCGGGCGGCGGCGGTCGTCCCGGCGGCGGTGGCGGCGGTTTCGCCGGTCGTCCGGCCGGTCCCGGCGGCGGTGGCGGCGGTTTCGCCGGCCGTCCCGGTGGCGGCCGTCCCGGTTTCGCGGGTCGTCCCGGCGGCCCCGGTGGCCGCGGCGGCACCCAGGGCGCGTTCGGCCGCCCCGGCGGTCCGGCGCGTCGCGGCCGCAAGTCGAAGCGGCAGCGCCGTCAGGAGTACGAGGCCATGCAGGCCCCGTCGGTCGGCGGCGTGATGCTGCCGCGCGGCAAGGGCGAGATGGTCCGGCTGTCGCGCGGTGCCTCGCTCACCGACTTCGCGGAGAAGATCAACGCCAACCCGGCGTCCCTGGTCCAGGTGATGTTCAACCTGGGCGAGATGGTCACCGCGACCCAGTCGGTTCCGGACGAGACACTCACGCTCCTCGGTGAGGAGATGAACTACGTCGTCCAGATCGTCAGCCCGGAGGAGGAGGACCGGGAACTCCTGGAGTCCTTCGACATCGAGTTCGGCGAGGACGAGGGCGGCGAGGAAGCACTCGTCTCCCGTCCGCCGGTGGTCACCGTCATGGGTCACGTCGACCACGGCAAGACCCGCCTGCTGGACGCGATCCGCAAGACGAACGTGATCGAGGGCGAAGCCGGAGGCATCACCCAGCACATCGGTGCCTACCAGGCCAAGACCGAGGTCAACGGTGAAGAGCGCAAGATCACCTTCATCGACACCCCCGGTCACGAGGCGTTTACCGCCATGCGTGCCCGCGGTGCCAAGTCGACGGACATCGCGATCCTGGTGGTCGCGGCGAACGACGGCGTGATGCCGCAGACGGTCGAGGCGCTGAACCACGCCAAGGCGGCCGGCGTGCCGATCGTGGTCGCGGTCAACAAGATCGACGTTCCCGGAGCGGACCCGACCAAGGTGCGGGCCCAGCTCACCGAGTACGGTCTCGTCGCCGAGGAGTTCGGCGGCGACACCATGTTCGTGGACGTCGCGGCCAAGCCGGGCACCAACATCGAGGGGCTGCTGGAGGCCGTCGTCCTCACCGCCGACGCCTCGCTGGACCTGCGCGCCAACCCGGGCCAGTACGCCCAGGGCATCGCGATCGAGGCCCACCTGGACCGCGGACGCGGTGCGGTGGCCACCGTCCTGGTGCAGCGCGGCACACTGCGGGTCGGGGACACGATGGTCGTGGGTGACGCCTACGGCCGGGTGCGCGCCATGCTCGACGACAAGGGCGCCAACATCGAGGAAGCCGGCCCCTCCACTCCGGCTCTGGTGCTCGGTATGACCAACGTGCCCGGCGCGGGTGACAACTTCCTGGTGGTGGACGAGGACCGCACGGCACGCCAGATCGCCGAGAAGCGTGCCGCCCGGGAGCGCAACGCCGCGTTCGCCAAGCGCACCCGCCGGGTGTCGCTGGAGGATCTGGACAAGGTGCTCAAGGCCGGCCAGGTCGAGCAGCTCAACCTCATCATCAAGGGCGACGCCTCCGGTTCGGTCGAGGCGCTGGAGTCCTCGCTGCTGCAGCTGGACGTCGGCGAAGAGGTCGACATCCGGGTGCTGCACCGCGGCGTCGGTGCGGTGACCGAGTCGGACATCAACCTGGCGTCCGGTTCGGACGCGATCGTGATCGGCTTCAACGTCCGCGCCGAGGGGCGCGCCACGCAGATGGCCGACCGCGAGGGCGTCGACGTCCGGTACTACTCGGTCATCTACCAGGCGATCGAGGAGATCGAGGCAGCGCTCAAGGGCATGCTCAAGCCCGAGTACGAGGAGATCGAGCTCGGCACGGCGGAGATCCGCGAGATCTTCCGCTCGTCCAAGCTCGGCAACATCGCCGGTGTGCTCGTGCGCTCCGGGGAGGTCAGGCGCAACACCAAGGCCCGGCTCCTCCGTGACGGCAAGGTGGTCGCGGAGAACCTCAACATCTCGGGTCTGCGCCGGTTCAAGGACGACGTCACCGAGATCCGTGACGGCTTCGAGGGCGGTATCAACCTCGGCAGCTTCAACGACATCAAGATCGACGACGTCATCGCCACCTACGAGATGCGGGAGAAGCCGCGCGGCTGATCCGGCGAGCACGTGGCAACCGGTCTGGGCCGGTCGTCGGGGCGCCTGCGCTCCGACGACCGGCCCAGGCCACGTGGCACCCTCGCCGCACGGTCCGGCAGCCACAGCGCGTCGATCGACGCAGGCCGGGGCGTGTACCGTGCGAGGAGTCACGTGCGAGGACCCACCGGTGCCGGGCACCGCGCGGAGAATCCAGCAGCACGCACCACCCCCGAGGCCTCCCGGGTCGGCTCTGACCCGTACCGCATGCATGTAGGGACCCTGTCCTTCGACCTCCTGCTCGGCGACGTCCACTCGCTCAAGCAGAAGCGGTCCGTCGTCCGCCCGATCGTCGCCGAGCTGCACCGCAGGTTCGCGGCGAGCGTGGCCGAGGTCGGCGATCAGAACCTCCACCGGCGGGCCCGGATCGGCGTCGCCGTGGTGTCCGGGGACGCCTCGCACGTCCGCGACGTCCTGGACCGGTGCGAGCGGCTGGTGGCCGCCCGCCCCGAGGCGGAGCTGCTGTCGGCAGGACGCCGGCTCCACCGTGACGACGATGAGTAGTCTCCACCCCACACCACCCCGTCCAAGAGGAAGAGTGAGCACATGACCGACACCGCGCGGGCACGCAAGCTGGCTGACCGCATCCGGGTCGTCGTCGCGGAGACACTCCAGCGGCGGATCAAGGACCCGCGGCTCGGCTATGTGACGATCACCGACACCCGGGTCACCGGCGACCTGCGGGAGGCGACCGTCTTCTACACCGTCTACGGCGACGAGGAGGAGCGGGCCGCCTCCGCCGCGGCGCTGGAGTCCGCCAAGGGCGTCCTGCGCAGCGAGGTGGGGCGCCAGACCGGGGTGCGGTTCACCCCGTCGCTGGAGTTCGTCCCGGACGCGCTGCCGGAGAACGCCCGCCAGCTCGACGACCTCCTCGCCCGGGCCAAGGCCTCCGACGAGGAGGTCCGGCAGGTCTCCTCCGGAGCGACCTACGCCGGGGACGCGGACCCGTACCGCAAGCCCGCCGAGGACGAGGACGAGGACGCCTGACCCGTGGCACAGCAGCAGGACGCCGGCCGTCGGCCCGGCAAACGACAGGGCGGTGGCCCGGACGGCCTGGTCGTGGTCGACAAGCCGGCCGGGTTTACCTCGCACGACGTGGTCGCCAAGATGCGCGGCATCGCCCGCACCCGCAAGGTCGGGCACGCCGGCACCCTGGACCCGATGGCCACCGGGGTCCTGGTGCTCGGCCTCGGCAGGGGCACCAAGCTCCTCGGCCACCTCGCACTGACCGAGAAGGAGTACGTCGCCACGATCCGGCTCGGCCAGACCACCGTGACCGACGACGCGGAGGGGGAGTTCACCGGCTCCACCCCGGTCGGCGCACTCGGCCGGGAGGCGGTCGAGGCGGCCCTCGACACCCAGCGGGGCGAGATCCACCAGGTGCCGTCCAAGGTCAGCGCCGTCAAGGTGGACGGCAAGCGCTCCTACGCACGCGTGCGGGAGGGCGAGGAGTTCGAGCTGGCCGCCCGCCCGGTGACCGTCTCGGACTTCCGTCTGCACGACGCCACCCCCGGCACTGCCGAGGACGGCACTCCCGTCTTGGACCTGCTCGTCTCGCTCACCTGCTCCTCCGGCACCTACGTGCGGGCCATCGCGCGGGACCTGGGCGCGGAACTGGCGGTCGGCGGGCACCTCACGGCGCTGCGCCGCACCCGGGTCGGCCCGTACGGGGTCACCGCGGCCCGGACCCTGGAGCAGCTCCAGGAGTCGCTGGAGCCGATGCCGCTCGGTGAGGCCGCCGCCCGGGCCTTTCCGCGCTGGGACGTGGACGCACGGCTCGCGAAGCTGCTCGGCAACGGCGTACGGGTCGATACGCCCGTGCTGCCGGCCGGTCCGGTCGCGGTCTTCGGCCCGGGTGGGGACTTCCTCGTCCTGGTCGAGTCCGACCGCGGACGGGCGCGGAGCCTCGCCGTCTTCGTCTGAGCCGTCCCGCCGACCCTCTCGCCGTCCTGCCGCACGGAGGGGCCTCGGTGGAGCCCCGCCTCCCCGGTGGCGGAGTTCACCCCTTCGGCCGAGCGCTCGGAGCGAAGGACGGCGCGCTCGGGGGCGCGTTGGCCGCAGGCACTGGCACCGCCGCCCCGCCCCCGCCTACCGTCAGGAGCCTCTATCAGGAGGTTCGGCAATGACGGCAGACGCGGACTCCGCGCTCGTGCGGATCTGCGACCTGGCCGGGCGCCCCAGGGGCACCGGCTTCGCCGCCGACGCCGCGGGCACCCTGGTCACCAGCCACGAGGCGGTGGACGGACTGCGCCGCCTGCTGCTGCGCACCCCCGACGGGCACACCCGGCTGGCGGAGGACGACGACATCACCCCGCTGCCGGAGTACAACCTGGCCCTGGTCCGCTCGGGGGCGCTCGGCATGGCCGCACGGCTCCTCGCCCCTGCGCCGCTGCCGGGCACCGAGGTGCGGGTCCTGGCCGGCCACTGGCGCCGCACGTGCCTCACCGGCACCTGCGACGCCACGTACACCTCGGTGGACGGCTTCCAGCCGGTGGAGGACGCACTCCAGCTCCCGCTCCCCGAGGAGGCGCTGGCCCCGCTCCGCCTGAACCCGGCCGCCACCGGCTCCCCGGTGCTCGACGCGGAGACCGGCGCCGTGCTCGGTGTCCTGTGCACCGCGATGCACAACGGCGTGCCGGGCACGGGCCTGGCGGTACCCGTCCGGGGGCCGCTGCACCCCGCCCCGCTGCGGGACCTCGCCGCCCGCAACGGCGCCGACGTCCCCGGGTTCGGCGGCGACCTCAACCCGGCCGGCGTCCTCGCGCTGACCCGGGCGGCCATCGCCGCGGACCCGCCCCCGGCCGCACCGCCGGGCCGGACCCGCCGACCGGAGACGGACGCGGAGTTCCACCGCTTCGCCGAGGGCTCCACCTGCGTACTGGCGCTCGTCGGGCAGCCCGGCACCGGGCGCACCACCGAACTCGCCGGGCTCGTCGCCGACCGTCCTTCCGCCCAACCCGCCCTGTGGCTGCGCGGGGCCGACCTGCGCGCCACCGACCGCGGCCTGCGGGACGCCGTCGGCCGGAAACTCGCCCGGGCAGCGGCGCTGCTCGCCGCGGAGCACGCGGCACGCGCAGACGCCGGCACCGCGGCACAGCTCCGCGCCGAGGAGGGCGCCCCCGACCCGGACCTCGCCGCCCGGATCGCGCGGGACGCGGGCCGCCCCCTCCTCCTGGTCCTCGACGCACCCGAGGAGATGCCCCCGGCGCTCGTGCAGGGCCTGCGCCGCTGGGCCGCCGGCTCCGCCGGCTGGCTCTGCGCCTCCGGGGCCCGGCTCGCGCTGGCCTGCCGTCCCGAATTCTGGGAGCAGACCGGCGCGCACTTCCCCGCCGACCTGCTCCACCGGCCCGCCGCGGCCCCGCCGTCCTGGCGGGCCCTGCCGGCCTGCGTACGCCTGGACGATCTCCCCGGAGGCCACCCGCTGACCCTGCGGATGCGGGCGCTGCTGCCCGACTGCGGTCCGGACACCGACCGCGCGGAGATCTTTGCCGGCTGGCTGGACCGCGCCGCCTGCCGCATCGCCGGACGCGTGGCCGCCCACCGTGCCCGGCAGCCCTCCGGCCCGGCCGCCCCCACCGGGAACGAGCTGCGGAGACTGGCGACGCGGGCCGCCGGCCGACTGCACCGGGCCGCACGCAGCTGTCTGGGGCCCGGTCACGGCGTCCTCGACGGAGAAGCCTTCGAGGACGCCTTCCCCGCCGCGGGCGGCTGGCGGGCCGCGGTGCTCGCGGAAGGCGTCCTCGTGCCGTCCGGTACGGGCCACCGCTTCGCCGACGAGGAGTTCGGCGAGTGGGCCCAGGGCTGGCACCTGGATGTCGATGCCGCACTGGACGCACTCGTGCACCGCCGGCTGCCCGAGGACCCGCACCCGGTGCCGCACCACCGGATCGGCACGGTGGTGCACGGCCTGCTGCTCCTCGGCCGGACGGCGGGCCCGGACGCGCTGCTCGACCGGCTCCACCCGCTGGTCACCCCGGCCGTCCGGACGACCGCCGCTCCGGGGCCGGCCGCGGAAGCCGCCTGGTGGGCGTCCCACCTGCTCGGCGAGGCCCTCCTCGCGCTGCCGGACGCCACCGCCTGCATGCCGCTGCTGCGCAGACTCGCCGCCCGCCTGGTGTGCGCCGCGGGGGCGGCCGACCTGGCGGACGCCGGGCGGTCCCCGGCGGACGGGGGAAGCGGGCCACGGCAGCTCACCGCGTCGCCGGAGCGCCTCCGCCCCCGGCCGGGCGCCGGCGCCCCGGCGCCCGGCCGGGCGCCGCAGCCGGTGCCGGACGCGTGCCCGCCGCGGAGCGTCGGACACCCCCTGGGCCCCTCGTTCTGGACCCGGCTGCCGCTGCCCGTCGCCCACCGCTGCGAGCTGTTGCGCCAGCTCCTGACCGTCGACCCGGCCGGGGCCGAACCGGGGGAGCGGTTCCTGGACGCCGCGGCCGGACTGCTCGCCGCCGCCCCCCGGGAGGTCCAGCCCTTCGTCTGCCGCTGGTTCGACGACACCCGACCGCTGCGGATGCCGGGAGCGACGGTCGACACGGCCGCCCAGGCGCTCCTGCACACCCACCGCGCTCTCGCGACCGACGCGCTGCTGGAGTCGCTCCGGGAGGCGGACCACCCGCGGGCGGAGGAACTGCTCGGCGAACTCGCCGCGGACACCCCCGCTGCGCTCGGCACCGCGGTCGAACGCTGGTCCCGGGACGGCCGCGCGGAGGTGCGCGCGGCAGCCGCCTGCTCCGCCCTGCTGCTCGCCGCCGGGCCCCGGCAGCGCGCCGAACCGGAACTCGTCCGGGCCCTCGCCGGACTGCCGGTGAGCGTGCCCACCGCCCATTCCGCCGCCCGTCTGGTGCGCGACTTCGCGGCTGCCCGTCCCGCGGCGGCCCGGTGGCCGCTGACGGAGCTGGTGCACCGGCTCCTCGTCCGACCGCCCGCGGGCCCCGCCCTGCTCCGGCTGCTGGCTCCCCCTCATCCGGACGCGGAGGAAGGGGCCCTCATCGCGCGGGCGCCCGATCCGCGGGCCGATGTCCGGGGCGCCGAGCCGGGCGGATGGCTGGCGCTGCTTCTCGGGCCCGAGCGGCGGGAGATCGGTCCGCCCGGTGGGTCCTCCCTGGACACGGCCGCCCGGCGGCCATCCGCAGCGTGGGACGGCGGTGGGCCCGGCAGGCACCGGGCCCCGGTGGAGCTCGCCCCGCGCTGAACCTCCCCGAGCGCCGCGCCCCGAGCCCGGCGACCGTACCGGAGCGCGGCGACCGTACCGGAGCGCGGCGGGCGCGGCCGGGGCGCGCCGGGCGGGCAAGCGGCTCCCGACGCGGGCACGGTGCTTCGCGCATGACACCCTGGGACCGGCAGGAATCCAATCGCATGCAGCGAGGAGCGGGCACAGTGCAGCGCTGGCGTGGCTTGTCGGACATCCCCGAGGACCGGGGACGCAGCGTCGTCACCATCGGCTCGTACGACGGCGTCCACCGGGGACATCAGCTGATCATCGGGCGGACGGTGGAACGCGCCCGGGAGCTGGACGTTCCCGCCGTCGTCGTCACCTTCGACCCGCATCCCAGCGAGGTGGTGCGGCCCGGCAGCCACCCGCCCCTGCTGGCGCCCCATCCCCGCCGGGCCGCGCTGATGGCGGAACTCGGCGTGGACGCGGTGCTGGTGCTGCCGTTCACCCAGGAGTTCTCCACACTCTCGCCCGACGACTTCGTGGTGAAGGTCCTCGTCGACCGCCTGCACGCGTGCAGCGTGATCGAGGGGCCCAACTTCCGGTTCGGGCACCGCGCGGCGGGCGACGTCGCGGTCCTCACCGAGCTGGGCCGGACCCACGACTTCGACGTCAGGGTGGTGGACCTCTTCGAGCACGGCAACGCGGGCGGCGGGGAGCCCTTCTCCTCGACGCTGGTGCGGCGGCTGGTGGCCGAGGGGGACGTGGCCGGGGCCGCCGAGGTCCTCGGCCGTCCCCACCGGGTGGAGGGCGTGGTCGTCCGGGGGGCGCAGCGCGGCCGGGAACTGGGCTTCCCCACGGCCAACGTGGAGACCCTCCCGCACACCGCGATCCCCGCGGACGGTGTCTACGCGGGGTGGCTGAGCGTGCCGGCCCCCGACGGCGAGCCGATGCCCGCGGCTGTCTCGGTCGGCACCAACCCGCAGTTCGACGGCGTCGAGCGGACGGTCGAGGCGTACGCCGTCGACCGCGTGGGGCTGGACCTCTACGGTATGCATGCCGCGGTGGACTTCCACGCGCGGCTGCGCGGTCAGGAACGCTTCGACACGCTGGACGCGCTGCTCGACCGGATGGCCGTCGACGTACAGATCTGCCGGGAGCTGCTCGCCGTCCCCGTCCGCGAGGGCTGACCCCCGCCTCACCGTCCCGCGTCCGGCGCGTCCCCCGAGAGGGACGCGCCGTCAGTGCTGCGGTGGCCCCGGCGGATACGGCGGGCCGCCGCCCTGTCCCGGGTGTTGCGGCGGCGCCGCGTACCCGGGCTGCTGGGGAGCCGCGCCTCCCCAGTGCCCGTGGTGCGGCGGCTGCGCTGCTCCGCCCTGCCCCGGGAGCGGCGGCGCCATCTGCGGAGGCGGGCCGCCCGCCGGGCCCTGGGTCCACAGGCCCTGCGCCTGCTGGTGCCGGGCGATGTCCTCGGCGATGAGCGCGGACAGGTCGAAGTAGGCGTCCCGTGTCCTGGGCCGCATCAGGTCCAGATCCACCTCGGCCCCGGCGGAGAGGTGTTCGTCGAAGGGCACCACCACGACGTCGCGGCAGCGCGTCCTGAAGTGGCCCACGATGTCGTCGACCTTGATCATCTTTCCGGTCTCCCGCACTCCGGAGATCACCGTCACGCTGCGCTGCACCAGGTCGCCGTAACCGTGCGCGGACAGCCAGTCCAGCGTGGTGCTGGCGCTGCTGGCGCCGTCCACCGAGGGCGTCGAGACCACGATCAACTGGTCGGCCAGGTCGAGCACTCCGCGCATCGCGGAGTACAGCAGCCCGGTGCCGGAGTCGGTGAGCACGAGCGGGTACTGCTTGCCGAGGACGTCTATCACCCGGCGGTAGTCCTCGTCGTTGAACGTGGTCGAGACGGCCGGGTCGACGTCGTTGGCGAGGATCTCCAGACCGGAGGGCGCCTGCGAGGTGAACCGGCGGATGTCCATGTAGCTGTGCAGGTGCGGGATGGCGGTGACCAGGTCCCGGATGGTCGCACCGGTCTCCCGGCGCACCCGGCGCCCGAGCGTGCCCGCGTCCGGGTTGGCGTCGATCGCGATGACCTTGTCCTGCCGCTCGGTGGCCAGCGTCGCCCCCAGCGCGGTCGTCGTGGTGGTCTTGCCCACGCCGCCCTTGAGGCTGATCACGGCGATGCGGTAGCAGGAGAGCACCGGCGTCCGGATCAGTTGCAGCTTGCGGAGCCGCTCCGCCTCCTCCTTCTTGGCGCCCAGCCGGAACCGGGAGCCGCCGCGTCCGGTGCTCTGCGGGCGGGGCCTGCGCTTCTGGTTCAGCAGCCGGTCCGAGGACAGCTCCACCGAGGCGGTGTAGCCCAGCGAACCCGGCTGGGCGTAGGCCTGACGCGGATCGGGCATGCCCTGCCCCGCCCCGGGTGCGGCCGGAACCTGCTGGTCCGCTCCGCCGCCCGGGTACTGCGGCGGATACGGCTGCTGGACTCCGGGCTGCTGGGGAGGGATGTGGTGGCCCGGGGGCTGCTGCGGCTGTTGGTGGTAGGGGTGCTGCTGGGACTCCGGCTCGGGGGCGGGCGGGGCCGGGCGGGGCCGGCCGGCCCCGCCCGGCACGGTGTGCGGTCCGCTGGCGCCCTGCGGCGCCTGGGCGGGCGGACAGCCGTAGCCCTGACCCGGAGCCGGGCTCTGAGCGGCGCGAGGAGTCTGCTGCCCCTGCGGTGCCTGCTGCCCCTGCGCGGGTTGGGCGGGCTGCGGTGCCTGCGGGGGCGTTGTGGGGCCTGCGGCGTGTGGAGCGGTGCGGTCGACCGGGGGAGGGAAGCCGTAGCCTCCCGCTGCCTGCTGCTGCTGCGGCGGGGCGGGCGGCGCCGGCGGCACCGGCGGGGCCTGCGCGGGCCGCGGCGGCACCACGGGCCCGCCGACCCCTCCCGGTTGCGGCTGGCCGGCGCCGGCCAGGGGGAAGTCCCCACCGGAGCCGTAGCCGGACCCGGGGCCGGAGCCGGGGCCGTGCCCGGTGGGCGCTGCCGTGGCTCCGGGGGCAGACGGGTGCCCGCTCGGCTGCCCCGCGGACGGGGCGGCGGGACCCTCGTGCGGACGGCGACCCTCCGGCTCGCCCCCCGGAGCGGGGCCGGAGTCGGCGGGAGCGGGCCCCGCAGGTCCGAAGCCGACGGGGGACGCGGTGTGGTCCGGCCAGGGGGCGCCGCTCGTCGAAGGCTCCGCCGCCCGGTACTGCGGCGGCAGCGGCGGCAGATTCGCCGGAGGCCCGGACGTCGTCCAGGGGGCGGCCCCGCCGGAGGACGGACCGCCCGGCGGCGGGGTGCCCGGCGCCGATGCGTCCGCGGCTTCCCCGCCGCCCCGCCCAGGCCAGGGCCAGGCGTCGGGCGCGGCGGCCGAGGGGGCGGCGGCCGCCGCGTCCCGCTGCGCGTGCTTGCGGCGCAGCGCGTCGGTCGGGATGCGGACGGTGTGCGGGCTCCGCGACTCCACGACCTCCGGTTCGCCCTGAACGCTCCACCCGTTCGGCTCGGGCGCCCGAGCCGGGGACGTCGCTGCCGCCGCGGGCGGCGGCGGGGCCACGTCCGTGTCGTCCGCGGGAGTCCCCGGTACGGGACCGCTCTGCTTGGCTTCATCCGATCGGGTGGTTTCGGAGGCGAGGCCCACGTCGGACTGCTCCTGCACGCCTTCCTGCGCCGACGTGAAGGCCTCCGCGGGCCGCTCGCCTCCGACTGCGGGCCGTCCGACGGGCTCCGGGACGCCGGACCGGCCGCCGTCCTCGTCCGCACCGCCCGGGTGTGTGCCCGTGCCGCCGCGGTCCGGGCTCCCGCCCCTCGCGGCGCTGCCGTCGCCGGGGGCCGCGGAGTGCGAGCCGTCGGCGGCGTCCGCTCCGGCAGGTTCCGCCGCGTGGGGTGCCGCGCCCGCCGCGGCGTTCGACGGCTCGCCCTGGCCCGGGCCGGGCCCGTCCTCCGGGCCCGCTGCCTCGGCGTCCGCCGCCACCGGTTCCGCGGGTCCGGTCAGTGCGGGCGGGGCCGACGGGAAGTGCCCCGGGGGAGGGGGCGGGGCACCGAAGGGGCCGCCGCCCCCGGCGTCATCGCGGCCCACGGTGCCGCCGGAAGCGGCGGAACCGCGGGTGTACCAGGCCGGAGGCGTGTAGTCGATGGTGAACTCGCCCGTGTGCTCCTGCTCGGAGTCGGGCTCACTGCCGGGGACGGTTCCGTCGCCGCGGATCTCGTCCCGGTCGTTGTTCACAATGCCCTCCCGCAAGAATGGTCCGCTCACCCCGGCTGCCGCGCACCGTCGGAAGACCCCGCGTGCGGTGCGCGACGCGCGCGACCCAGCCTAAGGGCCACAGCCCGGGCAGCGTCAGTCCGGCCCGGAACCAGGGCCACGCCCCGCGCGGGCCCCGGGCCGCCGGAGGGCGAACCGCACGGCGGGTACCGGACACCGGGAGCCGGGCGACGCGCGACGGACGGCAGGCATAGTGGGGGCGGCACTCGCTCGGATCCCCTCACCCACCGGAGAACGACGTCGTGACGCCTTCCGCCCGTCCCACCCGCCACCTGCTCGTGTTGGCCCTCGCCGTGCTGTGCGCGGCGGCCTGCGGCAGCACCGAAAGCACCGACAAGGCGGCCGACGCCGGCGGCAGCGGGGCCGAAAGCCTCGTCAGGGAGGCCAACGAGGTCATGCGGACGACGGCCTTCCGGGCCAGCGGCCCGACCACCGTCGTCAGGGGCGGTGTGCAGCGGACGAGTTGGGACCCGGACAAGGGGCTGAGAATCGTGACGAGCGGTACCGCCGAGGGTGAGATGTACTGCAAGGACGGCATGAGCTACCTGAGCGCCTCGCTCCTCGCCGCCTCGCTCAACGACTCGGGGCAGGACGTGCGGGTTCCCGAGGACCTTGCCGACGCGTACGTGTCCACCGAGACCGGCGGCCGCTGCGACGCGCTGTTCAGGATCTCCGAGAGCGCCGAGCGGCTCCCGGAGAAGGACACCGAGGTGGACGGCACGCCCGCCAAGGCGGTCACCGTCGGCGACAGCCGCACCGAGGACGTCTACTACATCGCCGCCTCGGGCACCCCGTACCTGCTCAAGAGGGAGTCCGCCCGCGACGGCCGCAACAGCCCCACCATGTACGAGGACTTCGGCGGCAGCCAGGACATCGCCATGCCGCCGTCCGAACGGATCGTCCCGATGGACGAGTTCCAGCAGGGGATCGCCGCCGGCTGACTCCGGTTCCGGCAGCGGCCCGGACCGCCGCGTCCGCCCCGGGGGCCGGGCCGTGCTCCGGGGCCGGCCGGACCCCGGCCACCCGTGCGACGCTCCCGCGGACGTCAGTCCAGCCGGCGAGCGACACCGAGCAGGCCGGACTCCGCGTCCGTGGGCTGGATCATCGTGAACTGTCGGCCGCCGGGGGCGCACCACAGGGTGACGCCCTCGCCCAGCGAGGGCAGCGCCGCCACCTCCCGTTCGGACAGCGACAGCAGACGCCCCACCTGCCCGGCCTCCTGCGGCGACACCCGCTGGACCCCCGCCAGCGCCGCCCCGCGCAGCAGGCGCGGCGCCGCCGGACTCAGATACGGCAGCAGGGTCAGCACCGACTGCCACGGACCCGAGCTGACGCGTCCGCGGGGCGGCTTCATCCCGCAGTCCCGGACGACGACGACCGGACTCGAGACCGTCGGGCCCAGCGGCGGGACCCGGCCCACCTCGTGCACCGACATCGCGCCCGCCTCGCCCCCGACCGCCTGCACCAGGTTCAGCCACGCCTGCGGGCGCCCCGTCTCCACTGCGATCCTGGCTCCGGTCGCGGCAAGCCGGAGGGCGAGCACCTGCGCAGTCCACAACCCGCCGATCAGCGCCACGTCGTACGCGCGGGGGTGGTGGAAACCCAGCACCGCCGCACGGCCGTCGGGGTCCGTTCCCGCCACCACGCCGTCGTCCCCCACCGGGAGCGCGAGAGCGCCGAGTTGCTCGACGGCCACCACATGCCGGCCCGTGCCCGGTCCGCGTACCATCAGCGGGCCCCTCCCAGCGGCATCGTGGCCAGGACACCCGGCACCTGCTCCCGGTCCAGCCGGATCAGGGACACCTTCACTCCGCGCGCCATCCGTTCCAGTTCCCTCCGCAGAGCGGTGAGTTCGTCCGCGCTGCCGCCGGTGATCCGCAGATGTCCGGCAAGGTGAGCGGTCTGCCGGTCCGCAGCGCTCAGCGTCAGACTGAACACCGTGGCCAGCGAGGGCAGCGAGCTGAGCAGCGCCGCCAACTGCGGCAGCGGCGCACCGCCCGCACCGAGCTGCGGCCAGCGTCCGACCGCGTAGACCGTCTGCCACCGGTCATCACAGCGCCACGCACGGGAGGACTCCGCCGTCCGCTGCGCCGGGGCCGAATCCGGCTGGCTCGACTGGGCCGTGACCAGCGGGTCGGCCACGGCCGAGGTGGCCAGGCTCGCCACCAGTTCCTGCTCGGTCAGTACCGCGGAGCGGAACCCCGCCCCGGTGAGCCGGCTCGCGAGCTGGTCCGCCACCCGCACAAGGCAGCGCTGCACCCCCTCGACGCCCCCGCCCCGGGCCTGGACGGCGTCCCGGCACAGCTCCGGATCGAGCTTGAGCGCCACCCACGTCAACCGGACGGCCGGAGCCCCCGAGGCGGCCTGAAGAGGCCGGTAGCTGGTCGCGGCCACCGACCCCTTCGGCAGCGTCGGAGCGGGGGCGGGCTGGGTGTGCTGCACGACCTGCACCGACTCCAGCCGGATACCGTCCACATGGAGTGCGTCGTGCAGCAGCGACAACGGCAGCGAGCGTTCGATGCGGTCGGGGCGCAGCGCCGCGGCGCCCGGCTCCACCCGTAGCACCGCGGTCAGGAACGTGCCGTCCCCGACCATCCCCACCGAGCGGCGCGTCCGGTCGACGTACGTGCGGCTGCGCAGCGCGGGAGCGCACTCGACCGCGGGTGCCAACCCGGCGTCCACCGAGGCGTCCAGCACCGGGCCGGCCTGGCGGAGCCGACCGCGCAGGGCCAGCACGCTGCGCAACCAGTCCGGGAACGACCGCTTGCGCCGCCGGGCGACCGCCAGCACCACCAGCGCCGCCGCCACCGCCCCGGCGGGGACGAGCAGCACCCGGTCCACCACCCAGGCCACCAGCAGCAGCGCCAGCGCCACCTCGACCAATACCAGCTGTTGCAGTCGGAACGGCCCGAAGCGGCCCGCCCCGGTCTCCCGGTGCAGCACCACGCCGGCGCCCGGACCGGCGGACGGCGTCGCGGATGCGTCCCCGCCCCCGGCGCCCCGGCGGTCTGCTCCGGTACCGGTCTCGCCGCCACGTGCACGGGTAGCGGTCCCCATACGCGCTCAAGCCCCCTTGTGTCCGCGTTCGCCGCCGGAAGGCAGGGCGATCGACGGGCGCTCACCCTACCCGAGCACCGTCCGCCCGCCCCCTGCGGGCACAACGGACCCGGGCCGCCCGCCTGTCGGCGGCACCGCATACCCTTTCGGAGCCGAGCCACGGGGAAGGCCCGGCGCAGGCAGCCCACGGGGAGGGCGGGTACCGATGGCATCCAGGCGTGACGAGCTCAACGCCTACACCTTTGCGAAGAAGCGCACCGTCGCCTCCTTCCTGCAACCCTCGCCCAGCGGTTCCGAGGAGGGCGCGCCGCGGCTGCTGCGCGGCTTCCTGCCCGGTGTCGTCGTCGGTGCCCTCGTCCTCGCCGGGTTCGGGGCCTGGGGTATGTTCAAGCCGCAGGCACCGAAGGGATGGGACGAGCCCGAGAAGAGGGTCATCGTCGCCTCCGACTCCACCACCCGCTACGTGGTCCTCAGGACGGGCAAGGGCAAGAAGGTGCAACTGCACCCGGTGCTCAACCTCGCCTCCGCCCGGTTGCTCCTCGACCCCGACCAGTACGCCGTGGTCAAGGTCGCGGAGAAGGAGCTCGACAACGGGAGCATCCCGCACGGCCCCACCATCGGCATCCCGTACGCACCGGACCGTCTGCCCGGCGCCGAGGAGGCGGGTCGTGCCAAGCGCTGGGCCGTCTGCGAGCGCCCCGGCCCCGGCGGCGAGACCGAGCGCGCCACTCTCGTACTCGCCGACCGGGACGCCGGGCGCACCGACGACGACGACCGGCTGCGCGGAGGCGAGGTGATGTACGTCGAGGACGACGAGGGCGCGCAGTACCTCGTCGGCGCGGACGGCACCAAGTACGCCATCGGCGAGGAGGACCGGGGCGACCAGGAGGCGGACGAGCGCCGCCTCCTGGTGCGGCTGCTCACCAGCGGCGAGCCGCAGCAGGTGTCCGACGAGTGGCTGGGCACGCTCCGGGACGGCTCACCGCTGACCTTCCCGGAGGTCGAGGGCACCGTCGGTGAACCGGCCGGCGTAGCCGGGCTCCCGGAAGCGGCCGACCGAATCGGCACGGTGCTGGCGGCATCCACCGGCAAGGGCAGGCAGCAGTACCTCGTCGAAGCGGGCCGGGTCGTGCCCGTCAGCGACTTCACCGCCCACCTGCTGCTGAACAGCCCGCAGACGGCCGAACTCGCCCAGGGCGGCGAGGCCCGCAAGGTGGGCGCCTCCTCGATCACCGACCCCGCCGAGGCGCGGGCGGACGCCGCCGAGGACTGGCCGACCCGCCAAGCCGTGCAGGCCAACACCGCGTCCCGCGGCACCGTGTGCAGCGTGCTGCGCACGGTGCACACCGGCGGCGGTGCGAAGGGCGGCACCACCCTCTCCACCTGGGCCGGCGACGACTACCCGGTCCCCGTGCCGGTGGGCACCACCAGCGCCTACGTCACGCCGGGTTCGGGGGTGCTGTTCCGGCAGTACCAGGGCACCGACACCAAGACGGGCGGCGTCTTCCTCGTCACCGACACCGGACTCCGGTACGCCGTCCAGTCGAACACCGACAGCGGCGCGGCCGAGAACGCGGCGCAGGCCGGCGGCGAACCGAGCGAGGAGGAGCGCGCCGAGGTGAACACCGCGCAGATCCGGCTCGGGTACGAGAGCGTCGAGCCCGTCCCCGTCCCGGCGCACTGGGCCCAGTTCCTCTCCAAGGGCCCCCGGCTGGACACCACCGGCGCCAAGCAGCCCCAGGGGTCCTGATGGCGAAGCGCGTCCCCGCCCTCGTCCTCGCCGCGCTCGTCTGCGCGGTCGCCGTCGGCCCCGCGCCCGGCGCCCCGGACACCACGGGAACCGCGGGCGCCGACAGTACGGTCCGGCCCGCCGCCCTGCCTGCGGCGACCGGCCGGTGCGAGTACCCCGCGAAGCCCGTCCTCGGGCGGCCGTGGGCACTGCAACGGGTGCAGCTCGACCGTCTCTGGGAGGTCACCAGGGGCGAGGGTGTCCGAGTCGCCGTCGTCGACAGCGGGGTGGACGTGGAGAACCCGCAGCTCGAACCCGCGGTGGACGTCGGCGCGGGCGCGGACCTGCGCTCGGACGAGGAACGCGAGCAGGACGTGCCGGAGGGCCCGACCACCGACCTGGTCGGCCACGGCACCAAGGTGGCGGGCATCATCGCCGCCCGTCCCTCCGCGGACACCGGCTTCGTCGGCCTGGCGCCGGAGGCCATCGTCGTCCCCGTCCGCCAGACGGACGGAGCGGGCAAGGCCCTGGCCCTGGCCGACTCCGTCGACCACGCCGTCGACCAGGATGTCGACGTCATCAACATCTCCTCCGACACCGAGGGCGCCCTGGGGCCGGGGACGCGGCTGCACGCCGCCGTGCAAAGGGCGCTGGACGCGGACATCGTCGTCGTGGCGTCGGCCGGCAACGACGGAGCGGACGGCAGGTCCCGGAAGACCTACCCCGCCTCCTACGACGGCGTCCTGGCGGTCGCCGCCTCGGACCGCAACAACGAGCGCGCGCGGTTCTCCCAGTCCGGCGACTTCGTGGGCATCGCCGCCCCCGGCGTGGACATCGTCTCCACGGTCCCCGGCGGCGGACACTGCCTCGACAACGGCACCAGCTTCGCCGCCCCGTACGTGGCGGGGGTCGCGGCACTCCTGCGCGCGAAGCACCCCGACTGGACGCGGCAGGAGATCGTCGCCCAGATCCAGCACACCGCCGAACGCGCCGTCAGTGGCCGGGACCGCCACATCGGCTGGGGCGTCGTCGACCCGGTGCGCGCCCTGACCGAGGACGCCGAACCGGTGCAGCAGCCCTCCGCCCGCGACGGGGTGCGCAAGGCACCCGAACCGGAACCGGCGGCCCTGCACCTGGGCGAGACCTACGCCGAACGCAACGAGCGCATCGGCACCTACGTACTGCTCGCGGGCGCTGTGCTGGTGAGCATGCTGACCGGTGCCTCCCTCGTCCACCGGGACTGGCGGCGCCGACGCCACCCGGGCGGGTGAGGAGGCGACCACGTGCGGTGAGTCACCCTGCCGGGTTCGCGGTTGGAACCGACCGCGCGTGTGCATAGAGTGACCGGGGCAGAGAGGACGCCACTGACGACGTGGGGGACACGGGGCCATGGGGAACGAGCGCGACCCCGGCGACAGCCGCCCGGGCACGGGCGACCTGTCGGTCGAGGACGAGAAACCGGCGGGCTTCGGCACCACGTCGAGGAACTCCTGGTGCACCTGCGGACCTCGCCCGCGGGCGAGGTCCGGGACCAGACCCTCACCCGCGACGCCTACGGAGGCGCCGCCTTCGGCGCGGCGGACAGCCTGCACGGCCACGTACCGGCGCGCCCACGGCCGCATGGAGACTTTCGCCCAGCTCTTCGGGGAGCAGATCGAGGCGGTGGGCGTCGCCGTGCAGGTGACCCGGCACGGCTACGACGGGGTCGAGGCCGACCAACTCGCCCGGCTGCGGGCGATCAGCGCCAACACCCAGCAGCACTACGCGGCACCCGACGCGCCCAGCAAGAGCAGCGACCAGCAGGGCACCGGGACCGACAGGGACGTCACGTACGAGAACCGGGGGAACGGGAGCGGTGGAGAGCGGAGAGTTCGAGGGAAGAACGCACGAGGAGCTGCGCGCGATGGTCTCCGACGCCTGCCCGGAGCACCTGTCCGGCAGGGGAAGCGCCCTCTTCGACGCGGGCAGCGACATCCTGGGCATCGGGCAGGACCTGATGCGCTACCTCGAACGCGTCGGATGGGGCGGTGAGGGGGCCGAAAGCTTCCGCGCCTGGGGCGCGCAGTTCGCGCGCGAAGCCGTCCGCCTCGGCACCCACGGCATGGGACTCGGCGAAGGCATGGTGAACGCGGGGCAGGGCCTCGCCGAGGTCAAGGCCGCGATGCCCGAACCGTCCGTCTCCGCCCCCTTCGGCCCCCGGTCCGCCCTCCGACGCTCGGCCCCGGCGAGAGCGGCCGCCAGGAGGCCCTCCACCAGATCGCACGCCTCGACTCCTACCACCGCGTCGCGGCGGCAGAACCGCGCGCTCAGGAAGAGTCCGACTTCAACCCGTTGGGCCAACGGCATCTGCCCGGCGAACAGCCTGGCGGTTCCTTGCCCGACACCGCTGCTTCCGCCGTCATGACGGGCACACCACGAGCAACCGGCGAAGACGTCGGGAGCGCCAGGGGCGGTGGCGAGGAGCACCGCCCGGACCGACGCCACGTCCCACCACCGGAGGGCGAGAGGCAGAAGGCGCGAGGAACGGGCCCTCGCGGGGCAACGGCTCGTTTCGCGGCGCTGTGGGCAATGGAGTGTCGGGCGGTCACGTACGTCCGATCAGCAACGCCCCTCGTCCCTCCCACATGCCGCGTGGCTTGGTGGCCGGTGACGGCGAACAGGGACAGCCGGGCCGGTCGCTGTACGGAGGGCAGGGCGCCGCTGGTGCCGGCGCTCCGACGTCGGGTGGAGCGAGCAGCGGACGTCGCTGCACGTCTCAGCCAGGCGCGATCGCGGGCACGCCTGCCATACGCAGCTCGGCCCGCAGTGAGTTCACACGGGGCGGCTCGGGTCTTCCCGTCCGCGAGATGGACTCTGGCAGCGGTCCGCCCAGTAGGCCCGGGACGGCCAACCGGGTCTCGGAAGAGCGGCGCAGGGGCGACAGGCGACCGGACTACCTCGAGGAGGACGAGGCAACGTGGGCGGCGCGCTCACGGAACAGCGTTCCCCCTGTCGCGGACTGATCAGGGAAAAGCAGAGATGCAAGGAGCTCCCGTGCCCACTTCGACGCGACACCCACCGTGTCGCCCGTACAGCTTTCTGACTGCCCTTGCTGTTGCTCTGTCCTCTCTCGGGCTCTTCGCTCCACCCGCCGCTGCTGAATCGACGCGGGACTTGCAGTGGTACCCCGACGCCATGAGAGCCCCGGAGATGTGGGGCGTCAGCATGGGAGAGGGCGTGACTGTCGCGGTCATCGATTCGGGAGTCGACCCGTCACTTCCGGAATTGCGCGGCCAAGTTCTCGACGAAGCGGACTTCTCCGAGGCTTCGGGCGATGTGCACATCGACAAGACCGGTCACGGGACCACCATGGCGGCTCTGATCGCCGGAACCGGTGCAGCAGGCGGAATCAAGGGTTTGGCGCCGAAGGCTCGGGTTCTGCCGGTGCGCAACTTCGAGACCGAGTGGTCCTTCGGCGAACAGAAGTCCCTTGCACGGGGGATTCGATACGCTTTGGAGCAGAGTGCTCAGGTGATCAACGTGTCTCAGGGATCAGTCGTCCCGGACGATGCCTCCGACGAGGTTCAGGAGGCCGTTGACGAAGCCAATCGGCAAGGGGCCCTGATCTTTGCCAGCTCCGGCAACGAAGGCGACAACGGAAACAACCGCGCCTTCCCCGCCGGCCTTCCCGGGGTGGTGGCCGTGGGAGCCACGGGCGAGGACGGCAAGGTCACCGACTTCTCCTCCTACGGCCCGCACCTCTCCCTCACGGCTCCAGGAAGCGACATGGCGATTCGCTGCGACCGCAACACGACCACCTGCGAGTCCCGCGGCGGTACGAGCGGCGCCTCCGCCCTCGCCTCCGCCTCCGCCGCGCTGATCCGGTCCGCGCACCCTGACTGGACGGCCAACCAGGTGCTGCGGGCGCTGATCGAGACCACGAGCCGGTCGGAGGCGAACCCGGGCGACCCGCCGAGCAAGTACATCGGCTACGGGGCCGTCCGACCGCGGGCGGTGCTGGTCGACCTGCTCCTCGGTGCGGGCGGTACGTCCTGCACCGGCGCAGGCAGGCGCCCCGTGGCTGGGCCGAGGCCACCCGCGCCGGTCTCGACGGCGGGCGCATGGAGACCGCCACCTGCATGTCCGCGGTACTGAACACGCACTACCGCCCTACGGAAAGGAACGCCACCGATGGCAACAGAACAAGAGAAGGACGAGCTCTACGCCCTCGACATCTCCGATGTCGAATGGCAGAGCGCGCCGGACAGCCCTGCCGAGGAGCGTGTCGAGATCGCCTACCTCCCCGGCGGGGGAGTGGCCATGCGCAATTCCGCCGACCCCGACACCGTCCTGCGCTACACGGAAGCCGAGTGGCGGGCGTTCGTTCTCGGCGCTCGGGACGGGGAGTTCGACATCACTCCTTGAGGGGAATCGACCGGCGGCCTGCTCGCCGTTCCGGCTGAGCAGGCCCGCTCTCCCGAGCCGCATCGCCGCGTGTTCCTCCTGCAAAGGAGTGGCGTGGTGCATACCGATGGACGCCCGTCACCGTCGTGGGGAGGCGCGGAGCGGAGCAATAGACCATTGCACCGCGGGCGGAAGGCCGTCATGCTGTCGGAGTCACCGGCCGGGGGGCCGGTTCGTGTCCGGTGCAACTACCGGGATGCGGCGGAGGGTTCCGCTCCACTACCTTGCAGTCGGAACAGCTTTGTCATGCGGCTAGAGTGACCAGGTACGCCGCGTGTTACGGGGACGGCTCAGGCCAGGGGGACTGGATGCTGGACGACGGCAACGGGGGGCTTTACGCCCCCGCAGCCGGTGCGAAGGACTTCAAACGAGCAGCGGAGACTCTCAAGGCCTTCAAGAAGCGGGTCGACGCCATCCTGGAGAATCTCGAGAACTCGGAGGCGTCCCGGACCCGGATCAGCCGCCACGAGGTCGCCCGTGATTCCTTCGGCACGGGTTTCGGCGAGGCCCAGGACCTGCACCTCCAGTACGCGCAGGTGCACAGCCAACTGACCCGGCTGTCGAAGACGTTCGGAGACCAGATCGAGGCGATGGGGATCGCCGTCCAAGGCGCGGACATCGGCTTCGACAACCTTGAGGACGACCTGCGCGAGCGCTTCTGGTCGATCCAGAAGCAGACGAAGGACGGCTACGAGCCCCGGCCGGCCGGCGACTCCGACAAGGAGCGCAGCGGGGACGCCACGGGCGCAGACATCCGGCTGGAATAGGAGCCCAACGCATGGCAGAGAGCGAGGGACGACCGGAGGTGCCGGATGCTGCACCGCAGCTTGCCGTCACGGATGTGCGGCGGGTCGTCTCGTCCATCGTGCCCCTCGGCACGGGGGACGGGAACCTCGGCCGGACGAACTTCGAGAACCGCAGGCTGAACGAGATGGTCGCCATGGTGGAGAACGCCAAACCGGCCGACCTGGAGGCTGCTGCGGATGCCCTGTGGCGGGCCGCCGGAGACATCGACGACATCGGTGAGGACATCAAGAAGTACGCCGAACGGGTGGACTGGGAGGGCGATACCGCCGACGCGTTCCGCCGCTGGGCAACCGACCTGGCGAAGAACACCCTGCAACTGGGGGAGTACACCAGCACCGCCGGGATGCAGCTCAAGGCAGCGGCGATGGGCCTCGCCTCGGTCAAGAGCGGAATGCCGCCGCGCGACCCCACGGAGGGCCTCGGTTTCGGAGTGCTCCTGAGTGAGGTTCCGACGCCCGCGCAGGTCGACGGGAACCCGGCGTACGAGGCCGCGAAGGAGCAGGCCGCCTCGAAGCGGGAGGAGGGCCGTCAGGAGGCGATCATCCAGATGAACAAGCTCAGCTCCTACTACCAGGTCTCGCGCGACACCATGGCAGCCCAGAAGCCCCCCACCTTCGCCCCCATGCCCGACGTTGGTGTGCCTTCCGCAAATGACACGGTGCGTGACTCCGTGATCCTGAGCCCCTCGGGCGGTCCGCCGCCAGTCGAGCGGGTGGCTCGTTCGGGGCCGGAGGGAGCGGGCCACGTGACCGCGCCGGAAGGCGTTTCGGCGTCCTCTGTCCAGCCTGCTGACAGCGTCGTTCGCACTGAGATGAACAGCGCCACCTCCTCGGTACTGAACTCCGCCGATTCCGGTCCTCGCAACGGCCCAGGAGAAAGTGGGGCCGGCGTGGCAACCGGGGGTTCCTCGGCGCCGACAGCGCTGCCGGCGGGCCCTGCTTCTCTGCTCCGTCCCGGGGGGCGGAACGCCGCAGTCCAGGGGGGACGCCCAATGGTTTCGGGAGCCTCGGCAACCGGGAGCATCGATCCACGCGGCATTGCCGGTGGGAGTGCTCCCGGAGCCGCTGGCCGCCAGGGGGCCTCGGGTATTCCTGCGCGCAGCGGCCGGACCGAAGGCATCTTCGGCGGCACGTCCAGTCGAGCTGGGGAGGGCCCGGTCGGCGGGCGAGGTGCTGGTTCCGGGCACCCGATGACGAGCCGGGGGCCGGTTGGGCCCGTTTCGGATGGTGCCGGAAACAACGCCGGGCGTCGCGTCGCGTTCGATCGAAGTGGCGTCGTCGGCAATTCCGGCTCGGCCTCCTCCGCCGGTGGCAGGGGCAGAGGTGAGTTCACCCCTGGTGGCACTGGGCTGGCCCGAGGAGCGCCCGTCAACACCGACACGTCACGCCGGGCCGGTGCCACCGGGATTGGCGCTCGGAGGCCCGGAGCCAAGGAATCCACTCCGGACGAATCCAGGCGCCCCGACTACCTGGTCGAAGAAGCGGAGACGTGGAAGGACCGCCGGAACACGGCCCCACCCGTGGTCGACTGATGCGAATGAGTGCACGGATGAGAACAGGAATACGAGCGATGTCGGCGACGGTGTCGGTCTCGGCTGCGCGTCGCGGCCTTGCCTGCGTGGTGGCGGTCCTCGCGGCAAGTGTGCTGGGTCTCGCCTCGGCGGGGCCGGCATCAGCCGAGGACATCAGCGCCCAGCAGTGGTATCTCGAGCCCATGGAGGCCGCGGAGATGAGGTCGGTGAGCACAGGGGAGGGTGTCACGGTCGCAGTGCTCGACTCGGGGGTGAACCCGTCGACCGCGACGCTTGAAGGGCGGGTGCTCTCTGGGCAGGATGTCACTGACGCCTCCGGCGGCGCGCACGATGACTACACGGGCCATGGGACCACCATGGCGGAGTTGATCGCAGGTTCCGGGGCCGAGGGCGGAGTGCAGGGATTGGCACCGGGGGTGAAGATTCTCCCCATCCGGACCGCGGTTGAGGGGATTCCCGGCGTGGAGGACAAGGACACGCTCTACAAAGCGCTGCGGGTCGCGGCGGACAGTGACGCCCAGATCATCAGCATGTCAGTCGCCGGGTACCCCTACTCGAAGCTCGAGGATGCGGTGGGATACGCCGCCTCCAAAGGCAAGCTGATGTTCGCCGGTGCCGGAAACGACGGGGAGAGCGGAGAGACCACCGGTTATCCGGCCTCCTACGATCAGGTGGCCGGCGTGGCAGCGTTGGACAAGTCGAGCGTCGGCGCCGATTACACGCAGGCTGGCGACATCACCCTGGCTGCTCCCGGCTCGGCCATCCCCGGATGGTGCAACAGCAGTCTGTCGAGTTACTGCGTCGAGGACGGCACCAGCAACGCCACGGCTATCGCATCGGCTTCGGCGGCTCTCATCTGGTCCATGCACCCGGAGTGGACGGCGAACCAGGTGCTGCGGGTGATGATCGACACCGCTGGGCGCCCGGAGGGGGAGTTGCCGAGCAAATACGTCGGCTACGGAGCGGTGCGGCCCGGCATGGTGCTCCTGAAGGGCGAGGGGAACCCGGGGGACCCGGACCAGCATCCGCTGCTGGCTGCCGATCCGACGGCGGCGCCCTCGCCGAAGGAGTCGGAGAGGGCTCCCGAGGCGGAAGCCGCCGCCGGGTCGGACGACCCCGGTGACGATGCGGCGGCGGGGGCTCCGGACGAGGCGGAGGACGCGTTCCCGGTGGTGGCGACCGTTGCCGTCGGGGTCGCCGTGGTCCTCGTCGTTGCCGCAGCGGGGTACGTCCTGGTACGGCGCCGCCGTGGCTGAGATCGAGCGGGCGGCCTCGGGTGCCGCCTGCTCACGCACGAAACACCGTCAGCTCTGAAGGAGGGGCATTATGGCCGAGGGAAGCAACCCCGGTGCCGGGTTCAAGTCGGAGGAACAGAACCTCAAGGACCTGATCCGCGAGGTCGGCGAGATGCAGACGACCCTGCAGGGCAGGATCAGCAGGCTCAACGCCGCGGTGGACGCGATCGAGGGCGGCTGGAAGGGCTCGGCACACGGTGCCTACGACCACTTGCAGCGGAACGCGAACGAGTACGCGCGCAAGCTGCAGAACCGCCTGCGGTTCATGCAGGAAGCGCTGGAGATGAGCAAGGACGGCTTCACCGCGAACGAGGTGGAGCAGATGGAGAACTTCAAGAAGACCGCGGGGCAGAGCCCGATCAGCGACTTCGTTGCCACGACGCCGAGCGTCAAGTAAGCGGTAGGGGAAATCACCATGACCATTCAGATCACGTACGGCACGGTCACGTCGGCCGCCGGTGACATCCGCAAGGCCGGCGAGGACATCGGCACCCAGTTGGAGACGCTGCACGGCAAGGTGAAGAGCGTCGTGGCGCAGTGGGACGGTGAGGCCCAGGAGGCGTTCAACGTCAAGCAGCGCGGTTGGGAGGAAGAGGTCCGGGGCCTGAAGACCACGCTGACGGCGATCGCCAACGCACTGGACAACGCGACGGCCGGCTACCAGGGCACCGACAGGAAGGCGGCGCAGCGCTTCGACTTCTGAGGCCGCTCCCCTTCCCGGCGCTCGGGCGAGGCGGCCCGGCCCGCCTGCCGCTCCCGCATCCCTCGTAGCGCCGGAGGCCCGTGGACACCGCAAGGTGTCATGGGCCGTCCGGCGCGTCCCGGGTGCCCACTCCGCGTCCGCGGCGCCTCCGCCGTGCCCCGCCTCCGACTCCGCCGCTGGGGTCAGGCCGTCTCGTCGGGGAGCCAGCCGAGCTGGACGAGTGGGGCGCCGCGCTTGCGGGACGCGAAGACGCCCCGGCCGGTCGGCATCGGGCGGGCGCGGACGTTGCCGATCAGGTCGCCCTCCATCGGGTCGCCGTCCAGTACGACGCCCTGGGCACCGAGTTCCTTGATCCGCTGCATGAACGGCTCGTAGAACGAGCGGGAGGCTCCGGAGGCGTTGCGGGCGATGATGAACCGCACGCCGATGTCCCGGGCGAACGGCAGGTGCTCGGTCAGTACGGCGAGCGGGTTGCCGTGGGAGTTGGCCACCAGTTCGTAGTCGTCGACGATGATGAAGATCTGCGGCCCGGACCACCAGCTCCGGTCGCGCAGTTGCCGCGGGGTGACGTCGTCCGGCGGGGTCCGCTTCTCCATGAGGTCCTGGAGCGCCGACATGTGGGTGTCCATGGCGTTGGACATGGCCGCGTAGACGATGAGGTGCGACTCGGGGATGGCGCTGAGCAGCGACCGACGGTAGTCGGCGACCACGATCCGGGCCTCCTCGGGGGAGTACCGCTCGGTGATCTGCTTCGCCAGCAGCCGCAGCAGCGCGGACTTGCCGGACTCGCTGTCGCCGAAGACGAGGAAGAACGGATCGGTCTCGAAGTCCACGAAGACCGGTTCCAGGGCGGTCTCGTCGATCCCGAAGGCCACTCCGCGCTCCGGGTGGGAGTCACCCCGTGGGAGCTGCTCGGCGGCCAGTTCGCGGGGGAGTAGGCGCACCCGGGGGGCCGGCGCGTGCGGGCAGGCCTCGCCGACGCGTGCGACCATGGCCGCGGTGCCGTCCGAGAGGTCCTCGTCGGAGCTGCTGCCGTCGATGCGCGGCAGGGCGGCCATGAAGTGCAGCTTCTCGGGCGTCTGGCCGCGGCCGGGGGCTCCGGCGGGCACGTTGGCAGCCACCTTGCGGTCGAACTCGGAGTCCATGGTGTCTCCCAGGCGCAGTTCGAGCCGGTTCATCAGCTGGTCCTTGAGCGCGGGACGCATGTCCATGCTGCGGGAGACGGTCGCGACGATGTGGATGCCGTAGCCCAAGCCGCGTCCCGCCATGTCGGTGACGACGTCCTGGAGCATCTCGTACTCCTGCTTGAAGTTCCCCCAGCCGTCGATGACCAGGAAGACGTCGCCGAAGGGCTGGTCGGTGATCTCCTTGCGGGTGCGCCGACGCCGGTAGGTGCCGATCGAGTCGAGGCCGTGGGCGCGGAAGTACTCCTCCCTGCGCACCAGGATGCCCGCGACCTCCGCCACCGTGCGGCGGACCCGCTCGGGATCGAGCCGGGACGCGATGTCGCCCACGTGCGGCAGTCCGGCGACGGCCGCGAGTCCGCCGCCGCCGAAGTCCAGCCCGTAGAACTGCACCTCGGCCGGGGTGTGGGTGAGTGCGAAGGCGGAGACAAGGGTCCGCAGCAGTGTCGACTTGCCGGACTGCGGCCCGCCGATGATCAGCATGTGGCCCGCGGCGCCCGAGAAGTCCCGTACCAGGACCTCGCGTCGCTGCTCGAAGGGCTTGTCGACGAGGCCGAGCGGGACGCGGAGACGACCGGTGCCGGCGAAGTCCGGCGCGGTGGGCCCGTGCCCCTCGACCGCGGTCAGGCCCGGGAGCAGCTCGTCCAGCGGCGGTGCGGAGTCCAGCGGGGGCAGCCAGACCTGGTGGGCGGGGGTGCCCTGGCCCTCCAGCCGCCGGACCACGACGTCGAGCACGGTGTCGGCCAGCGCGTCGTCCTCGGCGGGTGCGGTGCGGCCGGGGTCCGGCCGGTTCTCGGTGTAGACGGCGGGGACCGGTGCGGCGGTGAACACCACTGGGCGGCGGCGCAGTTCCCGGCTGCCACTGCTCGGCCGCGCGGTGCCCCGGCGGTATACGCCGGAGACGTAGGCGGCTTTGAAGCGGTCCATCTCCTCGGTGCCGTGCTTGAGGTAACCGGACCCGGGGACGGACGGCAGGTGGTAGGCGTCCGGGACGCCGAGCGCGGTGCGTGATTCGGACGCGGAGAAGGTGCGCAGGCCGATCCGGTACGACAGGTAGGTTTCCAGGCCGCGCAGCCGCCCCTCCTCGAGGCGCTGGGAGGCGAGCAGCAGGTGCACGCCCAGCGAACGCCCGATCCGTCCGATCTGGATGAACATCTCGATGAAGTCCGGCTTTGCGGTGAGGAGTTCGCTGAACTCGTCGATCACGATCACCAGGGACGCAATCGGGTCGAGCGGCGCGCCGGCGGCCCGGGCCTTCTCGTAGTCGTGGATGTTTGCGTAGTTGCCGGCGGCCCGCAGCATCTCCTGCCGGCGGTTCAGCTCGCCTCGGATGGAGTCGCCCATCCGGTCCACCAGGGTCAGGTCGTCGGCCAGGTTGGTGATCACCGCGGACACGTGCGGCATCTGGGACATCCCGGTGAAGGTGGCGCCGCCCTTGAAGTCGGCCAGGACGAAGTTCAGGGTCTCCGAGGAGTGCGTGACGGCGAGCCCCAGCACCAGTGTCCGCAGCAGTTCGGACTTGCCGGACCCGGTCGCGCCGACGCAGAGCCCGTGCGGACCCATGCCGTCCTGGGCGGCCTCCTTGAGGTCCAGCATGATCGGCTGGCCCTCCTCGCCGACGCCGATCGGAACGCGCAGCCGGTCGGACTGCGACCGCAGCCGCCAGGTGCGTGCGACGTCCACCGAGGCGGCGTCCCCCAGCCCGAGCAGCTCAGTGAACTCCAGGTTGGCCAGCAGCGGTTCGTCCTCGTCCCCGCCGACGCCCATCCGCAGCGGGGCGAGTTGCCGGGCCAGTGCCTCCGCGGTCTCGAAGGCCAGTCCGTCGGGCTCGCCCTCGTAGACCATGCCCCGGCCGGACTCCAGTCGCAGTTCGCCCGGCCCCACCACGACGGAGAGACCGCCGCGCTGCTCCCCCAGCTCACCGGGGACGATCTCGATCACGGTGACGCCCTGGATGCCCTCGGGGGAGGCGAGGAGGGACGTGGGCCCGACCGTCGAGCCGTCGAGCACCACCACCACGTGCGGCTGGTCCAGCAGCGGGCGGCCCTCCGGCGCGAACCGGGGCCGACCGTCCAGGCGGGCGCGCAGCAGCTCCTCCAGCTCGGCGGGCTCCTCGCCGATCAGCCGCTTGGTCCCGGCGCCGTCAGCGGTGCCCGTCACCTGCACGTGCGGCAGCCACTTCGCCCACTCCCAGCGTGCCGCGGCCCGTTCGCCGCCCGCTCCCACCGCGAGGACCAGGTCGTCCGGCGAGTGCAGCGAGACCAGTTGCGCGACGACTGCCCGGGCGCAGTCGTGCACCTGCTCGGGCCTGCCGGAGACCGTCAGGTGGTAGAAGGCCCGCAGCGAGACCGCCATCGGCAGCCCGTCCAGCGTGCTGTGCGTGGCGATGAAGCGTTGCATGGCACCGCCGGTCAGCGGCTCCAGCTCGTCCACCGGTGCGGTCTCCGGTGCCACCAGCGGAGTGTTGAGCTGCTGCGCCCCCAGGCCGAGCCGGACCTGGGCGAAGTCCGGGTCGCCGGGGCGGCGTTCCCACACCCGGCTGCTCTCGGCCACCAGCGACCACAACTGGTCCGGCGCCGGGTGGAGGTAGAACTGCGCGTCGCGCTGCTTGCGCGCCGTCCGCCGCACGGAGTGCCTGGTCTGGGCGAGATACTTGAGGTAGTCGCGGCGGGTCTGCGCCATCTGCCCGAGTGTGCCTCTGCGAAACCGCACGATCAGCGCGATGATCATGGCGAACGTCGACATCATCATGATGACGCCCATGATCCGCATGAAGGGGGCGGGCGAGATGAAGAAGAACACCATGGAGCCGCCCATGCCGAGCATGGGCACGATCTGCATCAGCACGCCCTCCTGGGGACCGCGCGGGAGTTCCGGCGGGGACTCCAGGTGCAGCTCCTCACCGGGCACTTCCGGGGGCAGCGCGCGCGGCGGGCGTTTGACGACGATCTGACTCACGAGCCCACCAATCCCTCAGGGGGGCGGAGAGGTCCCCGGCCGGTGCCCCCGTGGCGAACGGCCCCCCTCCGCGCGGGGCGATCCTACTTGCCCCGCCCGCGACGCCCGCCCGATAGGGTGTCCGACGGCCCGGGCGCCCGTGTGCGCACCAGCGAACGAGGGGGACGAGAGAGTTGAGCACGTCAGCAGCGGCCGCACCCGGCCACTCGCCCGCGCTGGCCACGGGCGGGTCCGACACCGGTTTCGTCCGGCTGACCGTCGCCGCGCCCGACCGCAGGATCGACGTGGCGCTCCCCGAGGACGTCCCTGTCGCCACGCTCCTGCCGGAGGTGCAGCGGCTGAGCGTCCGCTCCCCGGAGGAAGGCGCCCCGGTCGGCCACCATGTGGTGCGGACGGACGGGACGGTGCTGGACGCCTCCCGCTCGCTGCTGGCCCAACAGGTACTGGACGGCGAGGTGCTGAGCCTGCGCCCGTTCTCGGAGTCGCTGCCGCCCGCGGTGTTCGACGACGTCTCGGACGCGGTCGCCGCCGCGGTGACCCGGGACCGCACCCTGTGGAACGACCGGATGATGCGCACCAGCGGCCTGGTCGGCGGTGTGACGGTCCTCGCGCTGATGGGGGTCCTGTTGTGGTTCGCCGACCCGGTGGGCCACGACATGCACGGCCTGCCCGGGATCGTGGCCGCCGTCACGGCCGTGCTGCTGCTCGCCCTCGCACCGGTTCGGGCCCGGATCTACGACGACAGCGGGGCCGCCACCGCGCTCGGCCTCGCCGCCCTCCCGCACGCGATGATCGCCGGCAGCGGGTTGCTCCCGCTCCAGGAGGGGCACGGGGTGGGACGGCTCCAGTTCCTGCTGGCCTGCGTGGCCCTGCTGGTGGCCGCGTCCGCGCTGGTCGCCTCGCTGCCCGGGTCCGACAGCGCCTTCATCGCGGCCGCGGTCGCCGGAGGGGCCGGCACCCTGGCCACCTTCGTGGTGGTGCTCGGCGACTTCGACGCCCTCTCCGGTGCCGCCGTGAGCGTGCCGGTGGCGCTGGGCGCGGTGGCCTTCCTGCCCGGGCTGTCCTCCCGCTTCGCCCGGCTGCCGATCGGCTACGCGCCACCCCGCCCCGGCCAGGACACCGCGGGCGCCGGGGACGGACTCGGCGACGACCCGTTCGCCCCGGTCGAGCCGGGCCCCGTCGACGCGGAGCGCATCGCCGTGCGCGCCCGCCGCGGCCACGAGGTCCTCCTCGGTCTGGTCGGCGGCTTCTCCGCGGTGGTGGTCGCCGCCGCGGCGGTGCTGGGGTTCGCCGGGAACGGCTGGGCGCAGGCGCTCGCGCTGGCCGCGGGACTCGCGATGCTGATGCGCGCCCGTCTCTTCCGCTACACCGCCCAGGTGTCCTGCGCTGTGGTCGCCGGCCTGGGTGCGATCGTGTTCCTGGTGCTCGGAGTGGCGCTGGGCACCGCACCGGGCGAAGCCGGGACCCTGGACGTCCGGACGCTGTGGGTGGCAGCGGCCCTCGCCGCCGGAGCCGCCGCGCTCATCGCGATCGGCCTGACCGTCCCGCGCACCGGCGTGACCCCGTTCTGGGGGCGCCTCCTCGACCTCACCGAGGGCTTGGTCCTGCTGTCGCTCACTCCGTTGGCGCTGGCGGTCCTGGACGTCTACTCCGCGGCCCGGTCGATGACCAGCGGCTGAGCTGGTGTAGTCTGCCCGGTGGCCGTTTGTGTACGCACCTGCCGGATCAACCGGCTCCATCCAGTCGACGCCAGCCCACGGCGAACCGGGCCGGTCGACTGCGGAGCCGCTGGAGGAAGCGCCCAGCGGACCCCGCCGTCCGAGTCACGGAAGCTCCCCTGAGAACAAGACCAGGGGCACTCGGCGGCTCCGCCCATCAGGGCCGGAAAACCCGAAGGAGTACGCGTGTCCTCTCTCGACGCAGCGACCAAGAAGCAGATCATGACGGATTTCGCCACCAAGGAGGGCGACACCGGCTCCCCCGAGGTCCAGGTGGCGCTGCTCTCCCGTCGGATCTCCGACCTGACGGAGCACCTCAAGCTCCACAAGCACGACCACCACTCCCGCCGTGGTCTGCTGCTGCTCGTCGGCCAGCGCCGTCGGCTGCTGCAGTACCTCGCGCGCAAGGACATCCAGCGCTTCCGTGCGCTGGTCGAGCGTCTCGGCATCCGCCGCGGTGCCGCTGGCGCCCGCTGAGCTCTGACGGAGGGGGCGGCTCCCGGACACGGGACCGCTCCCTTCGTCGTACCGCGTGCGGCGCAGAAACTTTGTAGTCTGGGCCCGCAAGAGAAAGCACGCGGCGGGGCGCGCCCGCTCGACGTCGGTCCTCGGTAGTGGCCCCCGGACAGGACACCGTTCCGGGAGCTTCGATCGAAGACCGGCCCGCACCGGGAGCGCTCCACCGAACAGACGGTTCGCCGCCACACGGGCGGCGAACGCAGACGAGGAGATATCCCTGGTGGAGAACGAGACCCACTACGCCGAGGCCGTCATCGACAACGGCACCTTCGGCACCCGCACCATCCGCTTCGAGACCGGCCGCCTTGCCAAGCAGGCCGCCGGATCGGCGGTCGCGTACCTGGACGACGAGACGATGGTCCTCTCGGCCACCACCGCGTCCAAGCACCCCAAGGAGCAGCTGGACTTCTTCCCGCTGACCGTGGACGTCGAAGAGCGCATGTACGCCATCGGCAAGATCCCCGGTTCCTTCTTCCGCCGCGAGGGGCGCCCCTCCGAGGACGCCATCCTCACCTGCCGGCTGATCGACCGCCCGCTGCGCCCCACCTTCAAGAAGGGGCTGCGCAACGAGGTCCAGATCGTGGAGACCATCGAGGCGCTCAACCCCGACCACCTCTATGACGTGGTCGCCATCAACGCGGCGTCCTGCTCCACTCAGCTCTCCGGCCTGCCCTTCTCCGGGCCGATCGGCGGCACCCGGGTGGCGCTCATCAACGGCCAGTGGGTCGCGTTCCCGACCCACACCGAGCTGGAGGACGCCGTCTTCGACATGGTCGTCGCCGGCCGCATGCTCCCCGACGGCGACGTCGCGATCATGATGGTCGAAGCCGAGGCCACCCAGAAGACCGTCGAGCTGGTCAAGGGCGGTGTCGAGGCGCCGACCGAGGAGGTCGTCGCCGCCGGCCTGGAGGCCGCGAAGCCGTTCATCCGTATCCTCTGCAAGGCGCAGTCGGACCTGGCCGCCAAGGCGGCCAAGCCGGTCGCCGACTTCCCGGTGTTCCTGGACCACCAGGACGACGTCCTCGACGCGCTGGGCAACGCCGTCCGCGACGAGCTGGCCCAGGCGCTCACCATCGCCGCCAAGCAGGAGCGCGAGACGGAGCTGGACCGCGTCAAGGCGCTCGCCGCCGAGAAGCTGCTCCCGCAGTTCGAGGGCCGCGAGAAGGAGATCTCCGCCGCGTACCGCACCCTGACCAAGCAACTGGTCCGGGAGCGCGTGATCAAGGAGAAGACCCGGATCGACGGTCGCGGGCTGACCGACATCCGCACCCTGGCCGCCGAGGTCGAGGCGATCCCGCGGGTGCACGGCTCGGCGCTCTTCGAGCGCGGCGAGACCCAGATCCTGGGCGTCACCACGCTGAACATGTTGCGCCTGGAGCAGATGCTCGACACCCTCTCGCCGGTGACGCGCAAGCGCTACATGCACAACTACATCTTCCCGCCGTACTCCACCGGCGAGACCGGCCGCGTCGGCACTCCCAAGCGCCGCGAGATCGGCCACGGCGCGCTCGCCGAGCGGGCGATCCTCCCGGTCCTGCCGACCCGCGAGGAGTTCCCCTACGCGATCCGCCAGGTCTCCGAGGCGCTGGGCTCCAACGGCTCCACCTCGATGGGCTCGGTCTGCGCCTCGACCATGTCGCTGCTGAACGCCGGTGTGCCGCTGAAGGCTGCCGTCGCCGGTATCGCGATGGGCCTCATCTCCCAGGAGATCGAGGGCGAGACGCACTACGTCACGCTCACCGACATCCTCGGTGCGGAGGACGCCTTCGGCGACATGGACTTCAAGGTCGCCGGCACCCGTGACTTCGTGACGGCCCTTCAGCTCGACACGAAGCTCGACGGCATCCCGGCCTCGGTGCTCGCCGCCGCACTGAAGCAGGCGCGCGACGCCCGGCTGCACATCCTCGACGTGATGGCCGAGGCGATCGACGTTCCGGACGAGATGTCCCCGAACGCGCCGCGCATCATCACGGTGAAGATCCCGGTGGACAAGATCGGCGAGGTCATCGGCCCCAAGGGCAAGATGATCAACCAGATCCAGGAGGACACCGGCGCCGACATCACGATCGAGGACGACGGCACCATCTACATCGGTGCCGCCGACGGCCCGGCCGCCGAGGCCGCCCGTGCGACCATCAACGGCATCGCCAACCCGACGATGCCCGAGGTCGGCGAACGCTACCTGGGCACGGTCGTCAAGACGACCACCTTCGGCGCCTTCGTCTCGCTGCTGCCCGGCAAGGACGGGCTGCTGCACATCTCGCAGATCCGCAAGCTCGCCGGCGGCAAGCGCGTGGAGAACGTCGAGGACGTCCTCGGCGTCGGCCAGAAGGTCCAGGTCGAGATCGCCGAGATCGACCAGCGCGGCAAGCTCTCGCTGATCCCCGTCCTGGAGGACGAGGCGGCGGAGGGCGGCGACTCCGAGGAGAAGGACGACGCCGACCAGTGACGCGCGACGCCCGTCCGACGGCCCGCCCCTCCGCTTCGGAGGTGCGGGCCGTCGCCCGTACCCGGCCGCGCACGGCCACTCTGATCGAGGGCGAGAACGGCGTCGGCACGGTCCGTCGTACGGTCCTCCCCGGGGGGCTGCGCGTCGTGACCGAAACCCTGCCCTCCGTGCGCTCGGCCACCTTCGGTATCTGGGCGCACGTCGGCTCCCGGGACGAGCCCCCGGCACTCGGCGGCGCCACGCACTATCTGGAGCACCTGCTCTTCAAAGGCACCCGCAGGCGCAGCGCCCTGGACATCTCCGCCGCGCTGGACGCGGTCGGCGGTGAGATGAACGCCTTCACCGCCAAGGAGTTCACCTGCTACTACGCCCGCGTGCTGGACACCGACCTGCCGCTCGCCATCGACGTCGTCAGCGACATGCTCACCGGTTCGGTGCTCCGTGCGGAGGACGTGGAAGCCGAGCGGGGCGTGATCCTCGAAGAGATCGCCATGACGGAGGACGACCCGGGCGACTGCGTGCACGATCTCTTCGCGCAGACCGTGTTCGGCGACACCCCGCTGGGGCGCCCGGTCCTGGGAACCGTGGAGACGGTGGAGTCCCTCGACCGGGATCGCATCGCCCGCTTCCACCGGCGGCACTACGATCCGACGCACCTGGTGGTGGCCGCGGCCGGCAACATCGACCACACGCAGGTGGTCCGCCTGGTGGAGGAGGCCTTCTCCCGGGCGGGGGCCCTGGACGCCGTCGACGCCGAGCCGGTGTCGCCGCGCGGGGGCAGCCGACGGCTCCGGCCCGGCGGCCGGGTGGAGCTCCTGGACCGCCGCACCGAGCAGGCGCACCTCGTGCTCGGCATGCCCGGCTTCGCCCGGAACGACGAGCGCCGGTGGGCACTGGGGGTGCTCAACGCCGCGCTCGGCGGCGGCATGAGCTCCCGGCTCTTTCAGGAAGTCCGCGAGAAGCGTGGACTGGCCTACTCGGTGTACTCCTCCACCTCCGGCTTCGCCGACTGCGGCCTCTTCGGCGTCTACGCCGGCTGCCGGCCGGGGCAGATCGACGACGTGCTGAAGATCTGCCGGGACGAGCTGGCGCAGGTCGCCGAGCACGGCCTCACCGACGAGGAGCTGCACCGCGCCGTCGGCCAGCTCTCCGGCTCCACGGTGCTGGGCCTGGAGGACAGCGGCGCCCTGATGCACCGGATCGGCAAGAGCGAGATCTGCTGGGGCAGCCACCTGTCCACCGACCGCATGCTCGCGAAAATCGCCGCGGTGACTCCCGACGAGGTCAGGGAGGCCGCGGCCGTGGTGCTGGGCCGCGCGCCCTCACTGGCGGTGATCGGTCCGCTGACCGAGCGGCAGTCCGCCCGGCTGCAGGACTCCGTGGCCTGACACCTCGTGTCAGTGCCCGGCAGAATGGAACGACATCCCGGGGCGCCGAGCTGCGGGCACGGCTTCCCGCCCGCGACAGGAGAGACACGATGAGCACGGAGAACACGGGGCGCAGGCTGCGCGTGGCAGTGATCGGCGCCCACGGGCGGATGGGTTCCGAGGCGGTCAGGGCCGTGACGGCCGCCGAGGACCTGGAGCTGGTCGCCGCGCTCGGCCGGGAGGACAGCCTGGACCGGCTGACCGAGGCGAAGGCCGAGGTCGCGGTCGAGCTGACCCACCCGGACTCCGTGCTCGCGAACCTGGAGTTCTGCGTCCGGCACGGCATCCACGGCGTGGTCGGCACCACCGGCTGGACGGACGAGCGGCTGGGCGCCCTGCGCGGGCTGCTCGGCGGCTCGCCGGAGACAGGGGTGCTGATCGCGCCCAACTTCGGCATCGGCGCCGTGCTCAGCATGCGCTTCGCCCGCGAGGCGGCCCGGTTCTTCGAGTCCGTCGAAGTCGTCGAACTGCACCACCCGAACAAGGCGGACGCCCCCAGCGGCACCGCCGTGCGCACCGCACGACTCGTCGCGGAGGCCCGCCGGGAGGCGGGCTGCGCCGTGCAGCCCGACGCCACGAGCAGCGGTCTGGACGGCGCCCGGGGCGCGGACGTCGACGGGGTCCCGGTGCACGCCGTCCGGCTGCGCGGGCTGGTCGCCCACCAGGAGGTGCTGTTCGGTGGCGAGGGCGAGATGATGACGATCCGGCACGACTCGATGAACCGCTCGTCCTTCATGCCGGGCGTCCTGCTGGCGGTCCGCCGCGTTGTGGACACGCCCGGGCTGACGTTCGGCCTGGAGCACTTCCTCGACCTGGACGGCTAGGCCCTCATGCGAGCAAAGCTCACGTACTTCGCTCTGGCCACCGTGCTGGTGGTCTACTTCGTGCTGGTCGGCAGCCGCGGCGTGCTGCTCATCCGTCAGGGCACCGCGGTCACGATCCCCTTCGGGGTGGCCGTGCTGGTGCTGCCCTTCATCGGCGCCTGGTTCCTGTGGCACAGCACCCGCTTCGCCTGGCAGGCGGGCAGACTCGGGTCCGAGCTGGAGGCCGAGGGCGGCCTTCCGGTGGACGAGCTGGAGCGCACCCCCAGCGGACGCGTCGACCGGGACTCCGCGGACGCGGTGTTCGCCGCGCGGGAGGCGGAGACGCAGGCGCATCCGGACGACTGGCGGAGCTGGTTCCGGCTCGCGGTCGCCTACCACGACGCCCGCGACACACCCCGCGCGCGCAAGGCGATGCAGCACGCGATCCGGTTGCGCAAGGTGGCACCCCCCGTTTCCCGTGGGACGGGCAGAGGGGGGACCGGGACCACCGGAGCTCAGGCCCGGTAGTCGGCCGCCCAGGCCTCCAGCACGTCCGCGGCCCGGTCGAAGGCCTCCGGCTTGGCGAGGAAGTCGGCGTTGTGATCAGTGACGAGCGCCCGCAGCGGTTCTCCCTGCTTGAGGTCCACCGTCAGCGCCTGGCCCTGGACCGTCCTCGGCAGTCCGAGCCAGCGGACCGGTTGCTGGGCCGTGCGGACCGCGGCGATCTCGGACCAGGGCAGCGTGCGCGTGTGGAACACCCCGACCCGGCGCAGGCCGTGCGAACTGACCCAGAGCCCGACCCGCAGCAGCCGGAGCGCGAAGCCGATCGCGACGCCGGCCGAGGTGATGCAGAGTCCGGCGCCGCCCAGCGTCCCGGCCACCGCGATGACCACAGCGGAGATGAGCAGGTAGGAGGCGAGCAGCAGGAGCAGGGCCGCGCCGGCGACCCGCCAGGGGCCCGGCCGGTAGGGGCGCCGCCAGTAGCCCGGATCAGTGTGCGGGAGCGGCGTCTCCGCGGGATCGTCGGTCGTGCTCAGCTCTCGGTCGGCCGTCAGAAAGGTCAGGGGCACGGCTGGGTCCTCGCTCGCGGTCCGTCTCGGGGGCAGGACGGGGGCCGGGCACGCGCACCGGGCATTGAAGCCCGGCAGCGCGGCGCCGGAGTCCTGTGACGGGTGAGGCTATCGGGGGAGCGGGACAGTGGCCACCTCCGGGGGCGCGGTTCGGCGCGCCCGGAGTCCTCAGCGGCTCTCGGAGGCTTCCTGCTCCGGGTCGCCGTGGTCGACCTCCAGCGCGGGCATGCCCAGCAGGAGGGAGCCGGCCAGGCCGGCGACGAGCACGAGCCCGAGCAGGGTGCGGCCGAGGATCTGCGGCAGCGAGGCCTGTTCGGGCGGCGGCGGGGCGACATCGCTGCGGAACCGGTCGGCCTCGGCGACGAAGGCGAACGGAACGGGCTCTCCGCGGCGGGACATGGGGCGATTCCTTCTCTCATCGGGGTATCTGCGCATCTGCCCGTACAGACGGTCGGGGAGGGGCGGAAGTTGCCGTTTCCGGAAATTTTCTGCGCGCGGTTCCGGAAACCGCGCGACCGCCCGGAGCGCAACTGCCCGGAACCGCCCGCCGCCCCGTCGTGGGCCACCGGACATGTCCGACCGGGGCCGTAGGCTGTGCCGTGCCGTTGACCGCAGTACCTGGAAGGACCCGCCGGTGACCGACACCCCCCGCTTCCGAAGCGACATGACCGTCGAACTGGTCAAGCACAGCGCCGGCGACACCGACGTCCTGTGGGCTGCCCGGGTGTCCACCGCCGGCGAGCAGTCGCTGGAGGAGCTGGAGAAGGACCCGGAGCGCTCCAAGGGGCTGATCAACTACCTCATGCGGGACCGCCACGGCAGCCCGTTCGAGCACAATTCCATGACCTTCTTCATCAGCGCGCCGCTGTTCGTGTTCCGGGAGTTCCACCGACACCGGGTGGGATGGTCGTACAACGAGGAGAGCGGTCGCTACCGCCGCCTCGAACCGGTCTTCTACGTCCCCGACGAGTCGCGAAAGCTGGTCCAGCGGGGTCGCCCGGGCAAGTACGAGTTCGTCGAGGGCACCGAGGAGCAGCAGAAGCTCGTCGGAGAGGTCATGCGGGGGTCCTACGAGCGGTCTTTCTCGGCCTACCAGGACATGCTGGAGGCCGGAGTGGCGCGCGAGGTCGCCAGGGCCACTCTTCCGGTGGGTCTTTATTCCTCCATGTACGCCACCTGCAACGCTCGGTCGCTCATGCACTTCCTGGGCCTGCGGACCCAGCACGAGAACGCGGTCGTGCCCTCGTTCCCGCAGCGTGAGATCGAGATGGTGGGCCAGTCGATGGAGGCCGCCTGGGCGGAACTGATGCCGCTCACGCACGCCGCCTTCAACACGAACGGGCGCGTCGCACCGTAGCCGCCCGTTGTGTCCGGATTGCGACATTTCAAGAAGTTCATCTAGGCTGATTCCACGGACCCGGCGCTGCGTGAACCCCCGAGCAGGCAGCGCCGGGCTCCGATTCCGACCTGCCCCGAGGGGACACCTGGCGGGAAGCTACGAGTAGCGTGGTACCCATGGCTCCGACCTCCACACCGCAGACGCCCTTCGGGCGGGTCCTGACCGCGATGGTCACGCCGTTCACTGCGGACGGCGAACTCGATCTCGACGGCGCTCAGCGCCTTGCCGCCCACCTGGTGGACGCCGGCAACGACGGTCTGATCATCAACGGCACCACGGGCGAGTCCCCGACCACCAGCGACGCGGAAAAAGCCGACCTGGTCCGGGCCGTGGCCGAGGCCGTGGGAGACCGGGCGCATGTGGTCGCCGGAGCCGGCACCAACGACACCCGGCACAGCCTGGCGCTGGCCCGGGCCGCGGAGCAGGCCGGGGCCAACGGCTTGCTGGCGGTCACGCCGTACTACAACAAGCCGCCGCAGGAGGGCCTCCTCCGGCACTTCACGGCCATCGCGGACGCCACCGAACTCCCGGTGATGCTCTACGACATCCCGGGCCGCTCCGGTGTCCCCATCAACACCGAGACCATCGTCCGTCTCGCCGAGCACCCGCGCATCGTCGCGAACAAGGACGCCAAGGGCGACCTCGGGCGCGCGAGCTGGGCCATCGCGGCCAGCGGTCTGGCCTGGTACTCCGGCGACGACATGCTCAACCTGCCACTGCTCTCGGTCGGCGCGGTCGGCTTCGTCTCGGTCGTCGGCCACGTGGTCACCCCGGAGCTGCGGGTCATGCTCGACGCCCACCTCAACGGCGACGTCAGCAAGGCCACCGAGATCCACCAGAAGCTCCTGCCGGTTTTCACCGGGATGTTCCGCACCCAGGGCGTCATCACCTGCAAGGCCGCGCTGACCCGGCAGGGCCTGCCCGCCGGTCCGCTCCGGCTGCCGCTCGTCGAACTCAGCGAGGAGGAGACCCTGCAACTGCGGCGCGACCTCGCCGCGGGCGGGGTCCAGCTCTGAGCACTGCTCACTTCGCAACTTCATACGCACCAACAACTGCAAGTGCACAACAGTCGCACACGCCACGTGCCCTTGGGGCCCGTGGCGTGTGTGGTGAGGAGAGTCCTTTGAGTCATCCACATCCCGAGCTCGGCCGCCCGCCGAAGCTCGCCAAGGGCGGCCTCCGGGTCACCCCGCTCGGCGGCCTGGGCGAGATCGGCCGCAACATGACCGTCTTCGAGTACGACGGCCGGCTCCTGATCGTCGACTGCGGAGTGCTCTTCCCCGAGGAGGAGCAGCCCGGCATCGACCTGATCCTGCCGGACTTCACCTCGATCCGGGACCGGCTCGACGACATCGACGGCATCGTGCTCACGCACGGGCACGAGGACCACATCGGTGGCGTTCCCTTCCTGCTCCGCGAAAAGCCCGACATCCCGCTCATCGGTTCCAAGCTGACGCTCGCGCTGATCGAGGCGAAGCTCCAGGAGCATCGCATCCGGCCCTACACGCTGGAGGTCAAGGAAGGGCATCACGAACGGATCGGCCCCTTCGCCTGCGAGTTCGTCTCGGTGAACCACTCGATTCCGGACGCCCTGGCCGTCGCGATCCGGACCCCGGCCGGCATGGTGGTGCACACCGGCGACTTCAAGATGGACCAGCTGCCGCTCGACGGCCGGCTGACCGACCTCCGGGCGTTCTCCCGGCTCGGCGAGGAGGGCATCGACCTGCTGCTCTCCGACTCGACGAACTCCGAGGTCCCCGGCTTCGTACCGCCCGAGCGGGACATCGCGCAGGTGCTGCGGCAGGTCTTCGCCGGCGCGCAGAAGCGCATCATCGTGGCGAGCTTCGCCAGCCATGTGCACCGCATCCAGCAGATCCTCGACGCGGCACACGAGAACGGGCGCCGGGTGGCGTTCGTCGGCCGATCCATGGTGCGCAACATGGGCATCGCCCGGGACCTGGGCTATCTGAAGGTGCCCGGCGGCCTGGTGGTCGACGTCAAGACGCTCGACGACCTGCCGGACAGCGAGGTCGTCCTGGTGTGCACCGGTTCGCAGGGCGAGCCGATGGCGGCGCTGTCCCGGATGGCGAACCGCGACCACCAGATCCGTATCGTCCCGGGGGACACCGTGATCCTGGCGTCCTCGCTGATCCCGGGGAACGAGAACGCGGTGTACCGGGTCATCAACGGCCTCACCCGCTGGGGCGCCAACGTGGTGCACAAGGGGAACGCCAAGGTGCATGTCTCCGGGCACGCCTCGGCCGGGGAGCTGCTGTACTTCTACAACATCTGCCGGCCCCGGAACCTGATGCCGGTGCACGGCGAGTGGCGGCATCTGCGGGCCAACGCCGAACTGGGCGCGCAGACCGGGGTGCCCCGGGAGCGAGTGGTCATCGCCGAGGACGGTGTGGTGGTGGACCTGGTCAACGGAAAGGCGAACATCGTCGGCAAGGTGCAGGCGGGTTACGTCTACGTCGACGGCCTCTCGGTGGGCGACGTCACCGAGAACGCGCTCAAGGACCGGCGCATCCTCGGGGACGAGGGCATCATCTCCATCTTCGTGGTGGTGGACAGCAGCAGCGGGAAGATCGTCGGAGGGCCGCACATCCAGGCCCGCGGCTCGGGAATCGACGACGCCGACTTCAGCGCCGTGCTCCCCAAGCTGGACGAGGCGCTGGGCAGGGCGGCCCAGGACGGTGTCGCCGAGGTCAACCAGCTCCAGCAACTGGTGCGCCGGACGATGGGCAAGTGGGTCTCCGACACCTACCGCCGCCGACCGATGATCCTGCCGGTCGTCGTCGAGGTCTGACGGGTGGGGCCGACCCCGCCGAGGGGAGCCGGGTACCCGGATTTGCATCCGGGCGCCCGGCTCCAGTAAGTTGATGGTTCCACCCCAGGGAAAGCAGCCGCTCACGCGTGCGCGCCGGACCGGGGGATGGAAATCCGGGCTCAGGAAACCTGATAAAGTCTGGACACGCCGAAAGGCGAAGGGAGTTCCGACTCCCACCGGAACGAACTCGCCGGAAACGGCCGGGGGAAAGTCTGGTAAAGTCGGGGACACACCGAAGGGAAGCGCCCGGAGGAGCCTGGGAGGGTTTCGAAGGAAGCGTCCGTTCTTTGAGAACTCAACAGCGTGCCAAAAGTCAACGCCAGATATGTTGATACCCCGTCCGGGGGTGGGTGATTGTGGTTGTCATGGTTGCCTGCCTGTGGATGTGGTTTCTTTGAGTATTGATGAACACAGCGAGGACGCAGTGGATGCGGGGCTTATTCCGGCTTCGTGTTCCGCTCCCTGTGGTGTCTTCATTTTGAAGCATTCATGGAGAGTTTGATCCTGGCTCAGGACGAACGCTGGCGGCGTGCTTAACACATGCAAGTCGAACGATGAAGC